>CAKQRW010000014.1 GCA_934271655.1 uncultured Bacteroidaceae bacterium | reverse complement strand
CCCACCAGCGTGAAAAAGACGGTCTTCACAGGCTGTGGCAATGAGTGCCACGAAAAGCCATTTTGAATGCCTATTAACAAGCAGGCACGGAGGCTGAACCATTAAGGTTCGGCCTCCGTGTCTGCTTATATTATATATATGTAGTATCAGAGATTCGTCAGCGCTTATTGTGCAGACGACCGCAATACTGTAGTGCATGGAGCCATAGAGTCGGCGCTCAGTTTCAGGGTGACGCGTCCGGCTTTGTGTGTGCTTCTCACGATGACGAGCCCACGTCCCTTCCATGTGGTGAAGGCATGGCTGTTGTAGGGATTCTCATCCTTTATGTCGGCAGAGCCAGCCGCAGCGAGTGTGCCTTCGCCAGAGATGCTTATCTTGACAGGCAGAGACGCATCGGGGCATAAGCGTCCCTGCTTGTCGACCACCTCCACCTGCACGAAGCAGAGATCCTGGCCGTTGGCAAGCATGTGGCTGCTCTCGGCAGTGACTCGCAGAGCCGCAGGAGCCGATGCTGTGGAGAGTGTCTTCTCCTCCATCACTTTGCCGTCGGTGGAGAGTCCTTCAGAGCGCAGTGTGCCTTCCTTGTAGGGCAGTGTGAACACAGCCTTGAATTCCTCCTTGCGACCCGTAGGTTTCTCACCCACAAGCGTGTCGTTTAGGTATAGGCGAACCTTAGGATACTTGGAGTACACCTCCACGTCGATGTTCTTGCCATCATGTCCTTTCCAGTTCCAGCATTCCCATGTGGGCCACACAGCCCATAGTCCTGTGCTTATCTTGCCATAGAAGTTGTCTGGCTCTTTCACAGCCATGTAGAGTTTCTCCGTGCCGTTGTATAGCATGTCACGGTAGTGTGAGATAGGCTTTCTCCATCCTGTCAGGTCGATGTCGCCGCAGTAGGCTGCATGGCAAGGATAGAGCGGACGGTGGTAGTGCTCGCCCTCAGGCTCGCCTTTGTACCAGAAGCGTCCGATGCCCGACTCGCCCAGGTAGTCGATGCCTGTCCACACGAAGTCGCCGACCACATAGTCAAGGTCGTTCACTTTCTTCCAGTTGCTGAAAGCGTCGCGGGGATACGACTCTGTCTGCCACATGATGCGTGAAGGCACTCTCTCGTGGTCGCCCTCAGCTTTATGTATCATGTAGTTGTATCCTGTGATGTCAAGTTCGGCAGCCAGTGGGTCATATATATCCCAGTCGCTGTCCCATGCTGCAAGAGCCGATGTGACGGGGCGTGCGTCGTGCTTGTGCACTTCGGCCGCAAGCCTGTGTGCCGTGGTGACAATCTCAATCTTCTTGCGCTCTATGACCTCGTTGCCTATGCTCCATGCCATGATGCTTGGATGGCGGCGGTCTCTCAGCACCATGCCGTCTACGTCAGCTTTCCACCATTTGTCGAAAAGTTCTGCATAGTCGTGGCTGTTCTTAGCCTCTCTCCACCCGTCGAAAGCCTCGTCGATGACCAGCATGCCAAGGCTGTCGCAGGCATCGAGAAATGCTTCAGAGGGCAGGTTGTGCGATGTGCGTATGGCGTTGAATCCAGCCTTCTTCATCAGTTGCACCTTGCGCACTTCCGCTCTGTCGAAGGCAGCTGCTCCAAGCAGTCCGTTGTCGTGGTGCACGCAGCCGCCGTTTATGAGAATCTTCTTGCCGTTGAGGCTCACGCCCTTTGTGGAGAAGGCTATCTGCCTGATGCCAAAAGTCTGCTCGAAGCTGTCGATGCTCTTGCCCTCGGCCTTGAGTGTGAGCTGCGCCTTGTACAGGTTGGGCGAGTCCGTGCTCCAGAGGCGTGCGCGGTCTATCACCAGTGTCTGCTTGATGGTCTTCTCGCTGTTGGCAGGGATGTCCACGATGTCTGACGTGTTCGACTTGCCGTCGGTGGCAACTGTCAGCGTGACGCTTCTGCTGGCCGCGCTCTCGTTCTTCACGGTAGTGGCTATTTCTACAGTGGCCTTGTCGCCGTCTATTGCGAGCGTGTTGACAGCTGCTCCCCAGTGGTCTATATGTGTGGCGTTGGAATGTACGAGTGCCACATGGCGGTAGATGCCTGAGCCAGAGTACCATCGGCAGTTCTTCTGCTGCGCGTTGTCCACCCTCACTGCAACCACGTTCCTCTTTCCTGGCACAGCCGCATCGGTGATGTCGCAGAAGAAAGAAGTGTAGCCGTAGGGGTGTCCGCCCACTTGCTTGCCGTTGACGTAGACAGTAGAGTTCATGTACACGCCCTCGAAATACAGGTAGGTCTTTTCGCCCTTCCATGCGGCAGGCATGGTAAATGTCTTTCTGTACCAGCCGATGCCTGTCGGATAGTAGCCTCCGTCATTGCCGGCAGGTGCGTTCTTGTCCACGCTGTGCTCGATGCTCCAGTCGTGCGGAAGAGTCAGTGTCCGCCATTTGCTGTCGTCAAAGAGTGGTCCGGCTGCCTTTGGCTCATCGCCCATGAAGAAACGCCATGAAGAGTCGAAGTTGACCTTGCGTGACGGTGTGTTCTTGGATGTGGCAATGTCTGTCCGCAATGGTTCTGGCAGCTGCGCTGCTTCGGCGACAGGTGCCTGTCCCATGCTTGCAGCAAGGGACAGGCAGAACAATATGCTTTTGAATGTCATGATACAATAGAAGTAAAGTGTGAGTTGTCATGAATCTTATAACTTCATCTTATGGCCGTTGACGATGTAGATGCCGTGCTTCATCATGTCGGCCGCTTGCATGGGCTGGCCTTGCAGGTTGAAGATACCGTGTGTGGCCTCCGTGTTGGCAGGAGCGTCGATGCTGTCGGGCGTGTCGCTCTTGCCGAGATAAGTCAGAGTGAAATTGTCAAAGATGCACCAGTCGCTGCTGATGGTGGATGTCTTCTTGATACCTATAGTCAGGATACCGTCGTTTCCCACCGTGCAGGCGAGCGAGTTGGTGTAGAGTCCGGCGCGGAAATATGCGCTGGTCTGTTCCATCGTGTTGGGCACATAGCCATAGCCCTTGGCCACAACTCCCACAGCTCCCTTTTTGCCGGCAGCCTCTATGATGGACATGACAGGTGTCTCGGCATCGTTGGCATAGAGAGAAGCGTTGAGCTTCTCTGTGCCAGCTGAATGTGCGGCTGCCGCATTGTCTGTCGTGCCCGAGCGGTAGAAGGCTTGGCATGAGAGAATGTAGTTTCCCTCAGGCAGTCCATTGATGGTCTGGCACACATTGAAGTTGGTGTTGTACTTCTCACCGCAGTTGTAGTCTACTGTTGGCGCGCCTTGCCACCCTGCTTTTGAGTTGCCGTCGAACGATGGGTTGACAATATAGCTCGTATAGTCTTTTTGCTGAACGAAGGGAAAGGACGCGTTCTCAACGCATACCTCACTCTTTTCGTTCATGTATACTCTGATAGTCTCACCCTTCTTCAGCGTGATGTCCTCTCTTGTGGCAGCAGCGCCCTCAGCCTCTGGCACGATGCGTGCGTTGATGCTTGTCTTGGCAGTGGCAGTCACGTAGGCAGAGGTCTCGTCTTCGAGTTGCGCTATGATGTCCTTGCCTTGGAGCAACAGGCGGAGTGGCTGTGCCACAGAGTTGTTGGCCTGCGCCGTGATGGTCACCGTGGCCTTGCTGTCTGCAATGCTTGTAGGCTGATAGAACACAGGAGCCCAGTCGCCGCAGCATATGTCCTTCACTGTGGCAGACGTCTCGCCGCGGAAGTTGGAAGCGAGGAAATAGTCGCAGCGGCTGTCGGGAGCGATGACAGCGTTCCATCCCTCAGGCATCCTGTCCTTGAGAGAGATGAGCTTGTCGGCCATCTGCTTGGTCTCGGCGGCGGTGATGTTGCTGTAGTAGACGAGGTTGCGGCTGTCCACAGTCTCGCCAGCCTTTACCGAGCGCGATGTGTTGCTGTACATAGGATATAGCTTGGAAGTGTAGATGGAGTTGTTGGCTCCTCTGTCTCCGAACGCTATCTTCTTGCCGTTGCCGGCAGAGATGACGCCAAGCTCGTTGTCTATGTTGACCCATGGGCTGCTGAATGTGCGGAAGGCAGAGCCGTCAGTCTGCTTGTGTGAGATATTGCCGTTGTTATTATAATATAATGTACGCGTGAGCTTCATCAGCTCATCGGTAGAGATGGCAAGCAGTCCGCCCTTCTCTGCTGTGATGGTGGCGGCAGCGTTGGCTTTCACGTTGTCGAGATAGATGATGGCATTGTCGGGAGTGGAATAGATGGCAAAGCGGTTGTTGAGCGTGTTGTCATTGGTGTTCAGCTCTCCGTTCATCACGTATCCGTTGCCCTTCAGTTGGTATATGCCGCTCACCACTGGTGAGGCGTTTGTGCCCTTGCCCTGCACATCATACCATCCAGTAAGGTTGCCAGTGTTGTTGGCGCGGTAGGGCACGACAATCTTGTTCTTGTCAGCGCTGTTGGCTGCGAAATATCCTGTGTATGACTTCAGTCCGTTGCTCCATGAGAAGCAAGAGAAGCGGTAGTCGGATGCGGCTCTCACTATGTTCTGGCAAGGAAGCATCTTTGCCGCGCTGTAAGTTCGGTTGAAGTCGCTCCAGTTGGTAGGAGTGATGTCGGCGGTAGAGAGAACGTCGTGCATCAGATAAGTCATCATGACACGGTGTCCCTCCACGCCCATGCGCCTTGCTCCCACATCAGCGCGCAGCAGCCATGAACCGTCATCCGTGGTCTTCTGGCGTGCCTTGATGTATTTGTAGGCCATGTTTTCCAGCATGAGCGCGTTGGGGTCTTTCTGGAAACAAGCCTGTGTGGTGTAGCTGGTAATCTGGTCGTAGAGGAAGAGGCTCCAGTCGTTGCCGTTGGGCATGGCGAGTTCGCCGTCAGCGAGAGCCAGCCAGTTGAGCACGCTGTCCTGCACCTCCTGGTTGTTGTGCATGAGAGCGTTGGTCTTCCATTTCTCCTCACCATGCAGTCCGAGCTGGAATAGTTTCAGGGCGAGTGCTGCCTCACCAAGTTCCTGCATCACCACGTTCTGGTAGGAAGTGTGGAAGAGGTTATGGTTTTGCAGAGAGTAGTCATCATACAGGTTCTGTCCCTTGTATAGGTCGGCCACTGTCTTGTCGTCATACCAAGGGTCGATGACCGTGGTGTTGTTTATGTCGGAAGGATGCGAGTAGCTGTTGACGGCAAACTCGCGCAGACGTGCAAACCATTTTGGTGCGAGATCGTCGTTGGGGAAGAGTCCGAGAGTGGCTGCGAGCACATTAGCCTCCCATCCGTTCTCCTCAGCCTTTGTGTCGCCTGCATAGCCTGTGGGTATGTTGCGGTAAAGCTCATAGTTGCATTCAGCTTTGAGCATGGAGTAGATGTATCCGCGCTGCTTCTCTGTGAGTTTGTCCCACTGGAAGTATGCGGAATAGGCCACCGACATGGCCCAGAGTGAAGATTCCCATACGGCGTCGGATGTTGATGTGGATCCCCAATAGTTGTTGCCGCTGCACACTTTGAGCTTGTTGGCCTTGTGTGTGGAGTAGGCGAAGACGAGTGACTTCATGGCCATGTCCTCTATCTTCTCCCATGTCACGCCAGCTGGCAGCTGCACGTTGGCCGGCTTGCCATACTTGACGAGAAAGGCGCATATCATGGAAAGGTCAGCGTTGGGGCGCACGCCGCGCTCATCGTTGGCCATGGTGTTCTCTCCCTTGAAGCATCCGCAAGCCTCTTTGACAGAGTTGGGGCTGACGCACTCCTGGAAGTCGTTGACCATATATTGTGAGAAGTCTGCCAGCATCTGCATCAGGTCGGTCTTCATGGCTGTCTCACCGATAAAGTCAGCGTTGATGACTCCTTCGGTGAAAGAAGGGACAGAAATCTCTGTGGGGTCTTCTGTCTCAGAAGCGTCATCAGGCATTCGGAAGAGACGGAAGTTGTCCACAAGCACAGAGCCTCCCGAGCCAGAGCCGAAATTGACTGTAAGTCCGATGGTCACCTCTCTCTCCTCGTCGACGCTGAAAGCCAATTCGCTGGTGCTCCACTTGGATGGCATGGCCGACTGGAAAGTGAGAGAAAGCGCCTCGTCACCTGCGATAAGAGATGCAGAGTGTGCAGCCTGTGTGATGCACTTGTTGTCCACTGTGAGCTTGTATTTGCCGGCAGGCAACTTAATCTTTTGCAGTAGCGATGCTGTGGATGAGCTCCATGCATTGCGGATATAGTACATCTGGTTGCCGTCGGACGGAGTGCCTGGCGCACCGAAATTGTTGTCTGTCGCGTGCGCGTTGGCTGTCATGATGTCGCTCACGCCATATTTGCCTGTCAGGTTCCATCCGTATATAGATGAGGCTGAGTAGGCGCCGCGCGTGTCATCCTTTGCCAGCTTGCTGATGTCGTCCAGCTCAAAGGAAGGGTTGTTCAAGTATTTTGCAGTGATGTCTGTCTGTGCGTTGGCTGATGCGGCCAGCATCAGGCAGAGTGGCAATACGATGTTTCTTTTCATTAGTCAAGTAGTAGGTTATAATGTTAGTTGCTTAGTGTTCCTGAACAGGCTGCTGAGTCTTTGCTGTCGAGTCAGGTCTCTCCAGCCTTCTGTTTGAGTGTCGGGTTGTAAGTAGGTGTTCAAAATTGTCTCCTTCATACAGAAGAAAGGTCTGCCAGTGGATAGAGCGCGCCAAATAAAAAATAATTATGAGCACCTACTTATTGGCATGAAGGGCCGATGTAGGTAAAAAGTAAAGCCCAGGCCAGTTCCCCCTGCTTGGACAGATGGAACAGTAGACCTGGGCTTTATATAGCGGATATATTACTTAAGGCGTGCGAGAGTGTCCTTGATGCGCTTCATCGACTCGATGATGTTCTCGTCAGATGTAGCGTAGCTCATGCGGAAGCACTCAGGAGAGCCGAATGCGTCGCCACCCACAGTAGCCACATGTCCCACTTCGAGAAGATACATGGCAAAGTCGGTAGAGTTGTTGATGACGCGGTCACCGTCTTTCTTGCCAAAGTAGCTTGAGCACTTAGGGAAGAGGTAGAATGCTCCGTGTGGCTCGTTGACCTCAAGTCCAGGAATCTCCTTGGCCAGTTTTACGATGAGGTTGCGGCGGCGCTCAAATGCCAGGCGCATGGTCTCCACACATTGCTGGTCGCCAGAGAAAGCAGCCTCAGCAGCTTTCTGGGATACAGAGCATGGACCTGATGTGTACTGTCCCTGGAGCTTGTTGCATCCCTTGACAATCCATTCAGGAGCGGCGATGAATCCGATGCGCCATCCTGTCATGGCGTAAGCCTTGGAAACGCCGTTGATTATGACCACACGGTCCTTGATGTCGTCAAACTCAGCCATAGAGGCGTGCTTGCCCACATAGTTGATGTGCTCGTAAATCTCATCAGCGATGACGATGACGCGCTCATGCTTGAGAAGCACGTTCTTCAGTGCCTCAAGCTCAGCCTTGCTGTACACAGAACCCGTAGGGTTGCTTGGAGAGCAGAGGATGAGTGCGCGTGTCTTAGGTGTGATGGCAGCCTCAAGCTGTTCTGGTGTTATCTTGAAGTCCTGTTCTATTGGAGCCTCCACAAAGACTGGTGTGCCTTCAGCCAGGAGCACCATCTGTGGGTAAGACACCCAGTAAGGAGCTGGTATGATGACCTCATCGCCAGCGTTGACGAGCGCCATGATGGTGTTGCACACAGACTGCTTTGCACCGTTGGAGCAAAGGATCTGTGATGGCTGGTAGTCCAGTCCGTTTTCATTCTTGAGCTTGTTGACGATAGCCTTCTTGAGTTCTGGGTAGCCAGGCACAGGGCTGTATCGGCTCCAGTTGTCCTCTACTGCCTTGATGGCAGCGAGCTTGATGTGGTCTGGAGTGTTGAAGTCTGGCTCGCCAACACTAAGGTTGATGATGTCGATGCCCTGAGCTTTGAGTTCAGAGCTCTTCTGGCTCATTGCGAGAGTGGCAGAAGGAGACAAACGGTTGAGTCTATCTGAGAGAGTTTCCATAATTTATTGTTGTGTTTGATTATTGTATAATTGTCTTTGGTAGGATAGGAGAAGCGGTGATGGCTTTCCTGTGCCTTGTAGGGAGGCAGGGGTAAGAGTGAGACATCAATGTGTCATGGCCAGCACGCTCCTCAGCCTCATTTGTTGAAGTGCAGGGTGTGTCCCATGCGCTCCTTCTTGGTGTGGAGGTAGCGCTCGTTGTATGGGTTGGGGGTGACCTCTATAGGCACATTCTCCACAATCTCCAGGCCGTAGCCTTCAAGACCCACGCGCTTCACCGGATTGTTGGTGAGCAGGCGTATCTTGCTGATGCCTATCTCACGCAGTATCTGCGCTCCTACGCCATAGTCGCGCAGGTCGGGGTCGAAGCCGAGGTGTATGTTGGCGTCTACTGTGTCAAGTCCTTCCTCCTGAAGCTTGTAGGCAGCTATCTTGTTCATGAGTCCGATGCCGCGGCCTTCCTGTATGAGGTAGACAATGGCGCCCTTGCCCTCTTTCTCGATGAGCTGCATGGATCTGTGAAGCTGCTCGCCGCAGTCGCATCGCTGGCTGGCGAAGATGTCGCCTGTGGCACAGCTGGAGTGCATGCGCACAAGAACAGGCTCGTCTTTCTCCCATGTGCCCTTGATGAGCGCCACGTGCTCCAGTCCGTTGCTCTTCTGGCGGAAAGGTATGATGCGGAAGTGTCCGTAGGCTGTGGGCATGTCGGCTTCCACGCCTTTCTCTACAAGGCTCTCCTGGTGCAGGCGGTAGGCTATGAGGTCCTTTATCTGTATGAGTTTCATGCCATGCTCCTTGGCCTTGGCCATGAGCTCAGGCATGCGGGCCATGGTGCCGTCGGGGTTGAGTATCTCTATGAGGGCGGCAGCAGGCTTGAGTCCTGCCAGGCGTGCGAGGTCAATGGCAGCCTCTGTGTGTCCGGCACGACGGAGCACGCCCTTGTCTTGGGCGTAGAGCGGGTTGATGTGTCCAGGGCGGCCGAAGTCGCTTGGCTTAGCCTCGCTGCTGGCCAGCCACTGTATGGTGGCCGCGCGGTCGTGCGCGCTCACTCCTGTGGTGCAGCCGTCGAGCTTGTCGACAGTCACGGTGAAAGGTGTGCCGAGCATGGAGGTGTTGTCCACAACCTGGTGTGGCAACTCCAGTTCCTGGGCGCGCGAGATGGTTATTGGTGCGCAGAGCACACCGCGTCCCTCGCGCAGCATGAAGTTGACTTTCTCTGGCGTGATCATTTCGGCAGGGGTGATGAAGTCACCTTCGTTTTCCCTGTCCTCGTCGTCCACCACGATGACGAACTTGCCTTGACGGAAGTCTTCTATAGCATCCTCTATCTTACTGAACTGAAACGATGTTTCCATATATGTAATCTTTTAGTTTGTCCGAGTGTTTGATGATGGCGCGGAGGTCTTTTCTTCTCCTGCGGTAGAAGCGGAATGAGTGTGTGTCCATGACAGGATACTTGTTGAGAGCGTTGATGACGTTTCTGTCTTTGCTGTTGGACAGGTCCTCGACAATGGCCTCCAGCTTCTCGTTTATCTCGCTGGCCTCCGTGTCTTCATGTCTGGAGATGTAGTATCTGGCTATGTAGCTCAGGTAGCCGATGATGTTGGGTCTTGGCAGCGATGCGTAATAGTGCCTTGCTGCCTCAGAGAGTTCTTCGAGCTGCGTGGCCGCATGCCTGTAGTCGGGGTCTTCGATGATGACCTCCTTCTTGGTGATGTGCCGCTTGGTGCGTATGCCCAGCAGCTTTCGCCACAGATTGGTGTAGGCGTCTATGTTGAACACGGCGGAGTCGTTGTTCGACTTCACTGTGAAGAACACGCCCAGAGGCGCAAGCACCAGTGTGCTCAGCCACATGCCGAACCATACAGGTATGGCTCCCTCACGTCCCACCTTGTCGCCAAACGTGTTGATGATGTAGTAGAAAATGAATATGATGACGGCTATGACGACAGGGAAGCCGAGTCCGCCTTTGCGTATGATGGCTCCGAGCGGCGCCCCGATGAAGAAGAAGAGCAGGCATGCCAGCGACATGGTTATCTTCTGCCAGAACTCTTTCTCGTGGCGGCGTATGTCCTTGTTGCCTTGCTCTATGAAGCCGTCGCTTGTGTCAAACTCCTGCGCGCTTGCCTTCTGCAGGGCTGAGAGCACGGCACTCTGCTTCTCTTGGTTGTTGAGCGACTGGAATATGGTGTCGGCGTTTACTGTCGATGTTGGCACAGCGTTGGCATGTTCCTTTTCCTGTCTCTCATATATCTTCTGCTCTCTCTCCAGACGCGCTTTGACGCTGTCCTCCAGCAGTGTGACGGTGATGGAGTCGTAGTCTGAGATGCGTGCCTTGTGCGGTATGCTGAGGTAGCTGCGCTCCATGTACCGTGTCTTCTCCAGGCTGAGGCTGTCGTAGTAGGCGTTGAGTGAGTCGATGTCATGAACGAGCTGCCTCATGTTCTTCACCATGGCTGAGCTGCCTATGCTCTCCTGGTCAATCATGTTGAAGTTGGTGTCGAAGTCGATGATGAAATGCTTCTCCACGAAGGTCTCGCGGCGGTATGGCACGTTGGTGGCTTGCAGCGCCCCGTCCTGCAGGTTCTCAAACTGCTCGCCGCTGTAGAGGTGGAGCAGCAGGTGCATCTTGTCTGACGATGTCTCCATCCTGGCAGAGTCGGCCAGAAAGATGTGCGCTCTGTTCACGCCCTCCTGCATGTTGTATATGATGGCGTCGTAGAGCATGCCTGTCTCCTTGTTCTTTTTCTTGACAAAGATATTGATGTTCTCAATGCCGTCGTAGAACACTCCCTCTGGAATCTCCAGTTCAGGCGATTTAGTCTTCATGGAGAAAAGCAGCTGCTTGACGTTCTGCTGCGCTTCGGGAACTATTTTGTTTTGGAAATAGAATGAGCCCAGCGCCAGTGCCGTGTTGAGGATGATGAGTGGGCGCAGGGTGCGGAACAGGGATATTCCAGCAGCTTTGATGGCAAGCAGCTCCAGGCGCTCGCCGATGTTTCCGAACGATATGAGAGAAGCCAGCAGTATGGCCAGAGGCAGGGCTAACGGCACAAGTGTCTCTGCCGCGTAGAAAAAGAATTTCACATACACGTCGAAGGTGAGGCCCTTGCCCATGAGGTCGTCGATGTATTTCCACAGGAACTGCATCATGACGACAAAAAGGCTGATGCAGAATGTGCCTGCAAACAGCGTGAGGTAGTTCTTGAGTATGAATAAATCGAGTCGCTTGATAAATCTCATCCTTCTTTTCTCTTGTGTGTGGTGCCTGTTGCGGCTTGTGCGTAAAGCATGATGCCGCATTGGGCCTCAGTCATTTTTATCGTGGTGCAAAGTTACGAATTTAACTCGAATCAGTAAAGCTTTAAGACTGATTACTTGGGAAAAAAAGCTTAACGGACTCTTTCTATGTAAGAAAAGTCATTATTTAGAACTCGCAGGCGCGTGCTTCTTTATTTTTTTCGTAACTTTGCACCCGAATTGAAATATTAAACGAAATATGATAACAGCTGATCAACTGAAAGACATTAAGGATCGCACAGAAGCCCTTCATCGCTATCTGCAGATAGAAAACAAACTTATAGAAGTGCAGGAAGAGGAGCTGCGCACGCAGGCTCCAGGCTTCTGGGACGACCAGAAGGCTGCCGAGGCGCAGATGAAAAAGGTGAAGGATCTCCAGAAATGGATAGATGGATACAAGGAGGTCAAGGCAGCTACCGATGACACAGAGGTGGCTTATGATTTCTACAAGGAAGAGATGTCTACCGAGGAAGAGGTGGACGAATACTATGCTGTGGCTCTCAAGCTTATAGAAGACCTTGAGCTGAAAAATATGCTCCGTGGAGAGGCTGACGGCATGGACGCTGTGCTGAAGATAAACTCTGGAGCTGGCGGAACGGAGGCCCAGGACTGGGCTTCCATGCTCATGCGCATGTACCAGAGATGGGCTGAGGCGCATAAGTATAAAGTGAATATCAGCAACTTCATTGATGGCGATGAGGCAGGAATAAAGACTGTGACTATGGAGATTGTGGGCGACCAGGCCTATGGATTCCTCAAGGGCGAGAGCGGTGTCCACCGTTTGGTGCGTGTCAGCCCTTATAATGCGCAGGGCAAGCGAATGACATCGTTCGCTTCCGTCTTTGTCACCCCACTGGTTGACGACTCCATTGAGGTGGTCATCGACAAGAGCAAGATAAGCTGGGATACCTTCCGCAGCTCTGGAGCTGGAGGACAGAATGTCAATAAGGTGGAGACGGGAGTGCGCCTCCGCTATCAGTATGTGGACCCCGACACGGGCGAGGAGGAGGAAATCCTCATCGAGAACACAGAGACACGAAAGCAGCAGGAGAACCGCGAGAACGCCATGCGCCTGTTGCGCTCACAGCTCTATGACCGCGCTCTCAAGAAGAAGATGGCTGAGCAGCAGAAGATAGAGGCCGGCAAGAAGAAGATAGAGTGGGGCAGCCAGATACGCTCGTATGTGTTTGACGACCGCCGTGTGAAAGACCACCGCACCAATTATCAGACAAGCGATGTGGGCGGAGTGATGGATGGCAAGCTGGATGGTTTCATCAAGGCTTACCTCATGGAGTTCTCGGAAGCAGACTTGTAATGGCTTACTTGTAAAGAATGTTATGGCACATTTGGAGATAGAGCGCAAGTTTCTGGTTGTGGGCGACTTCAAGTCGCAGGCATACAATGTCACGCACATAGAGCAAGGCTATTTTGCCACAGAGCCAGGACGGACGGTGCGCATACGCATCAGGGGCGACAAGGGCTACTTGACCATCAAGGGCCCTTCTGCCGCTGACGGCATCAGCCGATATGAGTTTGAGACAGAGATATCTCTTGAGGACGCTCATGAGATGCTTAAGCTTTGCATGCCAGGCAAGGTGGTGAAGGACCGCTACCTGGTGAAGTGCGGAAAGCACACTGTGGAGGTCGATGAGTTCTTTGGTGACAACGAGGGACTTGTCATGGCTGAGATAGAGTTTGGCTCAGAGGAAGAGGCTTTCGACAAGCCCGACTTTCTCGGACGAGAGGTTACGGGCGACAAGCATTACTACAATAAGTATATGCTGAAGCACCCATACCGAGAGTGGAAAGACAAGGCTTGAGTCATGAGCCTTTTTGGAAATGACACGCGTGAGTTATGATGGATATTCTTTATAAGTTGAGATGGGCTTGCACAGCAGCGGTCTCTATAGCCATTCTTGTGTTGAGCACCATTCCGGTGCCAGAAGTGCCGGAGCTGGAGGATGTGCCTTTCATAGACAAGTGGGTGCACTTCGTCATGTATGGCGCTTTGTCTCTCGCCATGTGGCTTGACAGAGCGGCAATCCGCAGAGAAGGTATGAGCGTGGCCATGTGGGTCATGCTGCTGGTCTATCCTGCCTTGTATGGAGGACTGATGGAACTTGTCCAAGCGTATTGCACCACCTACCGCTCAGGCGATTGGCTTGACTTCTATGCCGATGCTTTCGGAGCCTTGGTCGGACTGGCAGTATGCTCACTAATACACAAACCGTTAAAAAGGAAATTATGAGTAGGGAAAACTTTGGCTCGAAGTTGGGAGCCGTGCTTGCCGCAGCAGGGTCGGCAGTGGGACTGGGCAATATATGGCGCTTTCCTATAGAGACAGGTGAGAATGGAGGCGCAGCCTTTATCGTTGTTTACATAATAAGCATCATTGTGCTCGGCTTGCCTATCATGATAAGCGAGTTCCTGATAGGCCGCTACACACACTCCAACACGGCTGGAGCCTATCGCATCATGTCCAACGGTTCGCCATGGAAATGGGTGGGCCGTCTTGGCGTGTTCTGCGGATGGTTCATATTGTGCTATTATATAGTGGTGGGAGCATGGACTTTGCATTACGCGTTTCTTGCGTCCACCAACTCCTTTTATGGCGTTGAGGGCAAAGGCTATGTGGATGTGTTCAACAACTTCGTGCACAATCCGTGGGCTCCATCCCTTTGGCTTGTGTGCTTTGTCTTGTGTGTGCACGTGGTCGTAGTCAGGGGTGTTCAGTCGGGCATAGAGAAATCAGCCAAGGTGCTTATGCCTGTGCTGTTCATCATCACTCTGGTGCTTGCAGTATGCTCTGTCTCTCTCCCAGGCGCGTCAAAAGGCATCGAGTTTCTGCTGAAGCCCGATTGGAGCAAAGTGGACAGCAACGTCATCCTTCAGGCCATGGGTCAGGCTTTCTACTCCTTGAGTCTCGGCATGGGATGCCTGTGTACATACGCAAGCTATTTTGACAAGAAGACTCCGCTGGCAAAGTCGGCTGTAAATGTGTCGTTTATAGACACCTTTATAGCGGTGATGGCGGGATTCATCATATTCCCATCTGTCTTCAACATAGGCATGAGCCCCGACGACATCGGTGTGGGAGCCAGCCTTACGTTTGTCTCCTTGCCCAATGTGTTCCAGCAGGCCTTTGGCAACGGCAGCTTGCTTGCCGTGCTCGTGTCGGCGCTGTTCTACCTGCTTCTCTTTGTTGCTGCGCTCACCAGCGCCATCTCTCTCCATGAGGTGGCCACTGCCTATGCCTCTGAGGAGTTCAGATGGAGCAGGAAAAAGGCTGCCACAGTGGTGACTGCCTCTATCTTCGTGCTTGGATTGCTGTGCTCGCTCTCGTTCGGTCCGCTGGATGATGTCAGAGTGATGGGACGCAATATTTTTGAGATGTTTGACGACTTGTCTGGCCGCATACTTCTGCCGGTCAGCGGCATGCTGATAAGCATCTTTGCAGGATGGGTGATAGACAAGCAGCTTTATCGTGATGAGTTGACCAACGGCGGTGATCTGAAGGCTAAATATTTCAGGGTACTTCGATTCTCGCTCAGGTATGTGGCTCCGCTTGCCATAGGCTCAGTATTTCTTGATCAGCTTGGAGTGTTTGATTTCCTGAAATGATGCATGTGGCCCAATGATGCATTTCGCCAAGCTTGTTTGCGTTGGCTTCACAAGTGGCGCGAGTTGCGAAGAAGCGGTGTGATGTCCCAATTATCTCAAGGATATAAGTAGGCCACTCTCGGAAAACTAATTGTGAGTACTTAGAAAAGTAATTGTGAGTATTTAGAAAAGTAATTGTGAGCCCTTCTTTATTAGCAATAAAATGATAAAAGCAATTTTCTTCGACATAGATGGCACACTTGTGTCTTTCAACACGCACAAGGTGCCGCAATCTGCAATAGATGCCGTTCATGCTGTGCGTGAAAAGGGTGTGAAAGTCTTTATAGCCACAGGCCGTCCGCGCCCGTTCATCAACAACCTCGGTGATTTGGAATATGACGGAATCATGTCGGTCAATGGCGCAAGCATCATGCTTAACGATGGCACAAGGTTGACTCACCGTCCTGTTCCCAAGGAGGATATTAGGCGCATGGTGGAGTATCAGGAGAAGAATCCTGTGGCGGTCGCTTACGCTACCGACACCCAGGCTGTGGTGACGCATTACAATGAGGACTTCCGCACTGTTTTCGAGCTACTTGACTTGGGCATCCCAAAGCAGGTTTCGCCCGAGAAGGCTCTTGCGCTTGATGTGCTTCAGGTGATAGCTTTCTTCCCTAAGGAGCAGGAAGACTATATAATGAACAATGTGTTGTGCGAGTGTTCGGCTCTGCGTTGGCATCCATTGTTTGCAGACTGCATAGCCAAGGGCACCAACAAAGCTACGGGCATTGATGATGTTTGCCGTCATTATGGCTTTGACATCAGCGAGACTATGGCGTTTGGCGATGGAGGCAACGACATGCAGATGCTCTCGCATGCAGGTTGGGGCATAGCCATGGGCAACGCCGCTGACGAGGTGAAGGCGTGTGCCCGTTTTGTGACAGGCACAGTGGATGATGATGGCGTGGCGGAGGTGCTGAACCGGATAGAGCAGTTCAAGTGAGAGTTTCAGACGTGGCTTTCAGATGGGCAGCCGTCTGTAGAGCCTGAAAGTTTAGTGAAACAATATTCGGCATATACCATGTTTTGGGTTGTTTGCTTGTGGTTTAGTCTGAAAGTTTAGTAATGCACTTTTGTCATATACTGACTATTGAAGACATGACGTACATATCTTACTGAATACTTAGACCTACAAAAGCCATAGGTTTTAGTGTCGCTATCCATAGGCTTTAGTGTCGCTATCCATAGGTTTTTGTAAAGCTATCCATAGGTTTTTGTAAAGCTATCCATAGACTTATGTATTGTTATCCATAGGCTTTAAACATAGTATATTGTAAAGTCTGAATGTTGAACAGAAGTCAGATAAGCCAAAATACAACGAGGGCGGAGCATGTAGTGATTGCTCCGCCCTCGCTGTGTTAAGACATTATGCAGTCTTCTTATATTTGTGCGTCATAGCTTTTGGTGCTCATGCGCCATGGCTGCTGCATTCTATTGCATAGCGCCTGTAGCGTCTCTGTACCAGTACTGGTATTTTGTGCCGTTGCTATTCACCCACTTGTCATAGCGTGGGTACACATTGCTGATGTTGTTGCCGTCCGACCTGATAAGAGTAATCAGGTTGGCTTTTGTCGCGCTTTCCAGATGCAGGGCGAATGGATAGTTGCCGTTGCGCCTGTAGTATTTGCCGTTGGCGATGTCAGAGGCATCATCTTGTGTGCCAAACAGGCTCATGTTGGCCTTTGATGAAGGAGCGTGGTCTATGAGGTGCACCTCCCAGCGTCCGCCTTCCTCATCACGCCAGATGAAAGGTTCTGCCTTTGTCTTCTCTCCCCATTCGAATCCGCTGTGCAGGATAGACACACGGTATGTGATGGAGTCCTTGCAGTTGGCGATGGCATTGTTTGTAAGCACTACGATGCCGTCGTTGGCTTCGTATGTGCACTGTATCTCCTCATAGTTGCTTTTTCCCTCCAGCTTTCTGTAGAACTTCAACTGGTCTGTGCCTTGTATGCCGGTGATGCGTGCAGCCAGTCCGTTGATCTTGGTAGCGTTGCCCACATTCCTGTAGGAGGTGAAGTCGTATGATTCCACATTGACTCTGCCTTGAGTGTCCACCGTCTTGGTGTATCCCATCTTGATCATGACATCGTTGAGGTCGTAGTCGCCCTTTGATGGCCACAGGTCCTCAAAGAGGTATGCGCCCTTGTTCTCATATATATCCTGCACGAGTTTGCTCTCGTCAACCTTGTTGGTAGACTCTATGGCCTTCACAGGATTGGAGGTCATTGTCACCACCACATCGCTGAAGTTATAATCGTCTATGTGGTCCTCAAATGATACCATCACGTAGTTGTCGTAGGTATACTGTGCTGTTCGTGAACCGGGGTATGCCTCGCCGCTGTTGTTGACGCTGAGTCCGGGAGTGGTGCAAGACCGGTACTGCTTGTTGGCGCTGCCCCAGTATGGAGAGGTCATGCGGTTGCTCCAAGCATTGGTGGCGAGCACCAGACCGATGCGGCATCCCATGGGGAACACGGTCGTTGCGCCTTCCTTGCTGCCGCTGGCTATGTTGGGATAATACATGAGTTGCACGCAGTCGCCAGTATTGATGCCTGCCTGCTTGTATGCGTCCCAATCTATTCTGTTGTACGTAACTTTGGCTGCGCCATTCTGTGTGTTGGGGAACACCATCACCACGTGGGCGTCGCTGAGCGACTTCGGTTTGTTGTCGCCGAAATAGTAGTAGTATCCCAGTGAACTGCTCCAGCATGTGTTGCCTCCGAGGAAGGTGAGCGCCACCTCTGCATCTTTTGTTACTATAAGGTCTTGCGATGCTCTATATTCCTGTGGGCATTCCTTGTTGACGTTGATGACAAGCTGATGAGCTGAGAAAAGCTTTGCGGGATCCTCGACAGCCAGCTCGCCTCCTTTGTAGAGGTTGGTCACATGTCCGTTGTTCTTCTTGTCGTATGTCACGAGCCAGTCCTTCCATGGGCCGTCTCTGTATTCCCATTTGCTGGCAGCGTCTTGCCAGTTGTATGCATGCAAGATGTAGCTGTCATATTCTTGGTCTGTTGAGTACACCGACCTTGTGCCTCTTGTTTGAGATGCCTCGCTGTCATATTCGGCAGAAGCGGCTCCGTTGCTGATGTCGGCTGTCAGCAGTGTTGGCGCGAAGAAGGATGGAGAGTAGATGTACAGTTTCTCTGTGCCGGCAGCCACATTTATGGTCTTTGAGAACGAGCCGTCAGAGTTGGTGAAGCCTGAGTAGATAGGCTCGATGCTCTCGTCCAGGTCGTAGCTGTTGCCTTCCTCGATGTTGGTTCCTGGATCCTGGTCGTAGATGCGGAAGAACACTGGAGATTTTGTGGCGATGGTGTATTGCAATGACACGTCAACAGCCTCTGATGTGGAAAAGTCAAACGTGTTGTATTCCTTTCCAGTGCTGTTGGATTGCAGTCCGTCAGCGTCATATTCAGAGCAAGCTGAGAATGTGGCTGAGAGTGCTGCTGAAAGGGTTGCTGAAAGGGCTAATGTGTGAAATGTCTTTCTACGTCTCATGGTTGTTTCCTTTCTTATTAGTATATTCTATTTTGTTAATTTGACTGCAAATATACATATTTTATTTATTGTGGTTGCTTAAATGTACCTTTTTCTTGATATGTACCAATATATATGTGTGTAAAGGCTCAAAAAGTTGTGTTTTGTATCTTAGAGGGACGAAATGTTGTGTAATAGAACAAAATGTTTGGGATGTATAGAAATGTGTCAGTTAGGACTGTTTTGTGAGTTGCTTGTAGCTTCAGTCGCGTGCCTTCATCGTGCAGGCTGTCCCTGTTGTGCCTCTGTAGTTGAAGACTGCACAAGCATAAGGCGGACCAGCCTGAAAGCTGGTCCGCCTTTGTTGTCATGAGCAGGTGCCTGCAAGTGTCGTGCGGCAGGATGGGAATAACCATGTGCGCTGGCCTATAGGACAATGCTGGACGCCTGCCAATAGAATAGTCATGAGCGTCTGTCTATCCGCTTGTTTCATTTCGTGATCAGCACTTTTCTCCTCTGTCCGTCAGGCGTAGTGATGATGTTGATGCCTGGCGTGAGCGTCTGTGTCTTGATGCCAGCGGCATTGAATACGCTGTAGTCACAAGAAGGAGCGGCCGTGCCTTCGATGCCATCTGCCACATCGTCAGAGTTGATGCGGCACTCCAGCAGCAGGAACTCATGGAAGCCTCCGTCGGTAGACTTGTCTGTGAAACGGATGACATATTTGCCAGCCTTGTCTACAGTGAAAGGCAGCTCGTTGAGTTTTGCGGCCTTGAGGTTGGCCGAGTTGCTGCCATTGGCGTTAGGAGTAGAGGTGATGGTACTTGACTTGGCTGTTGTGTTGCCGCTCTCGTCAAGAATCTCCATCATATATTTAGGTGTGCCCTTCCATGCTGCTCCTGCGAACGAAAGAATGTACTTGCCTTCGTCCAGGTAGAGAGGGTAGGCTGTCTGCCGTCCATACTCAGCCATGCCGTTTCTCCAGTATAAGGCTTTGCCCTGATAGCCGTTGAAGCCAGTCATGGTGCGTGAGCCTGAACTGTAGGAGTTGGGGTATTCATGCACCTCGTCACTCTCCTGTGTCACCTTCCATCCCTCGGGCATTGTGCCTCCCTGCACGCTGCTGAGGTCCATGTTGTAGACGAGCGTCTTGTCTGTGAAGGCAGGCAGCAGGGTCACGTTGTCATCGGGCATGGTGAATGTCACGGTAGTGGCACCTCTTTCGATGTCAAGGTATTTCTGTTGTGTGAAGAATACAGAGTTGGTCACCTGCACAGACTTTAGGGCGTAGCCTTGCTCTGGTATGATGGTGAGAGTCACCTCCTCGCCCTCAGCTGCTTCTTCCTTGTCTGCTATGACAGTGCCGTGCTCAACAGGACGGATCGTCACTCCGTAAGTGGCAGCGTCAGCGTCAGTCGGAGCGTAAGTCACGTTGTCTATATACATGCTGAGTCCGTTGGTGTTGGTGATGATGAGAGTGTTCTTGCCCTCCCTCATGGTCGCAGTCACAGTGGCAAGCTTCCATTCGTTATTGTCAGTCTTCTCGCATTTAGCTATTTTAGACGCGTTGTTGACCGCCACTTTCAGGTTGCCAGCCTTCTTGGGCGAGGTGTAGCGCACGCTGATGTTGTATTCGCCAGCCTGCTTCATGACCATCTCGTGGCGCAGTGTTCCTGCTGTGTTGGTGCCCATGTCCATGAAACCGTTGCCGGCGTGTCCACGCTCGTTAGGGTAGCGTCCGTATGGGTCAGTCACGCAACTTGTTATGTTCTTGTAGTCCATGTCCTCGGCCTCTATGGTGACAGGTCCGTGGTATGTCTCTGGCTGCTTGGGCAAGTCGGCAGTGAGAGGCGTGTCGTCCACCATGTCTGTGCTTCGGTCGGTAGCGTTGCCGGCGCACTTGATGGACACGTCCACAGGCCCCAAGTGTGCGATGTCCAGTGTGTATGTCCCGTTCTCAGCGTCCCATGCTTCCTTGGCCGTGGCCACAGCCTTGCCGCGCTTCTTCATGGTAAAGGATGGTTGAGAGGAGGCTCCGTTGATGACAATCTGGTCTGTCTGCACCGTTGTGGTGTCTGTGCGGTAGTTGTTGAGATAGAAGTCGATGTGGTCGGTGTGCTCCTTCACGATGCCGCTGCTCAGTTTGCCGTAGGTGAGAGTCATGCTCTCGCAGGTGTTGTAAAGGAGGGGAATCACAGCCTTGGCGGTGGTGTTCTTGTTCAGATATGTGTATGGAGTGTAGGTCACGAGCTGGTTCTTGAAACGCTCCACGAAGAGGTCGCCCTTGCTGACCTCGGGATATTGCTTGTTGAAGTCATTCACTTTGGCTGTCTGGCTGCCCCATCTTGATGAGCGTGACGCCTTGTACACCTTCACGGGTATAGCCTTTGCCAGGTCGTCATATAGTCCTATGGCCACAGGAATGGCGCCATAGCGTCCGGTCTTCTTGAAGTAGCAGTAGTTGTTCATCCATTGTCCGTTGTCACGGTTGAAGGGGTCTGTCTGCTTGTAGAGGCCGTCGTAGAGGTCGCCCCAGGCGGCATACTTGTCTTCGTCACCGCCGGAAGACACATTGTTGATGACCACAATCTTTGTTTTTCCTACGACTTCTTCTCTGGAAGGGATATACATGGTTCCGTCTATAATCTTGCGGAACATGTCAATCCATGCGTTGTCGAAGCCAGGATACTTGCCCCAGTTGCGTCTTGTGTAGCCGTTGACGGTAGAATTGTTGAGGTTCTGGAAGTCTTCAGTCCAGATGAGCTCAGGTCCGTCCCACACGGCACCGCCATTCATGCAGGTCTGCTCCATGGCTGTGCCTATGCCGGCAGCAATCGGATATTTTTTTCCGTGATTGTCTCCGAGCAGGTCTCCGAGGGCACCGTTCCATCCGCAGTTGTCGTAGCGTATGCCGTAGTTCTTGGCCAGGCCAGAGATGAAAGGCGAGAAAGTGACGCTCTCGTTGTTGTAGAAGCAGGAAGAAGTGGTGTATTTGTAAAGCCACAGTATGGCTTCAGGATACTCCTGGCAAGCTGTCAGCAGATCTTTGTTGCGCTTCATCATGCCCACAGGGTTGAGAGGATGCGACCATATGTTGCCGCAGAAGCTGACGGTGAGCAGTCCGCCATACTTGTGCGCCATAGGCACAAGCTTGGCAAACAGAGCCAGACGCGATGACTGCGTGCTTGAGCTCATGTCGGCAGCCTCGTCAAATCCCCAGAACTGCTCGGCGTAGTTCCATCCGAGGAAGTTTGGATATTGCTTGAAGAAATACTCAAAGGTCTCGATGTCATCGTCCTGTATGTGCGTGTGGCCACCGCTGGCAGGCTGGCACATGAACCACATGCCGTTGGCCTGGCACACCGTGGCCCATGACTTATATGTCTTCACGGCGTTCTGCGGCATCTTGTACACGTTCTTCTCCGTGTCATACTGACATGACAGAGACAGGTTCATGCACACCCAGGGCTTGATGTCGTCGGGGATGAGATTGATGATTTTCTGAGGGTCGGCCTTGTTCCACACGTCGACGTGGATGAGCCAGATAGGGTGCCTGGAGTCGATGGGCCTGCGCTCTTGGGCAGAGAGAGGCGTGCTGAAGGCGAGTGTCGCCATGGCTACCAATGCCATGATGACGAGATGGAATAATTTTCTCATGTCGTTTTCTCTTATGTTTTAGGTTGTTTGTTCTGGATATATAAGGTTAGTGCAAAGATACATTATTATCTGGTATAAGCTGGGCCATAGCTGTAACAATTGTTTGCCATCATGTAACAAAAGCTTTGTTTTTGTTTTTTGTGGTGTGAAATAGCGATGATTTCTCCTTTACGCTTTTGCTGGCTCATCAAAAAATGCTAACTTTGCAACACATATATATATTACAGTTGGTCGTAATATGTAAAATGTGAAGTTATCCTCGATAAGCAACAAAACAACAAAACAACATACACAAAATGGCTTTAATAGAAAGTATCATTGCGCGTGCCAAGTCAAACAAGCAGCGCATCGTTCTTCCTGAGTCACTGGAAGAGCGCACACTTACCGCCGCCGACAAGTCTCTTGCTGACGACATCGCCGACATCATCCTTATCGGCAACCCTGATGAGATCTTTGCATTGGCTGACAAGCTCGGCCTGAAGAACATCAACAAGGCCACCATCATTGACCCTGCCACATCGGAGAAGACTGAGGAGTATGCGCAGCTTCTCTTCCAGCTTCGCCAGAAGAAGGGCATGACAATAGAGAAGGCCCGCCAGCAGGTGCTCGACCCTCTCTACTTCGGATGCCTCATCATCAAGAGTGGCGACGCTGACGGCCAGATATCAGGAGCCCTCTCCACTACAGGCGACACACTCCGTCCAGCCCTCCAGATCATCAAGTGCGCTCCAGGCATCACATGCGTGAGCGGAGCCATGCTGCTCATCACTAAGGCTCCAGAGTATGGAGAGGAAGGCGTGCTCGTCATGGGCGACGTAGCTGTCACTCCTATGCCAGATGCTTCACAGTTGGCACAGATAGCTGTGTGCACGGCACAGACTGCCAAGAGCGTGGCAGGCTTCGCAGATCCGCGTGTGGCCATGCTCTCATTCTCTACCAAGGGCAGCGCCAAGCATGAGGTGGTGGACAAGGTCGTTGAGGCCACTCGCCTCGCTAAGGAACTTGCTCCCGACCTCCACATTGACGGCGAACTTCAGGCCGATGCGGCCCTCGTGCCATCTGTAGGCGCAAAGAAGGCTCCAGGCAGCGACATCGCAGGCAAGGCCAACGTGCTCGTAGCTCCATGCCTTGAAGTGGGCAACATCAGTTACAAGCTCGTGCAGCGTCTTGGCGGAGCAGAGGCCATAGGTCCTATTCTCCAGGGCATAGCCCGTCCTGTCAACGACCTCAGCCGCGGCTGCTCAGTAGACGACATCTACAAGATGGTAGCCATCACGGCTTGCCAGGCTATCGACGCAAAGAAATAAGGCAGACGCTGGCATCATGCAGACGCTGACGTTAATTATTGCAGACGCTGACGTTAATTATTGCAGATGCAGGCGTTATATTATAAATAACATATGCCAAGCTATTGGCATAAGACATAAAAGAAACACACACAACGATGAAGAAGATTCTCGTTCTCAACTGCGGCAGCAGTTCTATAAAGTACGCGCTCTATAACATGGACGACAAGAGCGTGCTCACAAGCGGAGGCATAGAGAAGATAGGCCTTCCAGATTCATTCCTCAAGCTGAAGTACAACGGCGAGAAGGTCAAGATAGACCGCCCCATAAAGGAACACACAGAGGGCGTTCAGTTCATTTTCGAGGTGCTCACTCAGGGCCAGTACGCTGTGCTTGGCAGCCTTGACGAGCTCGAAGCAGTAGGCCACCGCATGGTGCATGGCGGTGAGAAGTTCAACAAGTCGGTGCTCCTCACACCAGAGGTGATGAAGGAGTTCGCCGCTTGCAACGACCTCGCTCCTCTCCACAACCCGGCCAACATCAAGGGTGTCAACGCAGTCAGCTCACTCCTGCCAAACATCCCGCAGGTGGGCGTGTTCGACACAGCCTTCCATCAGACCATGCCCGACTACGCCTACATGTATGCCCTTCCATACGAGATGTATGAGAAGTATGGCGTGCGCCGTTACGGTTTCCACGGCACAAGCCACCGCTACGTGTCTCAGCGCGTGTGCGAGTTCCTTGGTGTGAAGCCAGAGGGCAAGAAGATTATCACATGCCATATCGGCAACGGCGCTTCTATCGCTGCTGTCAAGGATGGCAAGTGTGTAGACACATCCATGGGACTCACTCCGCTGGAGGGACTCATCATGGGCACCCGCTCAGGTGACATCGATGCGGGCGCTGTCACATTCATCATGGACAAGGAGGGACTTGACACTCACGGCATCAGCAATCTTCTCAACAAGAAGTCGGGACTCGCTGGCATCAGCGGCGGCTCATCCGACTTCCGCGACATCCTCGCTGGCATAGAGGCAGGCAACGACCGTGCCCGTCTGGCAAAGGAAATGTATTGCTACCGCATCAAGAAGTATATAGGTGAGTATGCTGCCGCAATGGGTGGAGTGGACATCATCCTCTTCACTGGCGGCGCTGGAGAGAACCAGTGGGAGGTGCGCGAGGGTGCCACACAGGGCCTTGAGTTTATGGGCATCAAGCTCGATGAGGCTAAGAACAAGGCATGCCGCGCCACAGAGGCCATCCTTTCAGCCGACGACAGCAAGGTGACAGTATGCTGCATACCTACAGATGAGGAGCTCATGATAGCTCTCGACACTCTTGAACTGACAAAGTAAAATCAGCGAATGATATTAAGCAAGTTCTGTCGTGTGGAGGAGAGCCTATCCAAGACATCTCCTTCACACGGCGGCAACTTGCTTTTGTTTTCCCAAGGCTGCCGTGCTCGCAGTTATTTACCAGCAGCGGACACCTATAGTTGCTAACGGATGTCCAGTAGCGAGACGAGCACCTCGCAGTTATTTATCAGCGGCGGACACCCCTTGCTGCCATTAAGCCAGACGGCCACTGGCCATGTGCTTCCCTTAGTGCGGGATAGCATAGCCCATTCTTGAGCGCCAGGCTGAGGCACAGCCCGTCTTGCGCAACAGAGAGGATGGCAATGAGAAAAGCTGCCAGTCTTGATATGCCAAGATAATTTTGAACAACTGCTTATCCTAAAGTCAATCATACACAAGCCACAAACCTGAAAGAAGAAAGGAAACAAATGAGCGAAGAATACAACGACAACAACAACGGCATCACAACAGAAAACGGAGAAAACGAAGAGGTGGAACTATCCGAAAGCGCTTCCTCTGGCCTGCCTCCTAAAAGCGACTATAATCCGGCAACCATGAAGGACAACATCACTCACCATCTGAGTGGCATGTACCAGCAGTGGTTTCTGGACTATGCATCGTACGTCATTCTGGAGCGCGCGGTGCCATATATCATGGACGGACTCAAGCCAGTGCAGCGGCGCATACTCCACTCCATGAAGCGCATGGACGACGGACGCTTCAACAAAGTGGCTAACATCGTGGGCCACACCATGCAGTTTCATCCGCATGGCGATGCCTCTATCAAGGACGCTCTGGTGCAGATGGGCCAGAAGAACCTGCTCATTGACTGCCAGGGCAACTGGGGAAACATCCTCACAGGCGATGATGCCGCCGCTGGCCGTTACATAGAGGCGCGCCTCTCCAAGTTCGCTCTCGATGTGCTGTTCAATGCCAAGACCACCGACTGGAAACTCTCATACGACGGACGCAACAAAGAGCCTATTTCCCTGCCTGTCAAGTTTCCGCTCCTTCTCGCTCAGGGAGTGGAAGGCATCGCTGTGGGCTTGAGCTCAAAGATTCTTCCGCACAACTTCAACGAGATATGCGACGCGGCTGTCAACTATCTGCACAATGAGCCATTCCAGCTCTATCCCGACTTCCCCACAGGAGGCTCCATCGACGTGTCCAAGTACAACGACGGGCAGCGTGGAGGCTCCGTGCGCGTGAGAGCCAAGATAGAGAAGCGCGACAACAAGACGCTTGCCATAACGGAGATACCCTATGGCAAGACCACAGGCTCGCCCTCGAAGCCGAGCCAGTTTATAGACTCCATACTCAAGGCCATCGAGAAGGGCAAGATAAAGGCACGCAAGGTTGAGGACCTGACAGCCGCCGGTGTGGAGATCATCATACACCTCCTGCCTGGAGCCTCAAGCGACAAGACGATAGATGCGCTCTATGCCTTCACCGACTGCGAGATAAGCATCTCGCCCAACTGCTGCGTGATTGACGAACGCATGCCAAAGTTCCTCACCGTGAGCGATGTGCTGCGCAAGAGTGTGGACTACACCAAGTATCTCATCAAGCGTGAGCTGGAGATACGCCGTGACGAGTTGCTCGAACAGCTGCATTTCTGCTCACTTGAGAAGATATTCATAGAGGAGAGGATATACAAGGCCAAGGAGTTTGAAAACGCCAAGACCATGGACGCGGCCTGCGAGTACATAGACCAGCGCCTCACTCCCTTCTATCCGCAACTGGTGCGCGAGGTGACCAAAGACGACATCCTGCGACTCATGGAGATAAAGATGGCGCGCATACTCAAGTTCAACAAAGACAAGGCCGACGAACTCATCGCCCGCCTCAAGGCTGAGCTGGAGCAAATAAAGCGCGACCTGGCCAATCTTGTGGAGGTGACAGCCGAGTGGTTCCGCTTCCTCAAGAAGAAATACGGGGCAGACCATCCTCGTCTCACGGAGATACGCAACTTCGACACCATCCAGGCCGCTACCGTGGCAGAGGCCAACCAAAAGCTTTACATCAATCGTGCCGAAGGCTTCATAGGCACCTCGCTGAAGAAAGATGAATTTGTGTGCAACTGTTCCGACATTGACGACATCATCATATTCTATAAAGACGGCACATACAAGGTCATCAAAGTGGCAGAGAAAGTCTTCATCGGAGAGACGGAACGAAGCAAAGCCGAGAAGCGCAAGGTGGAGGTCATTCATGTGGCTGTGTTCAAGAAGAATGACAACAGAACCATATATAACGCCACTTATAAGGACGGAGCTACGGGCATCACATACATCAAGCGCTTCAATGTGCCGAGCGTGACACGCGACCGCGAGTATGACCTCACCATGGGCACACCCAAGTCGAAAGTGACATGGTTCTCCGCCAACAGCAATGGAGAGGCCGAAATCATAAAGGTGACCCTCAAGCCGATGGAGAAGCTCAAGAAGCTTGTCTTTGAGAAAGATTTCAGCACCATCGACATAAAAGGCCGCACAGCGAGAGGCAACCAGCTGACCAAGCACGAGATATTCCGCATACAGCTCAAGGCCTATGGAGGCAGCACGCTGGGCGGACGCAAGGTGTGGTGGGACCCAGACGTGCAGCGCATCAACTATGACGAGCACGGAGAGTATCTCGGAGAGTTCCAAAACAACGACCAGATACTGGTGGTGCTTGACACAGGCGAGTATTACCTCACCAACTTTGACGCCAACAACCACTATGAGCAGAATATCCTGCGCATAGAGAAGTACAAGGCAAAGAAGGTGTGGACAGCTGTGCTGTGGGATGCTGACAACCAGAACCAGCCATACATCAAGCGTTTCCTCTTTGAGGAGAGCAAGAAGAAGCAGAGCTTCCTGGGAGAGAATGCCGACAGCAGGCTCATCCTGCTTACCGACACCGCCTATCCACGCCTTGAGATCACATTTGGCGAGCCAGACACATTCCGCGGGCCGCTCGTGGTGGATGCCGAGGAATACATTGCGGTGAAAGGCTTCAAGGCAAAGGGCAAGCGCCTCACTACATATAATCTTGACCAGGTCAAGGAGCTTGAGCCTACACGCTTCCCTGAGGAAGACGAGGATGACTCCGATGACAGCCAGGAGCCTGCAGAGGAGCTGCCGGTAGTTGAAGATCCCGACGAGGGCAAGAGCGACAGCGACATACGTGATGAGATCAACGGACAGCTGAAGCTCTTCTGATGCCACTCGCTGATGGCTCTCAGCAGCATGCCTCACGAAGACATGTCTCTGAAAGGAGCTAATCCAGCGGCATGCCACCTGGCAGCTAAGGCCAACTGAAACACACAAGATGATGAAGAATATTGTCTATAATATATATATAATGTATAAAGGCCTGGCAGCGGCATCTGTGATGCTGCTGTCGGGCCTTTGTGCTCATGCACAGACGAGTGGGGCGCAGTCAGCCGACTCATTGCCTGCCATAGGCCGTGAGCATCTGCATTCCACCATGATAGGTGTGGGCGCGTCTAATGTGCTTGACACTTATCTTTCGCCCTACAACTTTACAGGCACCGACTTGCGTGTGCAGCGCGAGACTATGAGAATGACACGCCTGTGCCACGGACGTGTGGCAAACCAGTCGCTCATAGACATCAATGGAGCCATCAACGGCAACCGCGTCGGGAATATAGACGAGTATGCCGGGGGCATACGCTACTCGCAAGGATGGTTCTACCATCTGCATGGCACCAGCATTGTCAATCCGCTGCGCAGTTCCTCGTCTGTGTGGAACGTGGCTGTGGGCCTGTCAGCCTCGGCTTATCTCGGTTGCGTGTACATCGACCGCAGCGGCAACAACCCGGCACAAGCCAAGGCCGACATCACGGTCGACGCGGGACTCATGGCTACATATGCCATGCGTCTCCTCCGCCGCCAGTGGCTCTGGCGCTACCAGATGGCTGTGCCCGCGCTCGGAGCGGCTTTCTCTCCACGCTATGGCCAGAGCTATTACGAGGCTTTCATGCTTGGACACTACGACCGCAATGTGGTGTTGGCCCATCCCTTCAACATGCCGTCAATGCGCCACCGCCTGACCGTAGACATACCGATAGGCCGCGCCGCCTTGCGTATAGGCTATGTGGGCCAGTTCAATCAATCTAAGTTCAACTCGTTGAAGTATCACAGTTATTCACACGACTTCATGATAGGATTCAACAAATATTTCTATAGCCGATGAAACGTCACACGTCAAGCAGCTTGGATGTCCACAAGGCACATTGCCTAGTCTTGCGCATGCTGCCAGGACATGCCGGCAGAAAAATGTCAGGCAAGCTCACGCTCCATACATGCGGCACAAGCATAAGAAGGATGCTTTACATGGCAGCCATCATGCTGCTGCCATTGCTCTCATGCGCCGTCTCCTCATGCGTGCAGGAAGATGAGTACGTCAATACCAACAGCGGCAATTTTGAGGCTCTGTGGAAACTCATGGACGAGCATTACTGCTTCTTCTCATACAAGAAAGAAACACTCGGGCTTGACTGGGACGAGGTGCATGCGCGCTATGCGGCCCAGGTGAACGAAAAGATGAACTCAGCCCAGCTCTTTGAGGTGATGTGCAATATGCTCGCCGAACTTAAAGACGGGCATGTCAATCTCGGAACCGGCTTTGATGTGGGGCGCAACTGGAGTTACTACGAGGATTATCCGTCCAACTACAACGACAGCATAGTCCAGCTCTACCTTGGTCACAACTATCAGATAGCCTCCGGACTGAAGTATGTCATACTTGATGACAACATAGGCTACGTGCGTTGCGAGACCTTCGACACAGGAGTGTCTGACGGCAACATAAGTTACATGCTCAGCAATCTTGCCTCATGCACCGGACTCATCATAGACGTGCGCGACAACGGCGGCGGCAAAATAACCAAAGCCGAGACCTTAGCCTCCCATTTCACCAATGAGTCTGTCCTCACAGGCTACGTCTCACACAAGACAGGCAAGGGACGCGACAGCTTCTCTGCGCCCAAGGCCATACACCTTGACCCTGCCTCTGACGGCCTGCGCTGGCAGAAGCCTGTGGTGGTTCTCACCAATCGCGCGGTCTTCTCAGCAGCCAACGACTTCGTGAAGGACATGCGCCAATGCCCCAAGGTCACCGTCATGGGCGACCGCACAGGCGGAGGCTCAGGCATGCCTTACAACAGCGATTTGCCCAACGGATGGAGCGTGCGCTATAGCGCAGTCGTGTATTATGACAGCGACATGCAGCACACCGAGTTTGGCATCGATCCCGATGTGCATGTGGAGATGTCGGGAAAGGATATAGCCCAAAATAAGGACACGTACATCGAAAAAGCCAAGGAATATTTGCTCAATTCAAAATAAAGTCCTAATTTTGCACTCGCAATGCGCCTGTGGCGGAATTGGTAGACGCGTTAGACTTAGGATCTAATGTCTCGCGGCGTGCAGGTTCGAGTCCTGTCAGGCGCACTAAAAGGAAATCCTAACTGCTTGGTATGTAGCGGTTAGGATTTTCTTTGTGTCGTAAGAGCAAGCAGAAGGTCATCGTGTTTATACGGGGCAAGTCTGCTTTGATATAATAAAAAGAATTTTGAATACCTACTTAAACAAAAACTATGGAAATGATAATCAATGCAGCAGCATTTGTGGCAATGCTGCTGGTAGGCTACTATCTTGGAAGTCGAGGAAAGAAAAATCTCAGGGATGATTGCAGCAGACAGCTTGCGCTTCAGAAGGAGTCGCATGAAAAGCAGGTCGCAGAGGTGAGGACAGACTGCAGCAGACAGCTTGCGCTTCAGAAGGAGTCGCATGAAAAGCAGGTCGCGGATATGAGGGACGATTGCAGCAGACAGCTTGCGCTTCAGAAGGAGTCGCATGAAAAGCAGGTCGCAGAGGTGAGGAATGATTGCAGCAGACAGCTTGCGCTTCAGAAGGAGTCGCATGAAAAGCAGGTCGCAGAGATAAAGGAGTATAACAGCAAGCAGCTGGCGCAGGTCAGGGAAACGGCCGACAAGCAACTGGCTCAGGTCAAGGAAACAGCCGACAGGCAGTTGGCGCAGATCAGGGAAGCGGCCGACAAACAAATGGCTCAGGCCAAGGAAACGGCCGACAAACAGATAGAGGCTGTGAAACTTATGGCCAGGCAGCAGACAGAGAGCCAGCTGAAGCTCATCAAAGAGCAGATGCAGACCACCTCAGAGGAGGTGCTCAAGCGCCGCCAGGACGAGCTCGGTGAGCGCAACCGCGAGCAGGTCTCCAAGATAATAGACCCTCTGCAGCAGAGTCTGAAGGACATGCAGGAGGCTCTTGACAGGTCGAAGAACCAGCAGAACGAAGCCCTGACACGTCTGGACGAGACAATAAAGATAAACATGCAGAAGAGTGTGGCTCTGGGCGAGACAGCCGACAGACTGACGCGTGCGCTTACAGGAGAGGTGAAGGTGCAGGGCAACTTTGGCGAGCTGAAGCTGAAGCAGTTGCTCGAAGACCTCGAACTGAAGGAGGGTGAGCAGTTTGACACTCAGGAGACTCTCAGAGACAAGGCTGGCAAGTCTGCCAAGGGCGACGACGGCAGAGGGCTTATCCCCGACTTCATCCTGCATTTCCCAAACAACCGTCATGTGGTGGTCGACTCCAAGATGTCGCTTACTGACTATGAGCGTTACATGAACGCAGAGGATGGCTCTGCAGAGAAGACGGAGTACCTGAAGTCGCACATAGCCAGTGTGAGGGCGCAGGTGAAGAGGCTGGCAAAGAAGGAGTACACTAAGTATCTGCCCGATGGATACAACAAGCTCAACTTCGCCATCATGTATGTCCCGATAGAGGGAGCGCTCAATCTGGCCCTGCTCAATGACGACACTCTCTGGCGTGAGGCCTACGACCAGGGTGTCATGATACTTGGCCCGCAAACCATGTACATGAATCTACGTGTGCTGGAGATGATGTGGACGCAGGTGCGTCAGCTGAAAAACCAGCAGGCTATGATGGATGCTGCCAACATGGTGATAGAGCGCGTGCAGGATTTTGGCGTGCGTTTCATGGACGTGGAGACGAGCATGAACGACACGATTAAGAAGATTGCCAAGTTGAAGATAACCACTGCCGATAGTGGCGCAAGCATCATCACGGCGGCGCGCAACCTTCTCAAGGCTGGAGCTAAGGAGAACAAGAAGAAGAAGTCGCTTGCCGAGATGGACGATTCGATGTTTATTGATGCCGACGCTGCTATCATGCTGCCTGTAGCCTCACAGACTGAGAATGTAGTTCCTCTTGCAGATGCCGGCAAGAGTGAGTGATGACTGCAAATTACTGAAAAGCAACTTGTAGTGTAAATCTCATGATTGCCTTTGATAAAAGTGTTTTGGCAAAGCCCAAAGAAGCGCATCGTTAGACTCTAACGATGCGCTTCTTTAATGCCTAACGATGCGCTTCATTAGCTGCTAATGAAGCGCATCGTTGATGTTTGCAAAAGCGCTTCTTCTCCATCATGGACAAGAAAGCGTGTTCTTTCCTCAGAAAATTACTTTGAAGCGTGGCGGAAGATGATTTCTCCAGTCTTGTAGTCCATAGAGTCGATAATAGCAATAGACTCCACCTGAAAGCCCTCTTCGCGCAGTTTGCGTCCGCCTTGCTGCTGTCCTTTCTCTATGGCCACACCCAGTCCGACCACCTCTGCGCCTGCCTGGTGCACGATGTCGATAAGTGCGCTCATGGCCTGTCCGTCAGCGAGGAAGTCGTCCACGATGAGAACTTTCTCGCCTGCGTTCATATATGGCTTGGACACAAACACGTCGTTCATCTTCTTGTGTGTGAATGAGTAGGCGTGTGACACATACTTGTCGTCGGTGCAGTTGGCTGTCTCGCCCTTCTTGGCGAACACTACAGGCACGTCGTAGAGGTCGCCAAGCAGGGTGGCGATGGCTATGCCGCTGGCTTCGATAGTCAGGATCTTGGTGACTTGCTTGCCTCTGAAGCGGCGTTTCAGCTCGTAAGCGATTTGCCTGATGATGTCGATGTCAATCTGATGATTGAGAAAGTTGTCCACTTTCAGTACGTTGCCTTCCTTGATGCTGCCGCAGGCAAGTATGTTCTCTTCTAAGAAATTCATATGTGTATGCGTTTAATGTCCTTGCTGTAAATTGCCTTTCCAACCGCTTGTGCAGCGATTATTTTGCAAAATTACAAATTATTCGTGAAACATTATTAAGATATGACTAAAAAATCAAGAACACGTGAAAAAAAGGCTCTGTGTGGTGGATTGTCAATCTGTGTGATGAAATGTAGCCCTTTCCATATCTGGGCGTGCAGCTCCGCAGGCTTTTGCGCCTGTGGTTGGGCTATTGGCGAAGACGGCTTGCCACACAGCAGGCCTTTGCGCTTGCATGCTGTAATATTCATGCATGCATGTTGTGACCCATAGGTTTGTGGGTCGTAATCCTATGGCTTGCGTGTGGTAATCCTATGGTTTGTGTGCCGTAATCCTATGGCTTGTGTCTTACAATCCATACGCCTACATCTTGTGGCCAGAGAGCTTGCATCTTGCAGCCTTTACACTTGTGCGCCGTATTCCTGATATGAAGTGAGGCTTATGCGAGAGAATCCTTGTTCTCGGCATAAGCCTCATTGATTGTTTTGTCACTCTTTTCCGAATGCTGGCATAGGCTGAAGCTTGTGCAGGTTCTGCTTGTTCATCCTTTTTATCTTGTCAACTTTCAGACCTTCCTCCACATTGTTGTGCACATATCCTTCAGGCACTTTGCCTGTGCGGATGTACATGTCGAGTTCGGCATAGGTAAATCCGATCTTCTCCTCGTCGGGACAGCTGTGTGGCAGTCCGTCATCAGGTGTCTTGTGCACCCACTCGTATGGCACGCCGAGGTAGTCGCCAATGGCAAGCACTTCTGTCACAGTGAGGTTGGCCAGAGGAGAGAAGTCGCCCGCTCCGTCGCCGAACTTGGTGGCATAGCCTATATAGTCTTCCGACAGGTTGCAGGTGTTCACCACGCGGCAGTTGTGAGTCTGGCCTATAGCGTAGAGGGTGGTCATGCGCAGGCGTGGCGGTATGTTCTGCACGCTGGCCTTGCTCATCTCCATGTTGCCGTCGGTGTTGATGGTAGAGACGAGCGCGTCGAAGGCCTTGCCGATGTTGATGGTGTACATCTTCATGCCGAGATGCTTGCATATGCGGTCGGCATCGTTGACACTCTGGTTGTTGCATGGCATGGACACGCCGATGACGCGGCTTGCGCCAAGAGCCTTGCAGAGTACGGCAGCTGCCACGGTGGAGTCTTTGCCGCCGCTCATGCCGAGGATGGCCTTTACGTCGGGGCCGTAGCCTTCGAAGAGCTCTTTGATCCATTTGATCAGTCTGTTGGCGGTCTCTTCAGCGTCAAACAGATAATTCTCTTTTCTTGTTTCCATACTTATGTGTTATATTATTTTGTGAATGTTGTATGTTCACATTTGTGCGGAAAATATGTCCTGATGCTGGGGGAAAAGTCATGCGGACGTGGATGTGTGATGGCTTCCCTTGCTATGGCGCGGCCCTTACAGCAGCTCTACAGTCTGCACGAGGTGGGTGCTGTTTGAGCCTTTTATCAGTATGACATGTCCCTGTGGCTGCTTGTCTGCGATGGCAGCCTTGGCCTCGTCTACATTGGCAAACATGCGGTATGAGTCGGGGTGAGATGTCTTGCCAAACTCGTCGCCGACGAGCCATACCTCCTCAAATCCGCATGACGGGAGCATGTCCACAATCTTCTGGTGCTCCTCGTTGCTTGCTTCGCCCAGTTCCTTCATGTCGCCCAGAATGCACATCTTGTGCTCTGCCTTGATGAGTCTGAAATTGTCGAGAGCGGCTTTCATGCTCGTTGGGTTGGCGTTGTAGGCATCTACCACGAGTTTGTTGTGCTCAGTCACAGTGAGTTGGCTGCGGTTGTTGGACGGAGTGTAGTCGGCCAGAGCCTGGCATATGTCATCAGCTGGCACAGCGAAGAGGGTGCCGATGCAGGCTGCTGCCAGGGCGTTGTCGAGGTTGTAGCTGCCTATGAGCTTTGTCTGCACCTCATAAGGGGAAAACTTAGTGGGCTGTGGCGACCAAGAGAACTTCAGCATTGGGTTGCACTCTATCAGTTCTCCTTTCACCAGCAGTCCGTCGGCTTCCTTCTGTCCATATCTGACGAGGCGCAGTCCGGCGCTGATGCCCCTGAGGTGCGGGTTGTCATTGTTGATGAAGACGGTGCCGCCGCTGGCCCGCAGGTAGTCGTACAGCTCGCCCTTGGTGCGGATGACACCCTCGAATGAGCCGAAGCCGAGCAGGTGCGCTTTGCCCACATTGGTGATGATTCCATAGTCGGGGCATACGATGTTGACCAGCGTCTTTATCTCCCCTGGGTGGTTGGCTCCCATCTCGACAACAGCTATCTGGTGCTCCTTGGTGAGCTGGAGCAGTGTCTTGGGCACGCCGATATGGTTGTTGAAGTTGCCCTGTGTGTAGAGCACGTTGTATTTTTTCTTGAGCACGGTGGCGATAAGCTCCTTTGTAGTCGTCTTGCCGTTGGTGCCTGTCACACCAATGATGGTGGTGCCGAGTGTGAGGCGGTGGTGGCGGGCCAGTTGCTGGAGTGCCGTGAGCGCGTTGTCGACCAGTATAAGCCTGTCGTTGCCTTCCTCTGCGTATTCTTTCTCGTCTATGATGGCGTATGCCGCCCCCTTGCCAAGCGCGCTCTTGGCGTAGGCGTTGCCGTTGAAGGTCTCGCCTTTGAGGGCGAAGAACATTGAGCCTTCTGGCACGTCGCGGCTGTCGGTGGTGACAACGGGATGCTGCTGAAACAGCTTGTATAAATCTTCTATGGTCATATGTTTTTGTATGTTTTATAGTTTCTATAGCTTCGATAGTGGCTATAGCTTCTATAGTCTCCATGGCTTTTATAGCTAAGACGGATTGCCTCGCGGTCTTTTTGGGGCTATAGCTTCTATAGTCTCCATGGCTTTTATAGCTTCTATAGTCTATATAGCCTCTGCTATTTGATAGCGCTTCTCAGGTAGTTCTCCAGCTCGTTGCATTCAAGTCTCAGGTGAAACTCGCCCCTCTCTGCCACGCTGATAGCTCCGGTCTCCTCGCTTACTATGATGGCTATGGCGTCGCTCTGTGAGGTTATCCCGAGAGCAGCCCGGTGTCTCAGTCCCAGTTCTTTAGGTATGTTGAGGCTGTGGCTTACTGGCAAGATGCATCCGGCTGCCATGATGCGCTTGCGGCTTATGATCATAGCCCCGTCGTGCAGCGGAGAGTTTTTGAAGAAGATGTTCTTGATGAGCTCTGTGTTGATATTGGCGTTGATGGTCTCGCCCGACTTGATGATGTCTGTTAGCGACATCTCTTTCTCCACCACGATGAGCGCCCCGACCATGTTCTTGCTCATGTAGTCGCAGGCCAGGACAATGCGCATGAGCAGCTCCTCCTCTTCCTCTTCATCTGTCGGCAACTTCTTTACGAAGAAGCGGGCCACGGCGTTGAGGCGGCGCTGCGAGCCGAGTGTGAGGAAAAACCTCCTTATCTCTTCCTGGAAAATAACGATGAGTGCCAGGACACCCACGCTGACGAGCTTGTCGAAGATGCTGCCCAGCAGTTTCATCTCCAGTATCTGCGACACCACTATCCATGTCACGATGAAGACCAGGATGCCGTAGAATATGTTCAATGAGCCTGATGACTTCATCAGTCGCCAGACGTAATAGAGCATCGTGGCTACCAGTATGATGTCTATGGCGTCTTTAATACCAAATTCAAACATAAATGCTATACATTATTATATAAATATATGTATGTGTGGATACACCTTCTCCCGCCTTCTTTGGGCTACAGCAGCCAGAAGTGTGCAGGCTCTTCTGTCAGAAGGTATGCGCTCCGCATCTGTCCATCATCTCTACGATCTTGACCACCTCCACACATTCCTTCACGTCGTGCACACGCAAGATGCTGGCGCCTTTCTGCAGGGCTATGGTGTTGAGCACGGATGTGCCGTTGAGCGATTCCTCTGGAGTGGTGCCGAGCAGGCGGTATATCATGCTCTTGCGCGATATGCCTACGAGTAGCGGCAACTCAAAGACATTGAGCATCTCCTGGTGGGCAAGCAACTCATAGTTGTGCTCTATGGTCTTGGCAAATCCGTAGCCAGGGTCGAGAATGATGTCTTTCTGTCCGAGGTCGCGCAACTGTTGCACCTTCTCTGCGAAATAGAGCAAGATCTCTTTCATCAGGTTGTCATAGTGCGGAGCCTGCTGCATGGTCTGCGGTGTGCCTTTCATGTGCATGAGTATATACGGCACGCCAAGCTTGGCCACGGTCTGGAACATGTCCTTGTCCAGTTCGCCGCCTGATATGTCGTTGATGATGCCCACACCAAGTTCTTCTACGCACATCTTTGCCACGTCGGCTCTGAAGGTGTCCACGCTTACGGGTATGCCTGGCGCCAACTCGTTGACAATCTTCATGCCGCGCCGCAGTCGCCGCATCTCTTCCTCGGCCGACACATCGTCTGCGCCTGGGCGTGAAGAGTATGCTCCGATGTCTATCATCTGCCCGCCTTCATCTATTATTTGCTTTACTCTGCTGCGGATGTCTTCTTCCGACTGTTTTCTGCTGCCGGAGTAGAAGGAATCGGGTGTGACATTGAGGATGCCCATGACTTGTGGCGCACCAAGGTCTACCAGTTGTCCGTTGACGTTTATGGTGTATGATACTTGCTTTTTCATGATGCAAAGTTATAAAAAAGAATTGATATAGTCGGGGAGGTGATGGGAAAATATTGTGGGTCTCATCTGCAAAATGTATGGACTGGAGTGCGGAGATATGGGTTGTTGACAACGCTTCGGGATTTCAGGCCGCGCTATTCTCTATGGACTGGCGTGCGGAGATGTGGGTTGTTGACACCTGATAGTGGATGGTGGCCTGGAAAATGCGCCTGGAACTTGTTGCTTATGTATAAGGCTCGGATAGAGTGTCGTGCTGTGTAAGCATGTGAAGAACAATGATGTATCCCTCTGTATGAAGGCTTGGGTTGTATGGTTATCAACAGACTTGTCAACAGCGTTGTTAACACAGGCGGTTGATAATAGCGGTGTTATCAACAGTAATGCGCATGATGCGCGTCATAAACCCTTACTTGTCAACAACGAAAAGCAGTTGTTAACAGGGGGTCGGAGTTATCAACAGTTATCAACATGCGCTGTGGCTTGTGGCTGAAAAAGTGCTGGTTATTAACATCAATGTATAGTTGTCAACAGTTATGCACAGTTGTTTGTATATAGCAACTGCTTGCTTTTCAGATAAAAGAACATGGAAGTCGGAAAGAGGCTAGTAAGGCAGGAAATGTCGAGCCAAGACATGAACAATAAAAAATACAGGTTAAAAGTGGTGTCGTATGAAAATAATAACTAACTTTGCAATGCTGAAAAAGCTATTATTAACCTGCTAATTCAAAAATTTATATCTATGCGAATAAAAACGATTGCGGCATCTGTGGTCATCTCTCTGTGGGGAATGGCGATGTCGGCTCAACCGAAAATTGATGAAGTGATGGAGGCTATGGAACTTGCCAACGGCTATTTTGTCAATAAATATCCAGATCCTGGACAGCCTACCTTCGTGAAGAAAGAGCGTCCGTCCAACCTGTGGACGCGTGCCGTATATTTCGAGGGCCTGGCAGCCTTGACCGAACTGCAACGGCTGACAGCAAGGGACGGATATGTGAACAACTATGACTATATGAGCCGATGGGGAGCCGCGCACAAGTGGATGCCGCGCAACGGCGTCGGCACTCGCGATGCGGATGACTATTGCTGCTGCCAGACTTATCTCGACATGTACTGGATGGAGTCGAGGGGAGTGGTGACGGCAGCAGGCAGAGCGTCTTATGTGCCGACCAAGCAATGTCTTGACAACATCATAGCAGCGGAAGACACACCGTGGAGGGCTGGCGGCACGGTGAAGTCGCAGGGCAGCGATGGCGACTGGACATGGATAGACGCCATACAGATGGGACTGCCCGTCTTCTCCAAGATGGCAAGGATGCAGCATCTGGCAGGCGGAGCGGAGGCTGACCGCTATACGGACAAGGGCTGGGACATGTATGAGACGTCGAGGAACGAAATAGGCGGAGGACTGTTCAATGTGAAGGACAAGTTGTGGTGGCGTGACGCTGATTTCGTGCCTCCTTATGTGGAGCCTAACGGAGAGGACTGTTACTGGAGCCGCGGCAATGGATGGGTCTATGCTGCTTTGGTGCGGGCTATGGATGCCATGCTGGTGGCGAGGAGTGCCGAGGCTCCGGCATATATGGAGCCTCTTGGCGAGCGTAAGTGGAGAAACATCGGAGTGGATGAGCATTTCAAGGACTACCGCAAGGATTTTGTCTCGATGAGCGCTGCGCTTGTGAAGTGTCAGCGTGCGGATGGTTTCTGGAATGTCTCGCTTCATGACGAAAGCAACTATGGCGGCGTGGAACTGTCGGGCACCGCACTCTTCATCTATGGAATGGCATGGGGCGTGCGCCATGGCTATTTGCCCAGCAAGCGGTATACACATATTATATATAGTGCGTGGGATGCTATGGTGAGGAGGTGTCTGCATGCAGACGGCTTTCTTGGTTATGTGCAGGGAACGGGCAAACAGCCATCCGACTCTCAGCCTGTGACATACGACTCCCAGCCCGACTTCGATGACTATGGACTGGGATGCTTCCTGCTGTGCGGCACGGAGGTGGCGCGTCTTGTGGCATGGGAAGGCAAGTGAAATAAGTAGAATAGGGGAGATGGAGCAGAGGCGCGCCAATCTTATGTGACGGTGGACGCGGTGAATATGAGGGCCGTTTGCTTCAGCTGTAAGATGATCCTGAACGTCTGCTTATAGCAGAATGAACATCTATCTATAGCTTAATAATCGTCTGCTTATAGCAGAATAAACGTCTACTTATACCAGAATAAACGTCTACTTATAGCTGCATGGAGGCTTACCTATAACTTAATGGATGTCTATCTATAACAGAACAAGTGAAATAGTCCCAAAGAGAACAGGAGAAATAGGACAAATCAGAATGTAAACTTATGAACAGACATGTGTTTTCTCTTCTGCTTGCGCTCATGCTGCTGGTGTGCGCATGCTCTTCCGAAAAGAAAGATGGAGAAGGAAAGGACGGTGGCAAACAGGCCACGGCAAAGGTGCAGAGCGCGCCGTATGAGCTGTTGGTGGTGGCCGACAAGGAATGGCTTAAGACCAATGCGGGGCAGAGCCTGATGGTAGTGGCTGAGTCGCCAGCTGAGGTGCTGCCGCAGGTGGAGCCAAACTTCCGTGTCACTACTATTGACCATAGGCGCTTTGACGGCATCTTCAAGTTCTATGCCAATATATTGGTGGCGGATGTGGGCCAGGAATATAAGAAGGCCGAGGTGAGATGTGCGGCCAATCTGTATGCGCGTCCGCAGACGGTGCTGTATGTGTGTGCCCCCGACAATGAGAGCTTTGCCAATCTGATGAGGGAACGTGCAGGCTATATACTGGGTGAGTTCAATAAGAACGAGTTCGCCAGAGAACGCGCGTTGCTTGGCAAAGAGTATAGTGGCATAGTGGCTGCGCAGGTCAAGAAGATGTTTGGCGCAGATATAAGGGTGCCGAAAGATGTGGATGACATAAAGAAAGGCAAGGACTTCATATGGTGCGCCGACAGCAAACGCGAGTTTCGCCAGAATGTGTGCGTCTACACATTGCCTATGCGCACGATGACGCTGGAGGCGATGGTGGCTGCGCGCGACTCTGTCATGCAGGTGAATATTCCTGGCGAGAGAGAAGGCCAGTGGGTGGAGACAGACCCTCGCTCGGTGCTTCCCGATGTCGACCCTTGTGGAAAAGAAGACGTGGCTGTGGTGCGCGGACTGTGGCGAATGAGGAAAGGTGCCATGGGAGGCCCTTTCGTGTCTTACTACGTGCCCGACAGCGTAAACAAACGCATAGTGGTGGTGGAAGGCTTTGTCTTTGCTCCCGATGAGAAGAAGAAGCCCATCATGCGGCAGTTGGAGGCAGGACTTCAGACTCTCTCTCTCACAACAGCGAAATGAGCCTAAGGCCTGTAAGCAACCACCAGGCGGCATGTGAATGCCCGCATGTGCGCTTGGCCGTTAAAACAATACTAAAAAGTGGGTATTGAAAGGCCAAATACCATAAAATGGGTATATTTTTAAGTCGCAGAAGCATTTTCTTTACCTAAAATTTGGTATATGACAAAAACTTTTCCTACATTTGCATCGTCAATCGCAATGAAGCGGTAGATAAGGAAAGTAATAACAAATATATTAAATATTATAAAGGGTTAAAATTATGGCTTACGTAATTAGCGACGATTGTGTAATGTGTGGAACTTGCGCTGGCGAGTGCCCATCAGGTGCTATCAGCGAAGGTGATGGCAAGTATGAAATTGATGCAGATTCATGCGTAGACTGCGGTACTTGCGCAGACGCATGTCCTGCTGGTGCTATCGCTCCAGGCGAATAATGCGGTAGGCTATAAGGCTTAGCGATATGTTCCGCTTGTGTGACACAACGCAAGGGTATAAGCGACATTCTCAAATTATTGAGCATGTCGCTTTTTTTGATATAGGAGCTATAGTGGCTATAGAAGCTATAGACTTCGGGATTCGTTCGGGATTATAGTATCTATAATAATAAAACAAAGAAAAAAATATGATTACCAAGTACAATAAGCTTTTGCTGTCGCTTGTGACATTTGGCGCAGCATTGCCATCATTAGCCCAGACCTTCTCTTTCGATGGACGGTTGAAAGATGCGGTGCAGGTGAAGGCTGGTGATAAGTATTCGGATGCCAAGGGCTACGGTTATGATTTCCAGGATGTGGTGGCTGAGGCTCGCACAATGCAGAACGACACGTACAAGTTGTCTGATGGGATATTCTATTTCTCTGTAAGCGTGCCAGATGGCAACTATAGAGTGAGTGTGACCGTGGGCTCCAAGAAGCGCGCAGCCAACACGACAGTCAGGGCTGAGTCTCGCCGCCTCTTTGTGCAGGATGCTTTGACGAGGAAGGGTGAGCTGCGCACATATAGCTTTGTGGTGAACAAGCGCAACACATCCATACTGCTTGCCGACGGAAAGACGGACAGGGTGAGGATAAAGAAACGTGAGGAGAATAAGCTTAATTGGGACGACAAACTGACCATTGAAATCAATGGCGACGCTCCTGCTGTGTCGTCCATTAAGGTAGAACCCGTAGATGGTGTGCCCACCTTGTGGCTCTGCGGCAACTCCACAGTGGTGGACCAAGACTATGAGCCTTGGGCATCGTGGGGCCAGATGGTGACAAGGTGGTTTAACGACAAGGTAGCTGTAGCCAACTATGCAGAAAGCGGCGAGACTGCCACATCGTTTATCGGCGCGGGAAGGCTGAAGAAAATAGTCTCGCTCATGAAACCAGGGGATTATATCTTTATGGAATTCGGACATAATGACCAGAAGGAGAAACGTCCGGGCAGCGGAGCCTTCTACAACTATGCCTATGCCCTGAAGCAGTTTGTTGACGAGGCACGCTCAAAAGGTGTCACGCCTGTGTTTGTCACTCCTACACAGCGACGTTCTTTCGATGGGCAAGGAAGGATAATGGAGACTCACGCCAACTATCCCGAGGCGATGCGTTGGGTGGCTAAGGACTTGGGAGTGCAGGTCATCGAACTGCATGAGATGACGCGCACGTTCTATGAGACACTTGGCGTGGAGGAGAGCAAGCACGCTTTTGTCCATTATCCGGCCCACACGTATCCTGGTCAGCTGAAAGCTTTCGAGGATAACACGCACTTCAATCCTTATGGCGCATATGAGCTGTCGAAGATGGTGGTGGAAGGTATGAAAAGTATCGGGATGCCTGTGTCTGGATGGTTGCGTGGAGACTATGTGCCATTTGATGCGGCCAAGCCTGACAACTGGCGAGGCTTCCACTGGAATGACGGTCCCTTCATTGACATAGTGAAGCCTGATGGCAATTAGCACTTGGACGAAACCGACACCAAGCTGCTGTCTCTGGCACTATCTGACACGCCAGATGACGGTTAGAGTTTGGATGGAACGGCCTGCGTCGTGATTCAGCTGCGTGCTGAGACTACGTGCCAAGCCTAAGAGATGATCATGAGCATATTGCCTTGCAGATGTATTCTGGCAGGTTTTATGTCATGAAGCAAAAGGACAGGTCTGTGACGGTATTGGCCTTTCTGGATGTATTCTGGCAGGTTTATGTCATGAAGCAAAAGGCACTTGGCAAGCTTGTTGTCATAAAGCTATTAATTTATGGAAAAAGTGTCACAACTGATAAGAAACTATATCAGTTGTGACGCTTTTGTTATAAGATTTAGGAATACAGAATAAAAAAAGCAGGCTTTTTGGGTGCTGGTATTGTTATTTTTTGTAATTTTGAAACAGAATTCTGTTTCTCTTTTGTTATGGACAGAAGCATATTAGAGGCTATTAAGAGCAGAGTGAAGTTTAAACCGTTGCAAACCAGATTGTTGCTGGTAGCAAGGGGAGGTGAAGGTATGCTCTGTAGGCAAAAGTGGCAAACAGAAAGATTGTAGTCAGAAAAGAAAAAAGAATATAACGAAAACGATAGGTATGAAACAGACAGGTTTGGTTTTCAGCATGGTTGTCATCATGGTGACGGCTCTCTTTAGTTCATGTTCTGCGCCGAAGGACATAGCGTATTTCCAGGATTTCAATGTAGGCAAGTCTATAGTTGTCCAGAACCCGGTGGAGATCAAGTTTAAGCCGGATGATGAGATTACTATCAGTGTGAGCACGCAGGATGCAGAGCTTGACCAGCGCTATAGTTTGGGCGGGACAGCATCCAAGTATACTATTGACTCTGAAGGATGCATACGTTTCCCTAAGCTCGGCAAGATACATGTGGCCGGACTCAACCGCCAGGAGCTGCAGGAGACTATCCGTGAGCAGCTTCGCGAGAAGGAGTTCGTGACAGATCCCATCGTGACTGTAGACTATTCAAACCTCTATGTCATAGTGCTTGGCGATGTGGGCACAGGACGTGTGCAGATAGACCGTGACAAGTTCACCATCCTGGATGCCATTGGCAATCTGGGCGACCTCGACATAACGGGCCAGCGCACCAATGTGAAGGTCATCAGAGAGAACTATGGCAAGAAGACTGTGTATGAGGTCAATTTCTGCTCTGCGGAGGACTTGTACGCCTCGCCAGTGTATTATCTGCAGCAGAATGATGTGGTGTATGTGGAGATGAACAAGAAGAAGAAGCGCGAGTCTACCGTGATGGGCAACTCTACTGTCCAGCCTACATTCTGGTTCTCTCTCGCTACAATGCTGATTAGTGCCATAGGATGGTTTAAGTGATGAATGCGTTATATATATAATAATGTGTAAGCATATATAATAATAAGGTATACGTGGACGTTCGGAATGGGTGCTCAATGTACAAGTGAGCGGGCGTTTCTGAGCGCACGCGGAAAGATTGTTTTACGTAAAAAAAGAAAATGAGGCAGGTCGGTGATGACCTGAAGGATGTTTATGTTACCTCTTGAAAACCAATCTCCAGCAACGGTGGCTCCACAGCTGTCAGGCACAGCGCAGATACAAAGGAGTGTGAGCCCAATGGCAAAAGTCATGGAATTTGTTCGTCTCTTTGCGTCAAGGTGGTACTGGTTCGTACTGTGCATAGGCCTTGGCCTGACAGGCAGCTACCTTTATCTGAAGACGACGCCGCCTATCTACACCCGTTCGGCGTCCATCAAGATAAAGAATGATGCTAAGGATGTGCAGACCCAGATGTCGTTCATCAACAACAGTGTTGACCTGACAGACGAGATGTACACGCTGAAATCTCGTGACTTCGCTGCCACGGCTGTGAAGAATCTGAGGCTGGATGTGACTTGCTATGGCATGGGACGCTTTCATGAAGAGATCATTTATGGAAGCAGCTTGCCTGTGAAGATACTGCCTTTGCAGCTTAATGACCAAGAGGCTGCCGACTTTATCTTTGAGCTGAAATCAGATAGCTCATACGTGATGTCTGAATTCCAGCGTGGCGGCGCTCCGGTGCCTGGCATTGTGAAAGGAAAGGTGGGCACGGTGGTGAAGACGCCTATAGGCAATGTGGATGTGCAGAAGGTGGACAATACGGCTCCGATGAATCTCACAGTCAGAGTGGACCGCCAGCCTATGCAGTCGGTCATCGCCAAGGTCATGTCAAACCTGAGCGTAGATGCCATGGGCGGGCAGTCGTCCATCATCAATATCACATACACAGACGAGAGTCCTCAGAGAGCGGAAGATGTCATCTCTGCCATACTGGCTGTCTATGACGACAGCTGGCTTGAGGACTGCAACCGCAAGACTGTGGCCACCACAGAGTTTATCAAGGAGCGTCTCGGCGTGATAGAGAAGGAGTTGGGCAACGTGGAGAATGACATATCTTCATACAAGTCGGCCAACTTGATTCCTGCGGGCTCTAACGATGTGTCTGAGATGTACATAAACCAGGCTAATGAGGCTACCAGCCAGTCTACTGAGTTGAATAGCCAGTTGTACATGGCCCGGTATGTGCGCAACTATCTGACCAACTCGGCCAACCGCTACACGCTGATTCCTTCCAACCAGGTGTTCAGCAGCGCCAACCTGACTTCACAGATTTCGGAATACAACAATCTGCTCTTGGCCCGAAACAACATGCTCAATGTCACCTCGGAGCAGAACCCGCTCGTGCAGCGCAAGGACCAGCAGCTTGACGGACTCCGCAGTTCGCTGATATCTTCTATGGACAACTATATAGCCACACTTAATGTGTCGCTGAGGTCGGCGCAGTCTGTGAAAGGCATGGCCAACAAGAAGATAGCCTCCTCGCCAGAGCAGTCGAAATACCTGCTGTCTGTCGAACGCCAGCAGAAGGTCAAGGAGAACCTGTATCTTTATCTCTTGCAGAAAAGAGAGGAGAACGAGCTTTCCCAGGCCTTCACAGCGTACAACACGCGCATGATCTCATCTCCTACGGGATCTAATGTGCCTACATCTCCTGTGCCGCAGCTGATATGGCTCATAGGCTTTGCAGCGGGAGTGGCTGTTCCGGCACTGCTGATATTCCTGCTTGAGGCTGTGAACAACAAGGTGCGCAGCCGCAATGACTTGTCTGAACTCACCATCCCATTCATCGGAGAGATTCCACTCTATCGTCATCACCGCACGTTCACAGAGAAGCTGTTTGGCCCGTGGAAGAAGTTCTGGCAGAATATAAAGAATATGATTTCTCCTTGGGATGATTTTGTGGAGGATAAGAGCCTGCACATCCTGGTGAAGGACCATTCGCGCAATGTCATCAATGAGGCCTTCCGTGTGATCCGTACAAACATTGAGTTTATGACCGCCAAGGGTGGCAGAGGACGTGTCATCATGAACACCTCTTTCGTGCCTAACTCGGGCAAGACGTTTGTGGTGACCAACCTCATCACATCGTTTGCCATAAAGAAGCAGAAGGTGCTGGCCATCGACCTCGACCTCCGCAAGGCTTCGCTGTCGGCCATGGTGGGCAAGCCAAAGATTGGCATAGCCGACTATCTGTCGGGTGTGACAGACAGTTTTGATGATGTGGTCATACGTAATGCCACTCACCAGTATCTGGATATAGTGCCAGTGGGCACTATCCCTCCCAATCCAACGGAGCTGCTCTTTGATGACCGTCTGGCTGAATTGCTTGAGGAACTGCGTGATGAGTATGCTTATATCATCCTCGACTGTCCTCCTGTGGAGATTATAGCCGATGCGTCTATCATAGGCAAGTATGCTGACGCCACGCTGTTCATCGTGCGCGCAGAGTATCTTGACAAGAGCATGCTGCCCGACATACAGGCTTATTACGATGAGGGCAAGTTGCCTAAAATGTCGCTCATCCTCAATGGTACGGCAGACTCATTCTCTTATTATGGCTACCATCGCTACAGCTCTTATGGCTATACACGAGACGATGACTAAGCCGTTTTGGCTGTGCTTTCCTGTAGCTTATGCTGATTGTCTCAGTGGCTTCAGTCAACCCGAAGCATCTCTTCGAGAAGAAGCCCTGTAGCTTATGCTGATTGTCTCAGTAACTTCAGCTGCTGATTGTTGAATAGATAAACACTCGAAAATATGGAAGAAAACAATATACGCAGACGCAAGGTTCTGTTTCTCATAGAATCGTTGCATGGTGACAAGGCAGCTAAGACCTTGGCCACCATGGTTGAGTATTTGGACAAGACTAAATATGAAGTGGCTGTTTGCGCTATCAATAGGGGTGGCCCATTTGAGTCGACTATCCGTGAGAACGCCAAGTACAAGTACCTCATTCGTGGCAGTGTAGACAGCACCAAGTCAAAGTGGATATACCGCAAGTTGCCAATGTCGTGGGTCTACACTCTCTATGTGCCCAAGGGCTATGATGTGGAGATAGCGTGCAGCGAAGGCTTTGTGACCAAGTTGCTCAGTTGCTCTACCAACAGGAAGTCAAGGAAATATGCTTGGGTGCACACCGACCTCTACAAGAACCATTGGACTTCTGAGGTGTATAAGCGCCCAGAGGACGAGGCAAAGGCATATAACGCCTTTGATGGAATAATATGTGTGACCAATCTCATCAAGGAGGCTTTCATGAAGCAGTTCCCCGATGTGAAGACACCTGTGCGTATGCTGTACACTCCGCTTGACTCTCTGGCTGTGCGTCTGAAGTCGCTCAATGCCACAAAAGAAGATCCAAACAAGGTGGCTGTGCGTCTGGTCACTCAGGGACGTCTGGAGGCTGACAATGCCTATGGACGCCTTTTGAGGGTGGTGTATAAGTTGAACAATGAGGGCTATGACGTGGGATTGTGGATTTTCGGCGATGGCTTGGAAATGGGTATATTGGAGCATTATGTAAAGGATAAGGGTCTGGAGAACAAGATAAAGCTTTTCGGAGCGCATCCTAATCCATACCGTTACATCGTGCATGGACAGCTGTATGTGTGCTGCTCGTATAGCTCTGCTGCGGTGAAGGCACTCATCCTTGGCATGCCTATTGTGGCTACCAAGAGTCCGGAGAACAATGAGTTGTTTAAGGATGGCGAGTGCGCGCTCATGGTGTCCAATTCAGAGAATGGCCTCTATGATGGCATAAAGAAGTTCCTTGATGACCCGAAGCTGCTTGATGAGTACCGTCAGAAAAGCGAGATGCGTGGCTATGAGTTCGATATTGAGGCTCTTATGGCGCCAATTGAGAATATAATTATGAATGGATTGCCTCCAGAGGAGTAGCAATAAAATAATGTAGTATCTATAGGCTCCTGTAGCTCCAATAGTTTCTATAGCTTATATAGCCTCTATAATATTATCTTCTTATGTTCGCAACAGAAATAAAGCCAAATGGCAAGTGGTCTGATGTCGACTTGAAAGGCATCTGGCGCTATCGCGACCTCTTCAGAATGTATGTGCGCCGTGATATTGTCACCCAGTATAAGCAGACCATCCTTGGGCCACTGTGGTACATCATACAGCCGCTGTTCACCACAGTCATGTATATGTTTGTGTTTGGCGGATTGGCAGGCATCTCCACAGACGGAGCTCCCCAGCCCTTGTTCTATATGGCAGGCATTGTGCTGTGGGGCTATTTCAACCAATGCTTCACCGTCTCCAGTGATGTGTTTGGAACGAACGCCAATGTGTTTGGAAAGGTTTATTTCCCTCGCTTGGTCGTGCCATTGTCAGGTGTGACGAGTGCGCTCTTGAAGATGCTGATACAGCTGGCAATATTTATAGTCATATATATATATTATGTGATTACCTTACCTGCTGGCACACTCCAGGTCAATGCATCGGCACTGCTGTTCCCGTTGTTGATATTCATGCTTGCCATGCACGGCATGTCATGGGGGCTGGTCATATCTTCAATGACCACCAAGTATCGAGACATGAAATTTCTCGTGCAGTTTGGCATCCAGCTGTTTATGTATGCCACACCTGTCATCTATCCGCTGTCTGCTGCTCCCGAGAAGTATCGTGACATCATAGCCTTGAATCCGCTTACTCCCATTTTTGAGGCGTTCAAGTATGCGACGCTTGGTTGTGGCAGTCTGGATTGGAGCGGACTGCTGTACAGCGCTGTCTTCATGTGCGTGACTCTGTTCCTGGCTGTTGTGGTCTTCTCTCGCACAGAGAGAAACTTTATGGACACGGTATAGCCTCTATGGTGTCTATCCCATATGGTATCTATAGCTTCCATAGCTCCTATAATTACTATTTCCCATGAAAAATATAGCAATAGAATTTGATCAAGTAGGTAAGCAGTACCGTTTAGGCCGTGTCGGTACAGGCACATTGTCTCACGACCTCAACCGCTGGTGGGTAATGAATGTCCTTCGTAAGGAAGACCCATACTTGAAGATTGGCGAGACCAATGACCGCGCCCACAAGGGTCATTCAGACTATGTGTGGGCGTTGAGAGACATATCTTTCAAGGTGGAGCAGGGAGATGTGGTGGGCATCATCGGCAAGAACGGAGCAGGAAAGTCTACGCTTCTGAAATTGCTTTCCCGCATCACATCTCCGTCAACAGGAACGATAAGATATAATGGACGCATAGCTTCGCTGCTGGAGGTAGGCACTGGCTTCCATCCAGAGATGACCGGGCGTGAGAATATCTACATGAATGGTTCTATCATGGGAATGACTAAGGCCGAGATAACACACAAGCTTGACGAGATAGTGGATTTCGCTGGAGTGGAGCGATACCTTGACACTCCGGTGAAGCGATACTCATCAGGTATGACCGTCCGTCTGGGCTTTGCTGTAGCAGCCTTCCTCGAACCTGAGATACTTGTCGTTGATGAGGTGCTTACTGTGGGCGATGCGGAGTTCCAGAAGAAAGCCATAGGCAAGATGAAAGATGTGAGTCAGGGTGGCGGCCGAACCGTGTTGTTCGTCAGTCATAACATGGACTCGATGCTTAACTTGTGCAACAACGGCATATTGCTTGAGAATGGAATGCTGAAGTATTCAGGAACCATTGCAGATACTGTTGAACAATATCTGAGTGGAGGCAATAATGAATATTCATTTCATCAGGCAGAGTCAAAGAGTCCGCTGTTCGTTTCTGAGGTTCACTTTGTGGGGTCAAGGCAGCAGGAAAAGGGCATGTTCTCTATGGACGACGAGATAAGGTTTAATGTTACTCTCAGTCGGAAACAGGCATGTGAGGTGGATCCCAAGGCTGTGTTGAGCATAATCTTTTATACTCAGCGCAGAACTCGTGTGTGCACCTGTGAGATTCCTGTGGGGGCTATGCCTGAAGGCACGCAGACATTTTCATACAAGTACGAGGCTGGCAGATTGATGCCGGGCAAGTATGTAATCAGTGCTGTGTTGCATGTGCCTAATGTCAGGTATTACGACAAGCATGAAGTGTGCCAGTTTACGGTCTTTGACAATGGCACCGAGTTCTTGAAATACAATGGCGTAGATAATGGTGTGATGGTATACAGGCCAGAAATATCTATTATATGATACGGGTGTTGTTTGTGACGCATTGTGTCAGCATGGCAGGAGCCAACCGCTCAATGCTTCAGCTGATAAAGGAGCTGAGGGATGATTATGGCGTGTTTCCTTTTGTCTTGCTGCCAGAGTCTTATGGCTGTGACAATACGCTCAAGCATTATCTTGAACAAGAAAATATAAGGTATAAAGAATCAAAGATAGTCAATTTTAAGTTGAGCCAGCAGGATGCCGATGCCCGGTATGTATATTTGGAAGGCTACGACAAACTCAAGAATATATGTGATGACTTGAGACAGTATCATTTTGATATAGTCCACTCCAATTCGTCAATAATTGATTTTGGAGCATATATTAGCAGCGAGTTGGGAGCTGTTCATGTATGGCATCTGCGTGATTTCGGCGATCTGGACTATTCTTTGTACTCCATATTTGGCAAGGAGTATGAGCGCCTTGTATATAAAAAGAGTGACGCTCTGATAGCCATATCAGATGCCATAAAGAAGCATTTCTCTCGGATAGCCGATTCTGGCAAGATATATACTATATATAATGGCATAGCTTTGAAGAAGGATGTGCCGCTCGCCAAGCATGACAACAGCATCACCAAGTTTCTATGTGCAGGACTCATCTCAGAGGGCAAGAACCAGAAGGAGATACTGTATGCACTGAATGAGCTTGTCAATGAAAGGCACATCAAGAATGTACATGTCACCATCATTGGCGGAGGAAACTCCAGCATGTATGCGCAGGAGATGAGGCAATACTGCGCAGAACGCCAGTTGGGCTCATATGTGTCGATAGAAAAGGAAATCGAAGGCATAAGCGAACTTGCGTCGACAATGGACGTAGGCATCGTGCCATCCAAAAGTGAGGCTTTCGGACGAGTCACTGTAGAGTATATGTTGCAGAACCTTGCCGTGATTGCCAATGACAATGGAGCCAATACGGAGATAATAGAGCACGGCAAGTCGGGGCTGATCTATCCTCATGGCAACCATTCTGCATTGGCTGACTGCATGCAGCGGCTCATTCAGGACAAGTCTCTCCTAAAAGAGCTTGCAGAGCGTGGTCGCCTGCGGGCGAAGAGCCATTTCTTGTCGTCGCAGAACACAAAGGCTATATATGCCTTGTATAAGAGATTGTTGTCTGAGTCACATGCGGGAAAGAAAAGTCTGTCTGCCTTCCTGACAGATATGCGGCTGCAACTGATATTGCTGTATGAGAGAATCAGCAGTTTTGCAGAACTGTATGGTAGAGAGGCATGCCGGAGGTTGGCGCGGCTCTGCAAGAGAGGGTAATAGGTAAATATTCTCTTTCATAAAATTGGTGTGAGTCAGACGATGAGGCTCTTCTTCATGGGAGGATTAAAACACGAGACTTTGTGGGTATGAAAATGAAAAATATTGTGGATAGATGAAAATCCTTTATGACCATCAGGCATTTGTGATGCAGAGTTATGGAGGTGTGTCACGTTGCTTTGCTGAGTTGTGCAAGCATTTGCCTCAAGATGTGGCATGGCAGATAAGCCTATTGGAGTCTGATAATGCCTATATGCAAGAGATGGGAATAGGAAGACCATGCAGGTCATATTATAATGACTTCTTGATGCACGGTGAATGGCCAGCTAAAGGACGCATATTCAATCTTTTCAATCGACTGAGAGGAATTGACTATTGGAATAGGGAAAAATATAATGAGCGTGAGTCTGTAAGGCTTTTGGAAAAAGGTAATTATGATGTGTTTCACCCCACATTCTTTGACCCATATTATTTGCCTTATCTAAAAGGCAAGCCATTTGTGCTGACTGTTCACGATATGATATCAGAATTGTATCCTCAGTATTTTCCCGTTGACAATGCCCAGACAAGAGGAAAAAAGCTTTTGGCTCCGCTTGCTGCGGCTATAGTGGCAGTCAGCGAAAGCACGAAAAAAGATGTGGTGCGCATCTTGCATGTGCCAGAAGATAAAGTTCATGTAGTGTATCATGGATGCTCGTTTTCCCCATCGCTGAAAGCCAATCGCCTGATAGACGGACAGTATGTCCTGTATGTTGGAAGTAGGTATGGCTATAAGAATTTTGATTTGTTCGTGCGTGATATGTCTGTCGTCATGAAGAGACATCCTGAGTTGAAAGTGGTGTGCACGGGAAGTCCGTTTAATAATAAGGAACTTATACTGCTTGACAGTTATGGCGTGAAATCTCGTTTTGTTCATTGGTGGGCAAAATCTGATGAAGACATGCATTCGTTATATCATTATGCTGTCTGTTTCGTGTATTCGAGTGAATATGAGGGATTCGGCATACCTATATTAGAGGCCTACAAGTCTGGTTGTCCCGTCATGCTCAACAGAGTAGCTTGCTTTCGGGAAATAGCAGGTGATGCCGCTATATATTTTGAGATGAGAAAGGAACATTCCACATTTGCCGAGGAGTTTGAGCGTCTGTATTCGATGCCTGCAGGTATGCGCGAAGACCTGCTGAAGAAGCAGCGCACACGCCTGTCTATGTATTCTTGGGATAAATCAGCGAGTCAGATGGCTCAGATATATGAGTCTATATTATAGTCAGATATTTTTCTGACATTGTGTGTGGCAATGGAGTATCCAGTAATCGGTTTGGAATATGGGAAGATATATCAATAAGGGCAACGAGGGATTCAGAACAGCTTTGAATGGAGAATATGTCGACAAGACAGGGCTGATAGCTGTTGTGAACAAAACGCTGGAAACAGAGCGCAGATATAGTTGTGTGACCCGTTGCCGTCGTTTTGGCAAGTCGATGGCGGCAAATATGTTATGTGCCTATTATGACAAGTCGTGCGATAGCAGAAGCCTCTTTGAGGGATTGGAAATATCAGAAGATCCATCCTTTGAAAGGTATCTGAACAAGTTTCCGGTCATCAAAGTTGATATAACAGACTTCACTACCAAGTATTCGGGCGATAAAGAAATCGTGAGATATATTCAGAGGGATATAAAAGAAGAGCTTCTGTCCATGTATCCAGGTGCTCGATGTGGAGATGGTGATGATCTTATGGATGTCCTTGCCAATATAGTAGAGTGCACCAAAGAGAAGTTTGTCTTTATCATAGACGAGTGGGACGCACTCTGCCGCGAGTTCAATCCTGCATCAAGGGTAATGGATGATTATGTCAATATGTTGCGCAGGTTGTTTAAGGGAGGAAGTTCTGCCAGTGTGTTTGCAGGGGCATACATGACAGGCATATTGCCAATAAAAAGGTACAACACGCAGTCAGCCCTTAATAATTTCAGAGAATATTCTGTCGTCCTGCCAGGCAAGATGGACCGATTCTTTGGATTTGTCCCATCAGAGATAGCTCGCTTGGCAGAGACAGGAGATGTGGGCGTAGATGATTTGAGGGAATGGTATGACGGATACCAGATTGGCAAGGAATCTTCGGTGTATAATCCTTACTCGGTAATAGAGGCCATATCGCGAGGCTTCTGTGAGAGCTTCTGGTCTTCCACAAGTGCATACGATTCTGTGGCGACATATATTGGGATGAATTATGATGGGCTGAAGGATGATGTCATATATATGCTGTCAGGCGGGCGTTGTGATGTAGATGCCACAGGTTTTGAGAATGATCCATCAATGGTGAGAACAAAGGATGATGTGCTGACAATACTTATCCATCTGGGATATTTAGCGTACGATTGTGTTAGCAGGCAGTGCTATGTGCCCAACAAAGAGGTGGCGCTTCAGATGGAAAAAGCTGTCAGGGCATGCGGTTGGCAGCGCCTGAATGCAGCGTTGGATGCTTCAAGACGCCTTCTTGCTGATACGCTTGATATGAATGAGGAGGCGGTGGCTCATGCCATAGACCTTGCTCATGATGACAATACGAGTGTGCTTTCATATAATGACGAGAATTCTTTGGCCTGTGTCATTTCTATAGCCTATTATTATGCACGAAATGACTATGTGGCCCACCGTGAGCTGGCAACAGGAAAGGGCTTTGCAGATGTTGTTCTGATTCCTCGCAATGGCATCAAGACACCAGCTCTTGTTATAGAGCTAAAATATGACAAGAATGCAGATGCTGCGATAGACCAGATACATCGTAAGAATTATCCTGAAAAGGTGCTTGAACATTCTGGTGAGTTGTTGCTTGTTGGCATAAACTATGATAAGAAGTCTAAATTACATACATGCAGGATTGAGAAAATTATATTTTGATGATTAAAAAGCATAGGTGATGAAACTTTCAATCATAACGATAAACTACAATCACCTTGAGGGATTGAGGCATACCGTGGATTCCATCCTCTGTCAAACATGGACTGATTTTGAATGGATTGTAGTTGACGGCAATTCTACAGACGGGTCTGCGGAGTATATAGAGGAACTTGCTGGCAAGTTGCAGAGTGAAGGCCAAGGCTCGTCTTCGCCTTGGCAAGTAGGGCGGTTCTCTCTGCCTGGCTTTACAGCAGACGATTGGCACTGGAATAATGAGAAGGACAATGTGCCAGACTGTGGTTACCGCCGTTTCCTGTGGTGCTCCGAAAAGGATAAAGGCATATACAATGCCATGAATAAGGGCATTGTCAAAGCCCAAGGCGAGTATTGCCTTTTCATGAACAGCGGTGACTGGCTTGATTCGCCAACAGTGCTTGAACGCTTCTTTGGGCATGAGTTCGATGAGGATATTGTTTGTGGGAGAGCGCGTATGGTCAAGGATGGTGAAAATGTGTTTGTTAATCCACAGGTCTATAACTCAGACTATGATTCAGCAGGTATAATAAGTTATAGTATTCCTCATCAAGCGTGCCTCATAAAGAGAAGGCTTTTTGAAAAATTAGGTCTATATGACGAACACTTAAAAATAGTGTCAGACTGGAAATTTTTCGCCTTGGCTATTGGCTATTGGGGATATACTTATAAGTTTGTTGATGAGCTGGTTGCTAATATGGAGCCTGGTGGTATCTCTGATAATGGAGGTTGGGAAGATGAAAGAAAAAGAGTCTCAGATGAGCTTTTCCCTCCTGGACTGAAGGAAGATATAATGACTGCGCATTCTACTCGCCTGATACGCAAGAATAAATTCATGCGTCTGATATATTCCTTGATGATAAGGGTGGCAACCAAACTGTATGAGTGAAATTCCATGAGTAGAATGTGAATCTAAATCTTAAACTATTACATATGGAACTTATAAAGAAAATAAAAAGCTATTTGCGCTTTCAAGGCAATATAGTCAACTCTGTCAATGGATATAATAATGTGCTGTCTTCTCGCATAGTCAATCAGATTCGTTTTCATCAGAAATATGAGGAATTGACAGCAAAAGCACTTTCGGCATCAGAACCAGGGGTGACAAAAGAGCGAATGGGAGATACTGAGATTATAGTGTCTTTGACTACTCATGGCAAGCGCATCAATGATGTGCATGCGGCAATAGAGTCAATTATGCAAGGCAGCGTCAAGCCCAATAAGATAGTATTGTGGATTTCTGAGGATTATAAAGGCACTATCTTGCCGTTAGCTCTTCAGAGGCAGATGAAGAGAGGACTTGAAATAAAATATTGCAGGGATATACGTTCTTACACCAAGCTGGTGCATGCCTTGAATGCCTTTCCAGAAGCGTCAATCATAACCGTGGATGATGATATTCTTTATCCTTATGACTTGCTGGAATGTCTCATAGATGCTCATGCCGAATATCCTGATTGTATATGCGCCAACTGGATTCGTGAGATTCCGAAAGATTTGGATAAGAATTATGTCTCAATTCTGAAATGGCCACAGCTGTTTGATGCCGTAGAGCTGAGCCACAGGTATTTCTTTGAAGGATTTGCAGGCGTGCTATATCCGCCCCATTCCTTGGATGCAGAGGTGCTTAATGAGCCTGTTTTCATGGAAATATGCAAGTATGCTGATGATGTGTGGTTCAATGCTATGGCTCTGAAAGCTGGTACAAAAGTGAAGTACGCATGGAGGCATTACTCTATAGCTTCATTTATAGAGAATGAGGATGGACAATGTGTGGCTCTGCAGAATGTGAATAACAAGGGAGAACTGAGAAATGATATGCAGATCAAGGCTGTATATGGGAAGTATAACCTTTGGATAAAATGATTGAAGTGCAATGAGGGTCACAATAGCTGTTCCGGTCTATGGAGTGGAGTCATATATTGGGAAATGCGCCGCATCGCTGTTTGAACAGACATATCAAGACTTGGAATTTCTGTTTGTTGACGACTGTACACCCGACAAGAGTGTTGAGGTCATAGAGAAAATTCTTGAACGATTTCCAGAGAGGCGCAGTCAGGTCAGAATCATCAGCCAGCCTGTGAATAAAGGATGTCCAGCTGCGAGAAACCTGGCAGTGCGGCTTGCTACAGGCGAGTTCCTTTTTCATGTGGATGCAGATGATTACATAGAGCCTGATGCTGTATCGTCGCTCGTAAGTGAGCAATTGGCTACAGGTGCGGATTTGGTTGTCGCAAACTATCTGATAGAAACGGAAGATAAGACCACGGTGGTCAGGTATTGCGATATTTCCAAGAATAAAGAGGAGATAGTGAAGGATTGTCTTGATGATAAATCAAGCCAAAGTGTGTGGGGAATTTTGATAAGACGCGCTCTTTATACTGATAACAATATTAAGGCAGATGAGAGCTTTCATGTCGGCGAAGACTGGCAGGTATCGCCATTGTTGCTGTACTATGCCAACAAAATAGCTTATGTGGACAAGGTGATATATCATTATCAATTGTCAAGACCCAATTCCATCACCATAACATCACAGGCATCTGTCTCGAAAAAGAAGAACCAACTTATTTGTTTCGTGAAGACTATGAACTGTCTGCTTGAGTCTTTTAAGGACAAAGGACAGGTGTATTTGGATGTCATAAAAAGGAAAAAGGCCATTCTGGTCCAAGATGCGATGATTTATTGTTGCAAAGACCATGACAGAGCCTCTTTCAATAAAATGCTGTCAGAGAAAATGACTATAGATGATAGCTATATGTCAGCTTTGGGCAGCACAAATCCTATAGTATCAAAGTTGAAAGAGAACTACTTCGCTTTGTCTTTCATGCTTCTCATCAATAAAATACACAAATAATGTATGAGTGAGGTAAAAGTTTCTGTCATCATTCCTGTCTATAATGTTGAGCGGTATATAGAGAAATG
>CAKQRW010000013.1 GCA_934271655.1 uncultured Bacteroidaceae bacterium | reverse complement strand
ATTGAACATGACTTTTTTGCTGCAAAGTTATGCAATTCAAATGTGGTGGGAAAGTCGGCTATTTTCGGATGGTTACGTGGTGCCAGGCTACATAAAAGAAAGGGGATATAATAGGAGGTGCCCTGCAGGGGCAAAAGTCATAGATGTTCAAGACTTTTGCCTGTGCAGGGCACCTCGTTTATTTGCAGGATGCACTTGGTCTATTTGCCAAATGCACTTAGTGTGTCATGTTGTTTGCTACTTCCATTCAGGAAGAGGCAGATACCAGTTGGCCGTATTGGTCAGCTTGGAGTAGAGAGCCGCGTCGTAGCCGTCCACAGCTGGAGAATCGTCTGTGGCAGCCTTTGATCCGCGGTTGGCTATCTTCGTGGCGAGCCATTCTGTGCCTTTGTAGCCAGAGGCGTTCTTGTGCTCGGCTATGCGTACAAGGTCGTTGAATCGGTTTCCCTCGAAGGCGGTCTCAAGCGCAAGCTCATCCACGATGATGTTCTCCACAGCGTTGATGATGTCTTCTCTTGTGGTGCTCTCGCTCTTTATGTCCACGCCCTGTGCGAGCAGGAGCTTAGAGTAGTCGTAGTAGAGGGTGTCGCGGTAGCCAGAGATGTTGGTCGAAATGGCTCCATCATCAGATGATGTCCACGAGCCAAAACCTGTGCCCTTGGCATGGATGCCGTAGGTCGAGTTCCACACCTCGTCAGTGAATGGGTACTTTGCTGTGAATTCCTTTACCATAGTGGAGTCTGTCACATAGTACATGGCGCCGAATGAGCCGTGGTCGAGCAGACGCTCTCTCTCATACTGGCCTGTAGGGTTGCCCTCTTCATCAAGCACAGGGATGAAGTTGCCATCCTCATCAGTTTTGTTCTTCTCTATGATGCTAGGGATGGTGTACTGGTTGATGCCGTCCTTGAGGATAGCGAATGCAAACTCAGGATAGCCTGAGCGGTTGAGCGCTTCTGCCAGTCTCAGCCAGATGAGGCTCTTGCGGTAGAGAGGAATGGTGTAGTAGAAAGCGGAGCCTGAGGCAGCCTTGCTGCAGAGAGGGTAGGCATCGCCCTCGTAGGTGTAGTCTTCTACAGAGAGGCCATAGCGCGAGTCGCTGTTCTGGTAGTATGTAGCTATCATGTTGGTGCTTGTGGCTCCTGTGTAGTTGACGTACGTCTGCTGGTTGACAACATTTTGGTAAGCGTTGGACGGGCCATACTGACGCTTGTAGTTGCGTGTGACGGATATGGCTCCTGAGGCCTCGCTGGTAGTGTTGCCGTTGGCGTCGGTATTGGCGTTGCCGTCATTGTCGGTGCTTGTGCTTGACGACTGTGATGACGATGGCGTGTAGCCGTAGATGTCTGCCACGCGTGTCAGCATCTTGCCGAAGCCAGCATTGGCCGAGCCTGGGATGAGGGATATGACTTCGTTGTTTGCCTCGTCGTAGCTGTATGTGGCAGCGAATCTTCCCCAGTTGTTGGAATAGGAATAGCTCTTCTTGCCGTTGCGCGGATTGACTGTCATGGAGCAGTACTGTCTGTAGAGCGGTGTCTTCTCGTTCTTCAAGAAGTCGAAGTAGTAGCCAGCGGCCTTCTCATAGTCGCTCTGGCTCGCTCCGCGGAGCAGGTACATGTCGCCAAGTACCACCCTCACTGGCAGGAAACAAAGGCGGGCTGATATGCTGACCGAGCCGTTGCTCCAGTCACCCCACTTCTGGCTTGGTGAGCCATACTGCGGATAGCTTGTGTCGATGAAGTCGAGCAGGCCGTCTTCTATGACCTTGTCGACAAGGTTGTCTTTGTTGACCATGTTGTTGGCGTGGTCAAACTGCTCGATGACATTGAGGTTCTTCACTGGCACAGTGATGTATGGCACTTCCTTGTAGTTCTTCACAAGCTGGAGGTAAGCCCATGCTCTGATGGTCTTGACCTGCGCATATTCAGGCACCATGTACTTAATGTTCGACTTGATGGCCGATGTGTCGGCGTTGGCGATATAGAAGTTGCAGTTGTTGATGACATTGTAGTAGTCGCTCACCTGCAGCATGGAGCACTTGTCGTCTTTGACGTCGTCGAAATTGGATATGGCATAGAGAGTGTCGGTAGTGTACTGCGTAGACTCCACAAGGTCGCCGCGTATCTCGCCGAGTATGACTTGCCGCTCTGCCACATCCTGCATGGCGCGCATCACGCCAAGGTATGAGTAGAGCGTGTCTTGCGCGTTGACATAGGCCTTGTCGCCCGTGTCTACGGTCATCAGGTCTTCGCAAGATGACAGGCCGGCCATTCCGCATACGGGCAATGCCAGCACAGCTGCGCGAAGGATATATTGTTTGATATTCTTGTTTGTCATAGTGAGATGTTTTTATTTGTTCTTGCGCATGTGAGTGGACGGCTGCTGCCGCCCGCTCCTGTGCGCATGAGAATTACAGATTTATCTTTACACCGAGGTTGAAGCTTCTGTTGCTTGGGAGCAGGCCTGCGTCGATGCCCTGGTAGAGCACGCCGTTGCCGCATGAGAACTCAGGGTCTTTGCCTGTGTACTTAGTGAGGGTGAAGAGGTTGTTGGCCTCTGCCCATACTGTCAGTCCCTGAAGCCATGAGGTGTTGACAGGCAACTCATAGGAGAGGCGCACCTTCTTGAGCTTGATGAATGAGCCGTCCTCTATCCAGCGGTCGGAGAAGCGCTCGTTGTTGACCCACTGCTCAGACTCTGTTGACATGACGCGTGGCAGGAGAGCCTTGTCGCCTTCGCATGTCCATCGGTTGAGAGCTGCTGTGGTCTGGTTGTAGAACTTGTTGAGCGATTCGAGCTGCGAGCGCTGGTAGTTGTAGATGTCGTTGCCCAGCGAGTACTTGAAGTAGACATCGAGTGTCCATCTCTTGTAGGAGAGATTGGTGTAGATGTTGCCGTAGATGTCGGGGTTGGGGTCACCGATGACAGTCTTGTCGTTCTCGTCGATGATGCCATTGTCGTCCTGGTCCACGAAGTGCATGTCGCCTGCTGAGAAGTTGCGGTACGGGTTCTGGGTGATGCCTGTAGGGTATTTCAGGTGTCCGTCTTCTGTCTTTGTAGTGGCAGATGCGGCTTCTTGCTCTGTAGAGAACACGCCGCTGGTCTTGTAGCCGTAGAAGAGTCCTGCAGCCTTGCCTACAGACGTGATGACCTCTGCGCCGTATATCTTCTGTGTGTAGGAGCCTTCTGGCAGGGCTGTGATCTCATTCTTGTAGTGTCCGAGGCTCAGTCCCAGTTGCCACTTGAAGTTCTTGGTGTTTACCAGGATGGCGTTGGCCTTGGCCTCAGCGCCTATGTTGCGCAGCGCGCCGTCGTTGCACAGGTAGCCTGCCTGTCCTGCCATGTAGTTGATGGTCTTGTAGGTGATGAGGTTGTCTGTGTTTGACACGTAGAAGTCTACGCCTGCCTGCAGGCGGTTGTTGAGGAACGAGCCGTCGAGCGCCACATTCCATTTGCGTGTGGTCTCCCACTGTATGGCCGGATTCTCGATGTTGGCCAACTGGAGAGCGGTGGCTGTCTTGAGGAATGTGTATGACTTGAAGTATGTGCGTGCGGCCGAATAGTCGATATTGTCATTGCCCGACTCGTCATATCCTGCTGTGAGCTTGAGGTAGTCGATGCCTCTTGCCTTCTGCATCCATGGCTCGTTGGAGATGACCCATCCAGCCTGCAGGCTTGGGAAGATTCCCCATGTCACTCCGAAGAGCTTGATGCCTTCCGCTGTGTCTTTTCCAAATCGTGATGATGTCTCGGCTGAGACTGTTCCCTCAAGGAAATAGGTGTTCTTGATGGCCCAGCGTGCCTGGAGGTAGTAGGCGAGGTTGTTCCATCCGTCCTGTGTTCCGTTTACGCTTGGGAACTTGTTGGAGTTGCTCATGTTTGGCATCTTGTCGTTGCCTGTGTTGTATGAGCGCATGTGTGAGTCGGAGTATCTGTTGCTTGTGAAGCGCATGCCTCCGAAGGCGCTCACATAGTGCTTTCCGAAGTCGCCATGCCAGTTGAGCCTGAGGTCCTCATACACGGATGTCTCCTTGGAGAAAAGTGACTTGACCACAGATGTGATGTCGCCGTAGCCCTCGTAGTTGAACACAGGTGTGCCCGCCTCTGGCATGTAGTATTTCTCATTGGAGCGGTTCAGCTGGTAGGCGAAGCGGTTGGTGATGTCCAGGTTGCTCGTGATCTGCCACTTTGGCATGATGTTCAGGTTGAACTGAGTGACCTCCTGGCGGTTTTTGTTGTTGCCCTCTCCGTTCTCCAGTATCCAGTATGGGTTGGCAAGGGCTGTGTTTTTCCCGTATGCCGATGCGTAGCTGAATGGGTAGTTGCTGTCGTCAACATACTTGCCAGCGTAGACAGACGACTGGTGCAGCTTGCCGTCCTCGCCTGTGTAGTATCCATACTTAGAGAGGAAAGGTGTCTGTATGAGTCCGAGCACGTTGGGTGATGATATGTTGCTTGTGGTGTAGCTCTCAGCCCATCCGTTGTCGCGCAGGTTGTATGCCATCTTCGAGAATGAGAGGTCGAGCTGCGTGGACACGTTCTTGACCAAGGCTATATCGGTGTTGAAACGTATGTTCAGACGGTCGAAGCTGTTGTCCTTGGCTGTCGAGGCCGAGTTGGCGTAGCCAAGGGATAGGTTGTACATGGCAATGTCGTCACCGCCCTGCACATTCACCTTATAGTTTTGTGTGGCGGCCATGCGGTAGAGACCGTCAGACCAGTTGGTCTCGTTGTGGTACATGGGATACCAGTAGTAGGACGGGTTGTCGTTGAGGAACGGTATGGACGCTCCGATGGTGGCGTTGTCTTGTCCTGCCTTGGTCGTTCCGATGAGCTCGCTGATGTAGCTGCGATACTCTCCTGCGTTCATCATTGGTGTGAGGCTTGGCTTGAGCTCAAAGCCAGCGTTGGCTGTCACATTGATTTTCGTGGCCATGGAGTGTCCGCGCTTGGTGTTGATGACCACCACGCCGTTGGCTCCGCGCGCTCCATAGATGGAGGTGGCGTTCTTCATCACCTCGACCGACTCGATGTCCTCTGGGTCGATGCCGGCGATGATGTTGTTGAAGAAGCCGTCATGCACGCTGGTGCGGTCGAGCTGCGGGTCCATAATCATGCCGTCGAGCACGATGAGAGGCTGGGCATTGATGTTGAGCGAGTTCAGTCCGCGCACAAACATGGCCACGCCCTGGCCGCGCATGCCTGTGCGGTTGATGGTGTGGATATCGCCAGAGAGCTTGTTCTCTATCTCCTCGTCCACGCTGATGGCAGACGTGTTGGCTACCTCGGCCTTGCTGCTGGCTGTGATGGAAGTGGAGGTGGAGTAGGCTGCGGCGAACTTGCTGCTGTAGAGGTTGGCTGCAGGAGCCTTGTCACCGTCGAAGCTCAGCTGTATGCCGTTATATTCTGGCACGGTGATATAGAGTGAGTTGACGAAGACAGGCACCTGGATGGTATATTTGCCTGTCTCGTCTGTCATGACAGAGTATCTGTTGTTGCCGTAGGCCTGCACCTTAGCACCGTCGATTGGTGTTTTTGTGGCGGCGTCGTAGACGTAGCCGCTCACTTCCTTCATCTCGTAGTGTGGAGTCTTTGCCACAGCTGTCTTGGGGGCTTTCTCAGGAGCATCGGCTGCTTCCTGCGCAACGACGGTTGTGGCTCCTGACAGCATCACGAGTCCTGTCGCTATGCGGAGGGTGTTGGCTATGCCCTGTCCCAGTATGTTGTTATTTTTTTTCATGTTGTTTGCTTTTGGATAGTTTGCCTTCTTTTAGCTTTTTTCCGTTTGGGGCAGATTATTCGTTGCCGCCGCTAATGGTCTCTTTAGGCTTCATGATGATAGCGTTGACCCAGATCTCTCGTGAGTAGTAGTTCTTCTCTTTTGAAGAGAAGTTGCTTTTTATCTGGAGAGTAGGGTATGCGTTCTGCAGTCCGTAGTATGACACGGGGAATATGAAGTCTTTTGCCACGAGGATTGTGTCGGTGTAGTTCATCACCAGGTTTTCATCCGCTTGTGGCTTCTTGTTGACGAAGAAGTTTGTGTCGTAGAGACTCTCTCCCTTGTAGTCCATCATGTCCTCATTAGGATTCTTCAGTGCCTCGTTGTTGACACGCTTTGACTCTGTGTCATAAGAGATGTACACGCGGAACTTGTTCTGCAGGTCGTTGTCGGTGTTGTAGCCGAGCACCACGTAGATGTCGTATGTGCATGAGAGCACATTGTTCAGCTGGAAGAAGGCGCCAGGATGTGCCGTGGTTGACTTGTTCTTCATGACGAGATAGTTGTACTTGTATGTGCTGTCACGCGATGCTATCTCCTCGCCTGTAGTGGGGTCGGTCACAAAGGTGTGCATCTTCATTGTCCATGTCTTTGTGCTCGTCAGACAGTTGTTGTCGCACGACTCATAGTAGAAGCGTGCGTCGAGATTACGCTTGGGAGCATAGAAGGTGTAAGGGAAGGCCAGGTCGTTGACGATGTAGGCATGTCCGTTGCTGGTCTCCACTGGCTCTGCGTTGCCGAAGAGGTCGGCATAGCTGTCTATCTCATACACGCTGCCTGTGTTGGTGGCGTTGAGTGTGCCTGTCTTCTTGAAGATGCTGCCAGATGTCGACTTGAGCGAGTCGAGTCGGGTGTCAGCGTCTCTTATGTCCTTGATGGACGAGATAGGTATTCTCTCAAACTGCCAGTTGGCGTTGAATGCGAGGCTGTTGCAGATGGCATTCTTGGCATAGAGGTCGTTGAGCGAGTCTCGTTCTATCTCTGTGAACTTTGTCTCCACGCCAGAGATGAGCGTGTCCTTGCCTGCCTCGGTCTGCGTGTTGACATCCTGCTTGTATGAGTCCTTGAATTTGAAGAGTGGCTTCACCTTGGCCAACACATTCTTCCATGTCTCGTTGGTTGGCATGATCATCACATAGTTGGAGTCTTCACGCTCCAGGTATGCTCCCATGGTGTAATGTGTGTAGTCGTTGGATATGTAGGTGATGGAGTCAACCCATGTTATCTCTCCGTTGACAGTAGGTCCCTGTGTGGAAGCGTTCTTGTCAAACTCCTTTGTCTGGTATTTCTTGATGAAAGTGTTGAGAGAGTCGAGCTCAGGGCGATTGGCAAGAAACTCATAGAGGTTGGACTGGTAGGGCACAGAGCCGTTGGTGATGTGGAGCACACCGTTGGTCGAAGCCACGTTGGGCTGCGTCATCTGCACGCCTTTGATGGTGTTCTTGTCATAGTTGAGCCATGCGGCCTTTTCGTTGAAGAGTTCCAGCTTGACAGAGTCGGAAGAGTTGACAATGTTTGTGAAGCGTGTCATGTTGTTGCGGATCAGCTCTTTCTCTACCTTGTAGATGCTGTCGCGCACACCTGTGGCAAGCAGCTCCTTGTAGTAGTCGTAGTTGAAGCTGCCGTTGACAGGAGCCCATACGGTGTATGTAGCCGTGCCGTTGAGCACGTCAGCGTATGTCTGTGAGGTGACTTTCTCTTCTGTCTGCGAGTAGTAGACATTTTCGAGGATGTCTTTATATTCGCTCAGCTCGGGATTGGACTGTATGTTCTCCCAGATGGTGGCTTTGCCTGCGAGAGCTGGTGATATATCGAAATGGTCGTCAGAGCATGCTGAGAAGCAGGCTGTGATGGCGGCGGCTGCCAGTGAACCGCCCAACCATTTGTTTATTCTGTTGTTGTTCATTGTTGTTCTGTTGTTTTGGGATGTTAAGTTTTGTCTTCCGCCTTGAGGCAATGGCGGCCAGCGGGCTTGTGTCCGTGTGGCTTCACTTGCCTCAAGGCGTTGCGATTACCACTTGTCCTCTGCCTCGTCTCCGTTGTAGATGGACTTAGGCACCATTTCGAGGTAATCGTAGAAGAACTCATGAGAACCTGAGAGCACAGACTTGAAGCGTATATAATAAGTCTTTCCTGCTTCGAGCTGTCCGGTGTAGATGATCTTGCGCAGGCAATACTCGCCGTCGCGTCCGGTGTTGCCAGAGCTGAGCTGTATGTACTTAGGGCCCTTCATGAAGTTAAGGTTGCGCATGGCCTTGTCGTTCTCGTTGATGGCGTCGGCGGTGCCGAGTGTCTTGTCTGCCACCCATCCTGTAGCTGTGCTGACACAGCCTGATGACTGACGTAGGTCAAGCGGGATGCCGATGGCTGGAAGGTTGTTTGGGTTTGTGCCTATGTACACCTGCGCCATGCCACGGTTGTTGTTCGAGTTGATGCCATAGCGTATCTCGTATGTGCCGGTATATGGCACAGGAGGCAGCTTCATGGTGAAGTCGAACTCGCCGTTGATGTTGAACTCGTCTGTCTGGTAGTTCATCCATGAGCCTATGGCGCCTGAATAGCCCTGGTTAGGCAGATAGTAGAACTTGGTCTCGTCGGTCATGTTGACCACATTCTTCAGATAGTCTGATGGAATGACCCAGCATCCTGTGCCGCACTTCTCTTTGTCGCGGTTCTGGCGGATGTTGTTTGTCATGAACTCAGGGAAGAGCGATGTGACGTCATAGCGCATGCGCTCGTTGAGCACCTTGTTGGGCACGTCTGAGTTCCACACAAGCATGTCGTCGATGGTGTAGTAGTAACCGTTGCGCGCATTGTTTGTGTTCTCCCCGTTGGTCTGGTTGATGAGGATGCCTGGCATGGTTATCTTTGACACCACTTCCCTGTAGCTGTTGTTGTTGTAGACAGACACGCGGTTGATTCTCTTCTCCTTGCGGAGACCGGTAATCTTGAGTGTGCGGCGATACTGTCCCATCGTCTCCCAGTATTCCCACACGTTGACGTAGAACTGGTTCTTGCGGTTCTTCAGCGTTGCTGCGTCGCATCCATACTCGTTGGCAAATGTGACGAGCTTGTCGTATGTGAGAAGTTCTGGCAGGAGGTGGTAGCTTACAAACTGGTTGACAGCGTTGTTCTCGTCGGTGTAGTCGTCACCGTAGCTTGGCTCGGTGTGGCCGCTGGTGTCATCGTTGTAGTAGGCATTGTCCTTGAGCCATGTCTTCAGCTCTTCCACATTGGTGATGCCGTTGGCTCTGAAGACAGAGTCATTCTCCACGAAGACGGTGTATCCTTCATAGCGGTTGCTTGGGTACATGCCTGTGTAGTTGAGCGATCCTGTGGTCTTGATGCTGGTGCCTCTGATGTCATCGTTTTTATCTTTCCACTCCTCGTCCTCGTAGCTCTGCAGCTTGGCGTCCCAGCCTGTGAGCGTGAGGAGCTCGCTGAAGATAGAGGTGTTGTCGGCATTGATGATGAGGTCAGCCACAGAAGAGTTGGAAGGTGAGAGCACCCTGTCTATGGTGTGGATGTAGCCGTTCTCCACCTCGATGTCGCTCTCCACTATCTTTGAGTCAAGGTTGACATAGATGATGGTGTTGTTCAGCGAGTCGTTCTTGTAGGAGATGTCGATGTAGCGGTTGTTCATGTTGGTCTTGCCAAGCGTTGCCTCAAAGGCGGTGGAGGCGTAGGCCTCGTCGTCGCCGTTCTCCACGATGGAGTTGAAGACGATGGCCTCTGCTACAGAGTCTGTTATCTCCTCCAGCTTGTTGCTCTCGATGAGACCGATGCGCTGCAGCGAGTCGAGATAGGTCTGTATGGCCTCGTTGGTAGGTGCGAAGCATGTGTAGTTGCCGCGTGCTGAGAGAAGCTCCTGCATGGTTGATGAAGAGCGCTTGCTCGGGTGCACTTTGCCCAGTATGGTGAGGTAGCTGCTGAATGTCTCCGGATTGTTCTTGAAGTGGTCGATCATCATCTCGCCTGTGAAGGTGTAGAGGCTGGAATCGTCAATCTTCTCTGTGCAGGAGTTCAGAGCCACCATGGCTGCAGATGTTGCAAGCATGCCTGCGCCACAGTATTTATATAGTCTGTTGAAGATTTTCATTGTTCTGTCATTTTAGTTTTCATCTGTGCGCGATGTGGTCTCGTTGGTTGACCACACGCCGTTTTGGTACAGCAGGTTGTTGTTGCGTATGTCGCTCTTGTTGATTGGAGAGTAGAGCGACTGCATGTCGGCCAGCTTGGCTTGGATAGAACCGCTGTTGGTGTACTTGCGTGTGAGTATGTTCAGCATGTCGGCTGTGTTGCCGCGGCGCAGGGCGTAGCGCACGAGGTCGTACCATCTCTTGCCCTCGCCTACAAACTCTCTCTGCCTCTCGTCGAGGATGAGGCGCTCCATGCTGGCCTGTGTGGAGAAGTTGTCAAACTTCAGCGAGTCGTTGCTGGCAGTTGGGTTGTTGGGTCTGTAAGCGTATGGGTTGGAGCGCTTGAAGACCTCGCGGACATACTTGAACGCGCTCTTCAGATTCTCCTCGTCGGCAGAGAGCTGTGTCATGGCTTCTGCCTTCATCAGGTAGATGTCTGACAGGCGGTAGACGATCCAGTTGGCGTCGACATTGCTCTTCTCGCGCTCAGAGTATGTGACGCTGAGGTTGGAAGAGTTGTTGTCCGTCAGGTAGATGGAAGTGGTGCCGACGCTTTGGCTGACATCTCTGTTGATGTATTTGGCCAGCTCGAAGTCGGTCTGGCCTACCTTGGTAAAGCGCAGTGACTCCCAGCGGCGGTAGTCTGTCTTTGTGAACATAGACGATGCTGTGGTGGTGTTGGGTGTGCTTTCCACACCTTCCAGCAGGGCCTTAGCTCCTGTGAGGCTGCCTGCCTTGGAGTCGCTGATGTTCCAGAAGCAGGACGTGATCATGCTGTTGCTGTATGATGTGCCGTCTACCTGTAGCTCAAAGATAGACTCGTCGGCGTTGCCTGTGCCGAAGAGGCTCTTGTAGGCGCCGTAGGTCTTCACAGCCACGCTGTTGCTCGACTGGTCGTTGGTCTCCAGCAGTTCGTCAAGTCCGAGTGTTATGTCGCCGCCACCAGGATTGAGGCCGTTCTTGTTGATGTATTCTATCTTCTCCTTCTTGATGGCTTCAATGACGAGGTCGCAGTATTCAGAGCACTTCTGGTAGTCAGACTCTGCTGTGCTGCTGTATTCCTCATGGCGTGAAGCCAGTTCCTCTGCTGTGGCTGTGCCCTTGTAGTTGCTGCTCAGCGCCACTTTTGTGAATGGCTGGTTGCCACCGGCCTTGTATGAAGCTCGCCAGAGGTACACGTCGGCAAGCAGGGCATACACGGCCTTGCGTGTGATGCGTCCGTGGTTGTCGACGTTGTTGCCGTAGTCCACCATGGCCTGGTCTTTTATAGACTCAAGGTCTGCGATGATGTTGTCGAGCACCTGCAGCTGTGTGGACTGTGGCGCGCGCAGCTCCTGCGAGTCGTTGTTGTAGTCGGTGGTGATGTAAGGCACCTCGCCAAACGTGCGTGCGAGATAGAAATGGCACAGGGCTCTCAGCGTGACTATTTCTGCCTGTATGGGTTTCCAGTCGCTTTCAGAGAAGCTCTCGTCGTTGGTGATGACCTCAGGTCCATGCACCAGCACCTTGTTGCAGTAGTTGATGGCGTTGTACATGGAAGCCCAGTTGAACATGCTGTGTGTGGGCAGCAGGTTGGCGTTCATCACCTGCGCTATCTGTCCTGTGGAGCTTGTTGTGCTGGAACGCTCCACATTGTCAGAACGCAGCTCACCCCAGTAGATGTAGTTTGTGAGCACATCGTTGTCGACAATGCGCTTGTAGCATGCGAAGACGGCTCCGTCGAGGTCGTTCTTGTCCTGCCAGAAGTCTTCCTCCACGATTGATGATGATGGGGTGATGGTCAGGAAGTCATCGCAAGAGGTGAGTCCCATGCCAGCTCCAGCAGCAAGAAAGGCGTAGAGTGCTATATGTTTGATATGATTTCTCATTTTGTTGTTATGCTTGTTTATTCTGATTCAACATTCCTTTTGTCCCTTGCCTCTGCTTAGAAGCCGAGGTTGATGCCCAAGGTGAATGACTTTGAGCGAGGGGTCTTTGAGTTGTCGTAGCATACGCCCCATGCGCCGTAAGAGACCTCAGGGTCCACACCTGTGTATTTGGTGAGGCAGAAGAGGTTCTGCGCTGAGAGGTTGATGCGGAGTGACTGGATGCCGATGTTCTTGCATGTCTCTGTGGGGACAGAGTAGCCCAGCTGCAGGTATTGCAGGCGGAGGTAGTCACCCTTCTCTATGTAGCGGTCGCTGGCCAGAGCGTTGTATGAAGCTCCGATGCTTGCGTTCATGGCGCGCGGTATCTCTGTCACGTCACCATTCTTTCTCCATCGCCATGCCACAGCCTGAGACTGGTTGATGTTGCTTCGCATTGACTCGTTGTTGAGACGTGCCATGTTGGCTATCTTGTTGCCCATGCGGAAGTTGAAAGATGTGTTGAGTGTCCACTGGCCATACTTGAAGTTGAATCCGAAGCCTCCGTTGAACTTGGCGTTGGAGTTGCCGAGGTAGACAATGTCAAGCTCGTTGATTTGTCCGTCGTGGTTGACATCCTCATAGATGACATCTCCGCCCTTGAACTCATAGTTCACGCCTCCATAGTTGAAGTACATGTGGAGTGGGTTGCCCTTGGCGTCATAGAGGATGTTGCCGTTGGCGTCTCTTGCCACAGGCACGGTGGCGTTTCTGCCCTGCGACTCAGCGTAGGCAGCTGTGTTCTCACCGTATGTCTTGTAAGACTCGTCGGTGTAGCCGCTGTGCTCATAGTCATAGGCATACACGCCCTTGTAGCGGAAGCCGTAGATGGAGCCGACAGCGTTGCCTATCTGTATGCGCTTCAGGTAGTCTGCGTTTTTGTATGTGTAGTCACCGTTCATGCTTGCCAGCACGGTCTGGTCCATCTCGGTGATGGTGTTGATGTTCTGTGCAATGTTGAACTTGGCTCCCATGCTGAACTTGCCAATCTTGACAATGTTGTTGCTTGTGTTCATGAAGAGCTCCCAGCCACGGTTGCGCAGGCCGCCCACATTCTTCCATGAGAGAGAGCTGAAGCCTGTAGACTGCGGGATGCCCACGTTCTGCATCAGCAGGTCTTTGGTCTGCTTGTTGTAGTAGTTGAAGTCAAACTGCAGCTTGTCGTCGAAGAGGTTGAGGTTGGCTCCAAGGTTCCATGATGAGACTATCTCCCAGCGGATGTCTGTCAGTCGGAGGTTGTCGGGATGGATGGCTGTGTGCGTGTTGCCGTTAGAGCCGTATGTGCCGTAGCTGCTGTACTTGTTGTACATCAGGTACTCGCTGCCAGGCTCACGTCCTGACTTGCCCCATGACGGGCGGAAAGACAGCATGGAGATGACGTTGTCAAGATGGAGCTTCTCGAAGAATGGCTCCTGGCTGATGTTCCATCGTGCGGAGATGCCTGGGAATGTGCCCCATTTTCTGCCGGCGCCGAACTTTGTGGAGCCGTTGCGGCGCACGGTGGCGTCGAATGAGTAGCGTCCGTCAAAGAATGCCACGTGGAAGCTTCCGAGAACGGCTGTGCTTCTCCACTGGCTGGTGCCTGAGGTGGAAGACGTGCGGTATGCGTTGGCTACGGATGAGCTGATGCCCGATGGCAGACCGTTCTGTGCGAGATACTGGCTTGTGCCATCGCCTGTGGTGAACTCAAACTGGAGCATTGAAGAGAGCGTTATCCAGTCCACGTTGAAGTGTGGGATGAAGATGAGTTTCTCACGGTTGGTGAAGGCAAGTGACTTATACTCGCTGTTGGTGGTTAAGTTCACGCCGTTCATCCATGAGTTGCTGGTCAGTGTGGATGGGAAATAAGTGTTGACCGACTCATTGTATATGTCCATGTACACCTCTGCGTTCAAGTTGAGCTGGTGTGCGTCCTCGTCCTTGGAGAGGAGCTTGTAGCGCAGGTTGAACTGTGGGGTGATGCGGTAAGTGGACTGGTTGTTGAAGGCCTGGTGGGCAATGGCCACAGGGTTGCCTATGTTCTTCATGTCTGAGAGATAGTATGAAGAATAGTTGTTGTTGCCGCCTGCGCCTGTGGTAGGGTTGGTCGGCAGCATCTTGTAGTAGTCGCCTGTGCGGTTGCCGTTCTGGTCATACTCATATACCGACATGTTTGGCATGGAGTTGTATGCCTTGCCGAGGATGGAGGTAGTGGAGCCGCCGTCCCAGTTGCGGTGGTTGTCGGTGTATGTCAGGGCAAAGTTGGTGGAGAAGAGAATGCGGTCAGACACGTCATAGTCGAGTGCCAGACGGGTGGAGAAGCGGTTCAGCACCTGCTTGATGATGGTGCCTGTCTGGTGGTCATAGCCTCCAGAGATGCGGAAACGTGCCTTCTCGCCACCGCCGTTGAGCGTGACGTAATAGTTGTGTGTCTGGCCAAACTGTGTCACCTTGTCTACCCAGTCTGTGTTTCTGTTGAAGTTGTAGAACTGCACAGGATATGACTTGTCGTAGTTGAGCTCGACCATGTCGGATGTGGCTGTGTTCTGCTTTGGATTGAAGTAAGCCTCCTTGAGCATCATGGTGTAGCCGTCGCCATCGAGCATGTTGAGTCCTGAAGGCTGCCATGAGCCTGTGAAGCGGTAGCTGAAGTTGATTTTTGTCTTTCCTCTCACGCCGCGGCGTGTGGTGATCTCGAGCACACCGTTGGCTCCGCGGCTACCCCATATGGCTGTGGCTGCCGCGTCCTTCAGCACCTTTATCTCCTTGATGTCCTCAGGGTTGACAGAGAGGAGAGTGGCAAACTGCTCCTCGTTGTCGAGGTCGTTGAAGTCTACGCTTGACACATCGTCTGGAAGGTCGAAGATGTTGCCGTCCACTACGATGAGCGGCTCTGCCGAGCCATTGATGGTGCTCACACCACGCATGCGCATGGATGTGCCGGCACCAAGGTTGCCTGAGTTGGAGATGATGTCGAGGCCGGCTATCTTGCCCTGGAGAGCCTCATCGGCCGAGGCGAAGGAGAGTCCCTCCACATCGTCCATGTTCATAGTCTGTGTGGCGACGGATATCTCCTTGAGAGGGATGGTCATGCCGTTGCTTTGCTGCACTTTCTTGGCCTTCACGACTACCTCCTTTATCTGGGTGTTGTCCTGAAGCTTGATGTTGAACTTGGTGTTGGTGCCAATCACCTGGCTCCATGTCTTGTAGCCGATGTAGCTGACCACCAGTCTGTTCTTCGGGTTCTTGATGACCATGGAGAAGTTGCCGTTGATGTCGGTCACACATGCCTCCACGATACGGTTGTCCTTGTCACGCTCCACGACATTGGCCATCATGATGCCGCCCATGTCGTCATACACCTTGCCGGAGATGCGGTGTGACTGTGCCATAGCTGAACTTACACAGAAGAACAGCACAAGCGTTGTGATGATGAATTTAATCTTGTTCATAATGTTTGTTCTATGCAAGTCGCGTTATTTGATGAGTCTGTATTTCTTGTTGAATTTCTTGGCCTTGGCTGCAGTAGCCCATGCCGTGTCGTATCTGCCGTTGGTGAGCTTGCGGTAGTTGAGCACACCGTCTATTCCGTGAATGACGGCCGATGAGCTTGACACAATCTTGTTGTCCTTGGCGTTGCTCTTGCCATCGGTGATGTAGTCACGTGCAATGATGTTCTTGTCGCCTGTGATGTGATGTGTGTCGCCGTTGGCGTCTCTGACAGCGAGTGTGCCGTTGCCGTTGCTTGACACGTATATCTTGCTGTACACGCCTGTGCCGCCGCCTGTCGACTCTTCGTCGTCAGATGTCACTTCCGATGTCACGATGGTGGCTGTCTCGTAGGCTGTCTCCTTGCGTGCAGGAGTGTCGGCGAAGACGCTGTTGTCCTGGAAGTGGTTTTTCAGGAAGTTGATTATCTCCACTGCCTGAGCTTTCATCTTCTCTATCTCGCTCTCGCTCACATCTCTTCTGTCCTCAGGGTCGAGGTCGAGCTGGAGTGCATCTCGCAGCTTTTGCCATGTAGGCAGGCCAGCCTTCTCTGCCATCTTCATGGCATCGTTGGTCGGGATGTACACGGTGTAGCGGAAGTTGCTGAAGAAGCGCACGTTGGTGGCCGAGTTGACTTGCCTTCCTGTGTTGTGGTCATAGCAAGGCAGACCCTTGTTGTTGACAAAGATCTGATACTTGTTCTTCTCTGATGTGGATGTGATGCCAAGCTCCTTGAGCACTTCCTCGTCTGTCTGGCAGAGCTCGAAGAACTCAGAGAAATTAGGATTGTTGTACATCACGGAGTAGACAGACTCTATGGTTGGAGTCATAGGCTGGTCGATGGTGTAGGCATAGCCGTTGCCGTAGCCGTTGGTCTGGGCCGACTTGTCGTCAAAGCCAGTCACTTTCCTCTTCTCGCCATTGGCTATCTGCCATCCGCCCTGGACGGTCATTCCGCCCTTGCGCTTGGCTGCGTTCTCCACCTTGATGACGGAGCCGTTCTTGGATATGAAGTACTGCTGGTTGCATTCCACGCCTGTGGCAGTCTCGTCGATGCCTGTGATGCTGGAGTTGTCCTCATGTATGATGGTGTGTGTCTCCAGCATGTCTTTCAGGCGGTTGCCGTAGCATGTCTCAGATATGGTCTCTGTGGCGAGCAGGTCGCCGATGGTGCCTGTCTGGGTGCTGCAGTCATATCTGTATTCGTAAGAGCTGACCTTTGGCGCTTTCTTTTTCTCGTCCCAAGTGTAGTTGAAGGCTCGTCCCACAAGCACAGTGCCGCCGGCGTTTGTTTCTGTGGTCGGAGCATAGAATGACAGTGGGTCGACATACCAGAAGTTGTCGTCGCTTGGCACGAGGAATGAGAAGCGCGAGCTCATGGCGAGCAGGTATGCGTAGTAGTTGGATGGCACGCCTCCGAGCTTCTCGCTCTGCACGGCCCAGTTGAAGATGCGCTTGTCTGTCTCCACGTAAGCAGGAGCCGACACAGCGGCGTATTCAGCAGGTGTGGTCACTTCGTCCATCACGTATATCACGCCGTTGTTGGCCAGAAGTGTCTTCTGTATCTTGCCGCGGTGGTAGTCGTCGGTCTCGTCAAACATGGCATCCTGCGCCGAGTTCTTTATTGTCTCAAACTTGCTTGGCACGGTGCTGTTGAACGATCCCTTCATCAGGTTGTTGAGCAAGGCTCTGATAGTGGCTCTTGGAATCTGGTCGATGGCCTTGTACACCAGTTCCTTGTCTGTGGTGCTCGGAGTGATCTGGCTGAGCAATTCAGGGGCGTAAGCCTTGACAAGGAATCGTCCGCCGCCGTTCTCGTCGAAGAAATACTCCATGAGCTTCTTGTCATTAGGGCAGAAGATGGCGGCCATGTCTTGCTCCTTCTCTGTCTTGTTGGCGAAATATGTGTTCCATCCTGGGTCGAATGGCAGAGGCTTGTTGGAGCTGGAGTTGAAGACGGTGTTGCCTGTAGGATTGCCTGTCGGGTCTGTGCCGGCGTCGCTGTACAGGGCTACGCCGCCCTGTGAGCGCTCTGCGAAATAGCGCTTCTGGAACACAGAGTCGACTTCGTTGCCGTAGATAAGCCTGTATCGCTCGGTGAGTGTGCTGTTGTAGAACGGAGCGGAGAAGCGGTCTATCATGTGGCTGAATATTTGTGTGTCGCTGTTGGTGCGCAGCACCTCGGCCATGTTCTGAGGGAAGAGGAGCACTCTGTCGAGCAGGTTGACATAGCCGTTCTGGCAGGTGATGTCAGCTTTTGTCACTTTGCTGTCATAGACAAAAGCGTCGTTCTTGTCGCGTGTGCGCCCTGTCAGCAGCTCGAAGTCGCTGTCGGTAATCTTTGCTGCCGCCATTTGTGAGGCGAGGAAATGTGTCATCATTGGCGTGGACGCGTCGTTGGCAAGGTATATGCCCTTGTCGCTGTTGCGGAAGCGCGCCCAATAGTCTGCGTCGTCAGTGTTGTAGCTGTGCGGGATGTCTTCGCTGAAGAGGTGCGAGATGGAGTCTGTCACGTCGAGGGCAGTCTCTCGTCTCAGCACATCGCCCTTGGTCGGCAGGTCGTTGTCACCGCTTCCGGCTGGCGAGCTGGACATCATCTCAAGGAGATAGGCGTTGTTGATCATGGCTGAGTTCATCAGCAGCTTCTTCTGTGCCTGGCTCAGTTCTGCGTAGCTGTGCACTCCCCATGTGTTGCTCTTGTAGAATTCATCAAAGGCAGCGTCATCTGCCACGAAAAGTGTCTTGGAGCCAGTGCGTGCCAGCACTTCCTTATAGCCAAGGTCGTCAATCAATCTGACAAAATTGGTGTAGTTGCCTTCTTCGTCCAGATACTCGTAGATGCTTGATCCAAGCCACGACGGGTTGGTGTCGTCGAGGGAGTAGTCATCCTTGCATGACTGGAACGAACCGCTGAGGGCAAACAGGAAGAATGCTTGCGCGGCATACTTCCCCAGTTTACAATAGCGTTTATTCATAAAAAGTAGTAAAGTTTTTTTAGTTTCTTAGTTTTTCTTGGTGCTATTTGCATCAATACATTATTTAGCTGTTAAGGTAAATTATATCAACACAAAATACATTGCAAATATAATATTTCTTAACGAAATGTTGAAAATAGTCTTTATTGATATATGGTAAAATTAAGAAAGGTTAACTTTTTAGGGACTTTTCCCTCTTGTTTCACGTATAGTGTTGCAAAAGTATGCAGAAGGTAATGTGAAGTCTATTATTATGGATACAGACAGCTATATCCCTATACCTGGCGGGCGCCAATCTGATGTTTTACTGTCTTCAGATGGTTTTAGCCTCCTTATTGCACTTCCCTGGTTGGAAATTTTTTTTTTAAAAAGTGGAGATGTCTTTCCCATAAAGTGGAGATGTATTTTTCAAATTAGTAATGTTTTTCTACAAGTAAGATTATTTTTTCAAAAGATGGAAAAGGGCAGTCTTTTTCTTTTTTCCAATATTAGGCATCTATTAGAAAGTTTGTGTCGCGCACGCACACGTATGATATTTTTTTTGGAAAAAAAGTGTCAAAGTATCATTCTTTGGTCTAATGAAGGCTTTATCTGTATGAAATAACGGTAATTACCATCAATGATACTTCTCTGAAATTTAGCGAAAAAGTATCATAAAAGTATCATAAAAGTATCAGTAGAGTCCATAAAAGCATCAGAAGAGTCTCATAAAAGTATCAGTAGAGTCTCATAAAAGTATCATTTTTCACTAAAAAGTATCCTCAGACCAGCACATCAGCAGTATATCAAGCGGCTTTTTCGTACGATTAGGATACAAGAATGAGAAATTCGAGTACTTCACCGATGGGATTGACTTCGAAAAGATACGATATTCAGGAGTGTCTGTATTTTCAGAAGTGCCTATATGTTAAGGAGTGTATATATATATTCATAAGACCTAAGGGGAAGTGTTTAGCGTGTCTGGTCTGCCGATGTTCTCTCAGTATACATTCGACGGACTGTCTGTGAACACACGATGGTCATCCTGTGACCAAGGCTTGGTCACCCGATGCCCAAGGCGTGGGCACTCGATGCCCAAGGTGTGGGCAATGGTTGCCCAAGGCGTGGGCAATCATTGCCCAAATATTGGGCATGGATTTGGGCAATATATCTATCAGCGACAAACTCCTCATTTATCCGCACGCACTCTGTAACATAAGATGGGCAGCGCTTCTGCATAGCGTCAAGTTCGCTTGAACATTATGCAGAGGCGCTGCCCGTCTTTGTCTCCTTCAGACAGGAAAAACTGCCTGGGGATAGAGCACACCAAATAAAAAATAGCTATTAACAGCCAATCATCAAGATATTGTGACTGCCTATTTGTCAAAACGTTATGGCTACTTGCTTGTTAAGGCTTTATGACTGCTTGCTTATCAAGATACTGCACCACATGCTTGATGCAGGGTATGCTCATCCCTTGCATGCTGATTATAGCCATGCGTTACGGACACATTATGAAGCCATGCAGGCATAGTATCATAATGTATCTGCTACGGTCTCGTTGATGTTCATGTCCTCATCTTCAATCTCGTCCACATCGGTGGAGTCGCTTGATGACTCACGTGGGATATACACTCCATTGCCCTCGTAGGTGTCGCGAGGAATGTCTTCTTTCGGCTGCGGATACTTGGCATGGTATCGCTTGAAGTTAGGGTCGGCAAGCACCTTGTCCATGAAATATCCGAACACAGGCAGGGCTGTGCGTGTAGCCTGTCCGAGTGCGCCTGTGCGGAAATGGATGCAGCGGTACTCGCCGCCTACCCATGCTCCGCCAACGAGTTTTGGTGAGCATCCCACAAACCATGCGTCGGAATGGTTGCTCGACGTGCCTGTCTTGCCTCCCATCTCCGTGTCGTAATGGTGTATATACTCCCAAAGAGCCTGTGTGGTGCCTCCTCGGTCGTGCATTCCTGCGTAGAGCAGTCGCTGCATGTAGAAGGCCGTCTTGTACTTTATCACTTGTTCTGCCTCAGGCACATCGCGCTCGCAGTCGTAGATGACATCTCCGTTGCGGTCCACCACCTTTGTCACAAGGATAGGCTTGCGGTATTTGCCATCGTTCATCACGGTGCAGTAGGCGTTGACCATCTCCAGCAGATTGACATCTGAAGAGCCGAGTGCAAGCGCAGGGGTAGGGTCGAGCTTGCTTCTTATGCCCATGGCGTGCGCTATGTTCACGACATTGTCTATGCCTGTGTCTTGGCCCACCTTTACGGCTATGGTGTTGATGGACTGGGCAAAAGCCGACTTGAGTGGCAGGTTGGCGCCTGTGCAGTAGCCATTGGCGTTGTGGGGCGACCATGTTTTAGTCTTGCCAGGGTTCTTGGCGTCGGGCACTTGCAGCGATATGCGCTCATCACGGTAGCGTGTGAGAGGATTCATCTCGTCGTTGTTCTCGAAGGCCGATGCGTAGACAAACAGCTTGAATGTGGAGCCTGGCTGACGCATGGAGGTCACCTTGTCATACTTCCAGCTGTTGAAGTCTATGTCGCCAACCCACGCTCTCACGTAGCTTGTCTGCGGTTCCATGGCCACAAAGCCGCAATGCATGAACTTGACCATGTAGCGTATGGAGTCCATGGTGCTCATCTCGGCCTCGGCCAAGTGGGTAGGGCTGTTGTAGTCAAAGACCTTGACCTTGTGCGGCAGGTTCATGTAGTAGTCTATGGAATCTGCGTCGCCATTGTATTTCTCAGAGAGAATCTTATAGTATGAGCTGCGCTTGGCTATGTCCTCGATGAAGTTGGCTATCTCCTCGCCGTGCTCGTCACGCCATGGAGTCTGGTTGCCCCAATGCTGCTTGAAGCGCTGCTGTATGGTCTTCATCTGCTTCATCACAGCTTTCTCGGCGTAGTCCTGAAGCCGTGTGTCGATAGTAGTGTAAATCTTCAGTCCGTCGGAATAGAGGTCGATGTTGTTCTCTTCACACCATGGCTGCAGGTAGTCGCGAATGGCCTCACGGAAATACTGCGCCTCGCCGTCGTATGTTTTCTCTACGCTGTAGTTCAGGTTGATAGGTATCTCCGACAGCGAGTCACACTCAGCCTTGGTCAGTTTGCCGTGTGTGTACATGTTGTTAAGCACCACGTTGCGGCGTGCGAGGCTCTTGTCGGGGTGCACCTTCGGATTGTATGTGGTGGTGGCCTTCAGCAGTCCGACCAGCACGGCTGCCTGCTCAGCTGTCAGGTTCTGCGGTCGTGTCTTGAAGTAAGTCTTAGCCGCAGTCTTGATGCCGAAAGCGTTGCTGCCGAAGTCGACGGTGTTGAGATACAGTGTCAGGATGTCCTGTTTGCTGTACATGTCCTCAATCTTGATGGCTGTGATCCATTCTTTCGACTTCATGATGAGTATGCGCAGTCCTGGAATCTTGCCGAGCAGTCCTGTGGAATACTGCGAGCGTATCTTGAACAGATTCTTCACAAGCTGCTGTGTGATGGTGCTGGCTCCTCGCGGGTTGCCGCTGGCGATGTCGTGTGCGGCAGCGAAGAGTCCCTTGTAGTCGATGCCGTGATGCTGGTAGAAGCGCTCATCCTCTGTGGAAATGAGCGCGTCGATGACGTATGGCGATATCTCGTCGAACTGCACGGGCGAGCGGTTCTCGTTGAAGAACTTGCCCATCAGCACGCTGTCTGCGCTGTAGATGTAGGAAGCCTCGTTGGTGATGGGGTTGCGCAGCAGCTCCATCGTCGGCATCACGCCGAAGAGTCCCAGAAAGTTGATTGCCACAGCTCCGAGATAGAGGAAGCAGACCACAAAGAAAGTCACTATTGGTGTGGCCACTCTCTGATACCATTTGCCTTTGTACTGGCTGGCGTACCATTGCCAGGCCAGCTTGCAATACTTGCGAGTTCCGTTACGGAACTTACTGATGGTTGATTTCATAACTGATTCTTTCTATCATGTCCTCCACACTCATCTTGTCTGCGTCGAGCCAGTGAATGTCTTGGTCGTGTTTATACCATGTCATTTGTTTCTTTGCGTACACCCTTGTGTTCTTCTTGATGCGTTCCACAGCCATGGGCAGTTCCCATGAGCCGTCGATGACGTTGAAGAGTTCCTTGTAGCCCACGGTGTTCAGCGAGTTGAGGTGCCGCTTGCTGTATACGCTCCTTGCCTCGTCGAGAAATCCGTCCTCCATCATCTGGTCCACGCGTGCGTTGATGCGCTTGAAGAGGCTTTCCCTCTCTCGCATGAGTCCAAACTTCACAATGCGGAAGGGCCTCTGCTTGGATGTGTTGGCACGGAAGGACGTGTATGTTCGTCCTGTCATGTAGCATATCTCAAGGGCGTGCACCACCCGTTTGTGGTTGCGCTTGTCCACGATGTCATAATATTGCGGGTCGAGCACCTTCAGTTCGGCCAGCAGCGGGTCGAGCCCCTCGTCTTGCAGGCGTTGTGCCAGGTGCGCTCTTGTCTCGTCGTCCACCGTCGGTATGTCGTCTATGCCCTTGGTCACAGCGTCAATGTACATCATGCTGCCGCCCGACAGCAGCAAGGTGCTGTGCGTCATGAACAGCTGGTCAAGCAGGCTCATCACGTCTTTCTCGTATTCTGCGGCGCTGTAGTAGCTGTCCAGTGGCAGCGTGTGGACAAAGTGATGCTCCACACGCTCCATGTCTTCCTTTGTGGGCGCGGCCGTACCTATCTCTATGCCTTTGTATATCTGTCTGGAATCGGCGTTGATGACTGGGCATCCCAGTTGCTCGGCGAGAGAGAGGCTCAGCTCCGTCTTGCCCACTCCTGTCGGGCCCAACAGCACGACAAGTGTCTTTTCTGCTGCTTGTGTTGGCTCAGGACTCATAGCTTATACTCGTAACAAAAACTACAGTCCGTCGCTCATCTCAAACCCTTCCAGGTCTATCTCGTCAGCGTCAACCTCATTGCCGAAAAAGTCATCGCCCATGTCTGTGGAGGTGGTGGCAACCGTTGGCTGTGCGGCCAGGAGCGCGTCGAAGTCGACAGACTGTTCGGGCGGATTGCCGAGAGAGCGCAGTATGCGTCCCTCTTTCATGCTTTTTCCCACGGTTATTTCTGCCAGTTCGATGAAGAACATGCGTTCGGCCACAGGGTCGAAAGTGTAGAGCATGTGCTGTTTCTCGTCTTCGAGAAACTCGCACAGTTCGGTGTCGGCCATGATGTGGCTTCCACGTCCGCGTGCGTTTTCCATCTCTTCAAGTGTGATCTCTGTGCCTTTCTGCCATCCTCTCTCGCAGATGGTGAATGATGTCGGCTGGTTGTCCTTGTATCCGCACGCTTTGAGAATGAGCTGGTGCAGCTCAAGGAATTTGGCGTCAGCGTCAATCTGAATCTCTCTCATGAAGTCTTCCGCCTCATTTGATATGATGAGAAATCGGTAAATCATACAACAGGTTATATATATAATGAGTTTCCTTATAAATGAGTGTCATTAGATACGAAAATGAGTTTCATTAAATATACAAATGAGTTTCATTAAATACCCAAATGAGTCTCGTGTTATATATAGTGAGCTTCTTTATGAGTGAATATATATATGAGTGAAAGCACAATATATAAGAGTGAGAATGTAAGTATATACGATATGCGTGAATATGTATATAATACATAATGTGTTGCAGAGTCAGCGCTGGTCGGCGGCTGCATCTGCAACACTTGTTCTTGTTTTCTGGTTGTCAGCGCACTATGCCGCGCTGTGAATTGCTCACAAACTCTATTATGTATTCAATCTCCTTGCTCATAGGCACCTCCTCGCGTATGGCTGCCACAGCTTGCTCCACGGTGAAGTTGCACTGGTAGATGAGGCGGTAGGCGTGGTGGATGTTGTCGATGACCTCACGGCTGAAGCCGCGGCGGCGCAGTCCCACGATGTTGAGTCCCGCATAGGCCACAGGCTCGCGTCCTGCCATGATGAACGGAGGAATGTCCTTGCTGGTGCGTGTGCCACCCTGCACCATCACGTATCCGCCTATGCGGCAGAACTGGTGGATGAGCACTACGGCCGATATGATGGCGTTGTCGTCAATGATGACTTCGCCCGCAAGCTTTGTTGAGTTGCCCATGATGATGCCGCTGCCCACGGAGCAGTCGTGCGCTATGTGTGCGTTCTCCATGATGAGGTTGTTGCTGCCCACCACGGTCTTGCCCTTGCTGGCTGTGCCTCGGTGTATGGTCACATTCTCGCGTATCTTGTTGTTGTCGCCTATTTCCACGAATGTCTCTTCGCCCTTGAACTTGAGGTCTTGCGGCACGGCTCCTATTACAGCTCCTGGGAAGAAGGTGTTGCCGTTGCCCACACGTGTGCCAGAGAGAAGGGTGACGCTGTTCATGAGTACGTTGTTGTCTCCTATGATGACATTTTTGTCGATGAAGCAGAATGGACCTATTTCGCAGTTTTCTCCGATCTTAGCTTCCGGGTCAATAAATGCCATTGGACTGATTTTTGACATAATGAATCTATGTTTAGTGGTTATATATAGCTATTCGCGCATCCGCATTTTGCTGCAGGATGCACGAATGCCCATTACTTGTTTTTCACGATCTGTGCTGTGAACTCGGCCTCTGCCGCCACAGTCTCGCCGACAAAGACCAATCCAGCCATTGTGGCGATGCCGCGTCTCAGCGGTCCGGCCATCTTCACTTTGAAGATAAGCGTGTCGCCTGGAACCACCTTGCGGCGGAACTTCACATTGTCTATCTTCATGAAATATGTCGACCATCGTTCGGGGTCCTCCACGTTGTTCAGCACCAGCAGGCCGCCAGCTTGCGCCATGGCCTCTACGATGAGCACGCCTGGCATCACAGGCTCCTGTGGGAAATGTCCTGTGAAGAAAGGCTCGTTGCCCGTCACGTTCTTCACAGCCACTATCTCCGACTCGTCTGCGGCGATGACCTTGTCGACGAGCTGCATAGGGTAGCGGTGTGGGAGCAGGGAGCGTATCTTGTTCACGTCCATGAGAGGCTCCTTGTTCGGGTCATATACAGGGCATTGCACCTCGTGCTTTCTGATGTCCTTTTTGATGACGCGGGCAAACTTGTTGTTGATGGTGTGTCCTGGCTTTGTGGCTATGACACGACCCAGTATGGGGCGTCCCACAAGCGCCAGGTCGCCGATGATGTCGAGCAGCTTGTGGCGTGCGGTCTCATTGTTCCATGTGAGCGGCTTGTGATTGATGTAGCCCAGGCGCGTGGCGTCCATGTGTGGTATGCCCAGTGTGTCGGCCAGTTTGTCGTAGCGGTCTTGTGGCAGTTCCTTCTCGTAGATGACTATGGCGTTGTCGAGGTCTCCGCCTTTGATGAGGCCAAGATGGAGCAGGGGCTCTATCTCGCGCACAAAGACAAAGGTGCGTGCTGAGGCTATCTCAGTGGGGAAGTCGGCCAGGTTCTCCAGGTTGGCATACTGGTTGTCGAGAATCTGCGAGTCGAACGATATCTGCGCGTTGACGCAGAAATGGTCGTCTGGTAGAAGGATGAGGTGCTCGCCGTTCTCTCCAGCCACCTCCATCTTCTGCTTCACCACGTAATAGTCCTTCTTGGCGTCCTGCTCCTGCAGGCCCACCTTCTGTATCTCCTCGATGAATGGCAGCGCGCTGCCGTCGAGGATAGGCATCTCTGGGCCGTCCAGCTGTATGAGGCAGTTGTCTATGCCGCTGGCATAGAGTGCGGCCATGGCATGTTCGATGGTGCTTATCTTGATGTCGCCTTTCACCAGCACGGTGCCGCGCTGTGTGTCGCCTACATAGTCAGCGTTGCAGTCAATGACAGGCTGTCCCTCTATGTCTGTGCGCTGAATCTTGTATCCATGGTTCTCTCCAGCAGGATTGAACACGGCTGTGATGTGCTGTCCTGTATGCAGTCCTTTGCCTTGAAGGGTAAAGGACCCCTTTAGAGTCTGTTGTTTTTGCATGCTCAATGATGAATGTTGTGTTCTGAAGTCCGTCGGATCGTGTCATCCCTGCGTTGTCTGCTGCTTTGGGATGCGTTCGGGATGGCTTCGGGATGATATTAGTGTTTTTTCCTTATGCTTTGTTGCCTTTGAGCTCGTCGAGCTCGCGCTTCAGGGCAGCCACCTCTTTGAGGAGGTCGGGCAGCGAGTTGAGCGCGGCCATGTTCTTGGCAAACTTCCTGTGGTCTATGGCCGGGTAGCCCATCATGGTGGCTCCTCCCTTGCGGGCGAGGTTGCCTCCTGCCAGTCCCGACTGCGCTCCCAGATGTGTGCGGTCTCCCACTTTCAGGTGGCCGGCTATGCCCACCTGTCCGCCGAACATGCACCATTCGCCTACCTTGGCGCTGCCTGCCACGCCGACTTGTGCCGACATGACCGTGTTGGCTCCCACCTCTACGTTGTGCGCTATCTGCACGAGGTTGTCAAGTTTCACGCCCTTGTGCACGATGGTGCTGCCCATAGTGGAGCGGTCCACGCAAGTGTTGGCACCTATCTCCACATTGTCCTCGATGGTCACAATGCCTATCTGGGGTATCTTGTCGTAGCCGTCGGGTGTGGGCGCGAAGCCGAAGCCGTCAGCTCCGATCACAGAGCCGGCATGGAGTATGCAGTTGCGGCCCACCTTGCAGTCATGGTAAATGACGGCGTTGCTGTATATTTCTGTATTGTCGCCCACCTTGGCGTTCTTGCCGATAGTGACATGAGGGTGCAGTGTCACTCCGTCGCCTATCTCCGCGCCTTCGGCTATAGCCACGAACGGGCCTATGTAGCAGTCTTTGCCCACCTTGGCTGATGGGTCGATGAATGCGAGTGAGCTGATGCCCACGCGCTTCTGCTGCATGCTTTGGTAGAGCTGCAGCAGTTTTGCCACAGCCTCGTATGCGTTGTCCACTCGCACGAGTGTGGCCTTTATTTCCTTGGAAGGCTTGAAGTCTGCATTCACGAGCACGATGGTTGACTTGGTCTCGTAGATGTAGGACTCGTATTGTGGGTTAGCAAGAAAGGACAGGGAACCCTCTGTGCCTTCCTCTATCTTAGCGAAGGTGCTCACCGAGGCATTGGGGTCGCCATCGACTGTGCCGCCAGTAAAACCTGCTATTTGTTGTGCTGTAAATACCATTTATTTCAGATTTATTGTATATAGATTGCAAATTTAGGAAAGAATTTCGACATAACTACTATTTCTGACATTTTTTCATTACCTTTGCATAAGAAATTGAAATAAAAAACGAAAAAAACAAGTTAGAAATGGCTACAGACAACAATCAGAGGTACATGTTGCGTGGTGTGAGCGCAGCAAAGGAAGATGTGCACAACGCCATCAAGAACATAGACAAGGGCATCTTTCCGCAGGCTTTCTGCAAGATAATCCCAGATATCCTTGGAGGCGACCCTGAATACTGCAACATCATGCATGCCGATGGAGCAGGAACAAAGTCAAGTTTGGCATACATGTATTGGAAGGAGACAGGCGACCTGTCTGTGTGGAAGGGCATAGCACAGGATGCGCTCATCATGAACACCGACGACCTGCTCTGCGTTGGCGCTGTGGACAACATCCTGGTGTCGTCCACCATCGGACGCAACAAGATGCTCATCCCGGGCGAGGTCATCTCTGCCATCATCAACGGCACCGACGAGTTGCTTGCTGAGATGCGCAAGATGGGCATAGGCATCTATGCCACCGGGGGTGAGACAGCTGATGTGGGCGACCTCGTGCGCACCATCATTGTCGACTCTACTGTCACATGCCGCATGAAGCGCAGCGATGTCATCAACAACGCCAACATACGTCCTGGCGACGTGATTGTGGGTCTCTCTTCTTGCGGCCAGGCCACATACGAGAAGGAGTACAATGGCGGCATGGGCAGCAATGGCCTCACTTCTGCGCGTCATGACGTGTTCTCGAAATACCTTGCTGAGAAGTATCCTGAATCGTACGACAAGGCTGTGCCAGAGGAACTTGTGTATTCGGGCTCGTACAAGTTGACCGATTCCGTTGAGGGTGCTCCTGTCAATGCAGGCAAGCTGGTCCTCTCGCCCACACGCACCTATGCTCCAGTGGTGAAGAAGATGCTTGACGAGATGCGTGCCGACATCCACGGAATGGTGCATTGCACAGGCGGAGCGCAGACCAAGGTGCTGCATTTCGTCGGTGACAACTGCCGTGTCATCAAGGACAACATGTTCCCTGTGCCGCCTCTCTTCAAGGCCATTGCCAAGGAGTCGGGCACAGAGTGGTCTGAAATGTACAAGGTGTTCAACATGGGTCACCGTCTTGAGGTGTATCTCGATCCAGAGAATGCTCAGAAAGTCATAGAGATAAGCAAGTCGTTCAATATCGACGCCCAGATTGTGGGACGCGTGGAGGAAGGAAAGAAATCGCTCACCATCAAGTCGGAGTTTGGAGAGTTCAACTACTGATAACAGGTCGGGGTCTGGGCACTGTTGCGCCTGGACTCACAGTAGATCGGAATTCAAAACAGAGAACCTCTATATAGACAAAACTATACATGGAAATACTTGAAAAACTGGATGGGCTTGTCCCGCGATTTGAGGAAGTGTCCACTCTCATAACAGACCCTAACGTCATAGCCGACCAGAAGCGTTATGTGCAGCTGACCAAGGAGTACAAAAATCTTGAGGACATCATGAAGGCTCGCCAAGAGTACATGAATGCTGTCAAGGGAGTGGAAGAGGCTAAGGACATACTTGCCAATGAGGATGACCCTGAGATGAAAGAGATGGCTCGCGAAGAGCTGTCGGAGAATGAGAAGCGCATTCCTGAGTTGGAGGAGGAAATCAAGCTCCTGCTCATTCCAGCCGACCCAGAGGACGGCAAGAATGTCACGCTTGAGATACGCGGCGGAACAGGAGGCGACGAGGCAGCCCTCTTTGCCGGCGACCTCTTCAGAATGTATTCTAAGTACTGCGAGATGAAGGGATGGCACCTGACTGTCTCCTCTGCTTCAGAGGGAGCTGTGGGAGGCTTTAAGGAAATCATCGCCAACGTGACGGGAGAAAACGTGTACGGCACGATGAAGTATGAGTCGGGTGTGCACCGCGTCCAGCGTGTGCCTGCCACAGAGACCCAGGGCCGTGTGCACACATCAGCCGCCACGGTGGCTGTGCTTCCAGAGGCAGAGCCTTTCGATGTGCAGATCAACGAGGGCGAGATAAAATGGGACACATTCCGCAGTTCGGGAGCTGGTGGACAGAATGTCAACAAGGTGGAGTCGGGCGTGCGCGCTCGCTACATGTGGAAGAACCCGAACACAGGCGAGACAGAAGAGATTCTTGTAGAGTGTACGGAGACCCGAGACCAGCCTAAGAACAAAGAGCGTGCTCTCGCACGCCTCCGCACATACATATATGACAAGGAGCACCAGAAATATATTGATGACATAGCCTCAAGGCGCAAGACTCTGGTGTCAACTGGCGACCGTTCGGCAAAGATACGCACTTACAACTATCCGCAGGGACGCATCACGGACCACCGCATCAACTACACCATCTACAATCTCGCCTCTTTCATGGATGGCAACATACAGGACTGCATCGACCATCTCATAGTGGCTGAGAACGCTGAACGACTCAAGGAGGCTGAGCTGTAATGGCTTTTTTAAAGTTGCTATAGCTTCTATAGTCCCTATATCATCTATAGCTTCTATAGCCAGTTGTCCGGCATAAAGACAACAAAGGAATTCTATAGCCCCTATATCATCTATAGCTTCTATAGCCCCTATCCTTTAGAAAAAACTATAAAAACACTCTATAAAATGACACGTCAAGAACTTATCAATCAGATTTTCACAAAGAAGACCTTCCTCTGCGTCGGTCTCGACACCGATATAAAGAAGATTCCAGAGCACCTGCTCAAGGAGGAAGACCCCATCTATGCCTTCAACAAGGCTATCATAGATGCCACAGCACCATACTGTGTGGCATACAAGCCCAACCTCGCTTTCTATGAGAGCATGGGCGTGAAAGGATGGGTGTCATTCGACAAGACCATCTCCTATCTCAATGAAAACTACCCAGACCATTTCATCATAGCAGACGCCAAGCGCGGCGACATAGGCAACACAAGCGCCATGTATGCACGCACATTCTTCGAGGAGATGAACCTTGACGCCCTCACCGTGGCTCCATACATGGGCGAGGACAGCGTCACTCCATTCCTCCAGTACCCAGGCAAGTGGGTCATCCTCCTAGCACTCACCTCCAACAAGGGCAGCCACGACTTCCAGCTGACAACAGATGCTGAAGGCGAGCGTCTCTTTGAGAAAGTGCTGCGCAAGAGCCAGGAGTGGGGCAATGCAGACAATATGATGTATGTGGTCGGAGCCACTCAGGGAAAGATGTTTGAGGACATACGCAAGGTGGCACCCGAGCATTTCCTCCTTGTTCCGGGCATCGGAGCGCAAGGCGGCAGCCTTGAAGAGGTGTGCAAGTATGGCATGACAAAGGACTGTGGACTCATTGTCAACTCTTCGCGCGCCATCATCTATGCAGACAAGACAGAGGCCTTTGCAGAGGCTGCGGCGCGTGAGGCCAAGAAAGTGGCTGGACAGATGGCTGCGGTGCTGGAGACCATCGAGCGATAAGCAAGTGAGCACGTCTCTCTGGCGTGTGCCTGCATGACGGGTGGCCGTTGCCAAAGATAAAGCGTTGGCGAGACACATGCGCAAGCTGTGCCTCGCCTGCGTCATCTATGGCAATGCCCACCTTTTTTAATTTGCAACAGAATCATTATCATATCAAGTACGCAATAAGCCGTGGAACCGAAAATCGAAAACAAACACTTTGAAGGAATCCGAAATAAAGGCTTTGGAGGAATCGGAAATAAAGACTTTGAAGGAGCTGAAAAAAACGACTTTAAAGATTATATATGTATAAAGGGCGCACGTGTCAACAACTTGAAGAACATGGATGTGCGCATACCGCAGGGCAAGCTTGTGGTCATTACGGGCGTGAGCGGAAGCGGCAAGTCATCGTTAGCCTTCGACACGCTCTATGCTGAGGGCCAGCGCCGCTATGTTGAAAGCCTGTCCACCTACGCACGCCAGTTTCTTGGGCGTATGGCCAAGCCAGACTGCGACTTCATCGAAGGCATTTCGCCAGCCATTGCCATAGAGCAGAAAGTGGCGAGCCGCAACCCTCGTTCTACTGTAGGCACCAGCACAGAGATTTATGATTATCTCCGCATGCTCTACGCACGTGTGGGACGCACCTTCTCGCCTGTCAGTGGAAAAGAGGTCAAGAAGCACACGGTGGACGATATCGTGCGCTGCATGCAGGAGCATGAGGTGGGCACCAGGTTAATGGTGCTTACCCCGTTGGTGGTCCGCAGCGGACGCACAGTTAGAGAGCAGCTTGATGTCGATTACAAGACTGGCTTTCAGCGTGTGGAGATAAATGGAGAGTTGACAAGGATAAGCGAGTTGCTCAGTCTCGACGACACGTCCATCCCGTCGAAAGGCATCAGACTGGTCATTGACCGCATGAAAGCTGGCAGCGACAAGGCAACGGTAAACCGTCTTGCCGACTCGGCCAACACCGCCCTCTATGAGGGTGACGGCACTTGCACGCTGAAGTTTGGCGACGACGACGAGAAGGAATTCTCACTCAAGTTTGAAGCCGACGGAATGTCCTTTGAGGAACCTACCGACCAGATGTTCTCGTTCAACTCTCCCGTGGGAGCTTGCCCAGAGTGCGAGGGCTACGGGCGAGTAATAGGCATATCAGAAAGTCTCGTCATTCCCGACACGTCCCTGTCGGTATACGATGGTGCGGTGGCCTGCTGGAAGGGCGAGAAGATGTCGGAATGGAAGAAAGAGTTCGTGCGTACAGCCGGACGCTATGATTTCCCTGTCTTCACGCCATACAGCCAACTCACCCAGCAGCAGAAAGAGTTTCTTTGGCATGGTGTGCCCGAGCGTAACGAGTGGGGCAATGTGTCCATCTGCATAGACGAGTTCTTCCGCATGCTCAAGGAAAACCAGTACAAGATACAATACCGTGTGATGCTTGCCCGATACCGCGGCAAGACAATATGTCCTACATGCCATGGACGGCGCCTGAAGAAAGAGGCTGAGTATGTGAAGATTGGCGGCAAGAGCATCACAGATCTGTGCCAGATGTCGATAGAATCGCTCCATGGCTTCTTCCGCCATCTGCAACTGAGCGAGCGCGAGACCAAGATAGCGCGGCGCTTGCTCACAGAGATAAAGAACCGCCTTCAGTTTCTCCTCGACGTGGGACTGGGCTATCTCACTCTAGCGCGTGCCAGCAACACGCTCTCTGGAGGCGAGAGCCAGCGCATCAACCTTGCCACCAGCCTGGGATCATCGCTCGTTGGCAGCATGTATGTGCTCGACGAGCCAAGCATAGGCCTCCATTCGCGCGACACGCAGCGGCTCATCAAAGTGCTGCGCCAGTTGCAGTCGCTTGGCAACACGGTTATCGTGGTGGAGCATGACGAGGAGATAATGCGAGCGGCAGACTACATCATAGACATTGGTCCGGATGCCGGACGCTTGGGCGGAGAGGTGGTCTATGCAGGTCCGCCACCTGTGGCGGATGCTGGACACGCTGAGGCTGATGAAGTGCCGGAGGCTAAAGCCAAAGCCTTGGACGCAGGCAAAATGAGAGTCAAGGCCAAGGACTGTGGCAAACTTGCTTGTGTAAGCACAGGCAAGCCTTCCCACACGCTCGATTACCTGTCGGGGCGAGAGAAAATATCCATTCCAGAAAGCCGCCGTCCGTGGAATAACTATGTCCTTGTGAGGGGCGCTAAGGCCAACAATCTCAAGGGTATAGATGTTAAGTTTCCGCTCAACGTGATGACCTGCGTGACAGGCGTGTCAGGCTCGGGCAAGTCATCGCTCGTGCGCGACATCCTTTATCTTGCCATGAAGCAGCATCTTGGAGAGGCAGATGAGAAACCAGGAGAGTATGCGGCTCTGGAGGGCGATGTGGACATGGTGAAGCATGTCGACTTCGTAAACCAGAATCCTATCGGCACGTCCTCGCGCTCCAACCCAGTCACCTACATAGGCGCATGGGACGAGATACGCAAGCTCCTTGCCAGCCAGCAGCTTGCCAAGCAGATGGGCTACACGCCAGCTTATTTCTCTTTCAACACCGAGGGCGGACGCTGCGAGGAGTGCAAGGGAGAGGGCACCATCAAGGTGGAGATGCAGTTCATGAACGACATCGTGCTGGAGTGTGACCATTGCCATGGCAAGCGCTTCAAGAGCGAGATTCTCGATGTCATGTATGAAGGGGTGAATGCTTACGACATGCTTAACATGACCGTCAACCAGGCCATAGAGTTCTTTGCGGCTCATGGACAGAATAAGATAGTGAAGAAACTCCTGCCGCTGCAAGATGTCGGTCTCGGATACATCAAGCTGGGACAGACCTCATCCACGCTTTCTGGCGGAGAGAACCAGCGCATCAAACTGGCCTACTACCTCAGTCAGGAGCGTGTAGTGCCAACGATGTTCATATTCGACGAGCCTACCACAGGCCTCCATTTCCATGACATACACAAGTTGCTCGATGCCTTCAATGCCCTCATATCCCGAGGACATACCGTCATCATCATTGAGCACAACATGGATGTCATCAAGTGCGCTGACCATGTCATAGACATAGGCCCTGAGGGCGGTGAGGCAGGTGGACAGCTTGTAGCAGCTGGTACGCCAGAAGACATAGCCAAGTGCGCATACAGCTACACAGGAGCTTTTCTTCATGATAAACTGAATGGAAATTAAAGATTTCTTAGTCAAAAGCATTATGCTTTCGAGAAAAATCTTTAATTTTGCACCCAACAGACTAAACTACAAACTTATTATTAACTGGACAATTTATTAACAGTACTATGAAAAAAAATATAGCGACTGCGTTGGCTCTGCTCTCGATGACTGTGGGAGCAACAGCACAGGACTTCAACAAGTACTTCGAGGACGCTACGCTTCGAGTCGACTATGTCTTTGCAGGCAATGCCAACGAGCAGCATATCTATCTTGACGAACTGAAGAGACAGCCGCGATGGGCTGGCAGGCGAAGCCGCCTGAATGAAACGCTGCTGCGTGGCAACGGGCACCTCATAGTTAAGGACCATGATACACAGGAGGTCATATACACATGGACTTTTTCCACACTCTTTCAGGAGTGGCTGCAGTATGACGAGGCAAAGAAGGTGAGCAAGGCTTTTGACACATCCTACAACATACCGTTTCCGAAGAAGCCTATTGACATTACTGTAGCTCTCACCGACAACCACAACAAGGCCATTGCAGAGATGACACACACCGTGGACCCGAAAGACATACTCATACGGCCAGTGGGCGACAATGGAATACCGTTCTACTATGTGTGGAAGGGAAAAGCCGGCAAGACCGAGGCTGAGGCAAAGAATGAGCCACGCAGCGGTGCCGGACGCAACTTCATGCCGTCGGCCTATGACCCGTTTGCAGGCGTCAACGTGCAGGACTGCATCGACCTGGCCATCGTGGCAGAGGGCTACACGCAGCAGGAGATGGGCAAGTTCTATGCCGACTGCAACAGGGCTGTGGATGCGCTCTTTGCGCGTGAGCCGTTCAAGTCGTTGAAAGACCGCTTCAATGTGGTTGCTGTGGCAGCTCCTTCCAACGAGTCGGGCCCAAGCGTGCCACACAACGGCATCTGGCACAGCACTCCTACCAACAGCCATTACGACACTTTCTACTCAGATCGCTATCTCATGTCGCAGGACATGCACACCATCTACGACCTTCTCTCAGGTGTGCCGTTTGAGCACGTCATCGTCCTGGTCAACTCCGACACCTATGGCGGAGGTGGCATATACAACCAGGTGACCTACTCCACAAGCGACCATCCTACCTTCAATGAAGTCTTTGTGCATGAGTTTGGACATGCCTATGGAGGCCTTGCCGATGAGTATGCCTACGATGACATGGACACAGAGTGGTATCCTGCCGACACAGAGCCTTGGGAACCAAACATCACCACGCTGAAGGACTTCGACTCTAAGTGGGCCGACCTCATGCCAAAGAAGCAGCCTATACCTACGCCGCTCAATCCAAAGGTGCCTGACTTCAAGAAGATTGACAAAAACGACAAGAAGGCTATGGAGGCCCTGAACAAGTGCACTCAGGTGGTGGGTGTCTTTGAGGGAGCTGGCTACCAGACCAAGGGCTGCTATCGTCCGGCGCAGGAATGCCGCATGAAAATCAACGAAGTGGAAGACTTCTGTCCTGTGTGTACACGCGCCATACAGCGCATAACGGATTTCTATACAAGCCACTGATCTGGATGGCGATACGTATGCATTATGCGGCACATTCATTCTTGCGCAGCAGAAAACAATTAACTAATTGCGCAGCAGAAAACAATTAACTAATTGCAAGCAGAAAACAATTAACTAATTGCACAGCAGGAAACAATTAACTAATTGCGCAGCAGAAAACAATTAACTAATTGCAAGCAGAAAACAATTAACTATACAAACGACCTTTATGAAACTACGAACACTCATTCTGGCATTGCTTTCCACAGTCATCATGTGTGCCAATGCCGCCAACGAAAAGACAACTGTCGCACAGGTGACGGATCAGGTCAACCTCACGACTGATGTGGACTACATCGTCACGGGAACAGAACCGTTTGCCACAGCGGGCAGCGTCGACATCGTTAACACGGAGCACGCCGCGCTCATCATTGAGCAGGTGCGCCCAAGCAAGGTGGTAGCCAACTGGCTGTCGCATGTGTACATCAATGGAGAGCAGGCCGTCAATGACGAAAACTGCCAAGTGAAGATGTACAACAATGGTACCATCATCCTTCCTTATGCCAAGGACCTGGCTCCTCTCACATGCTACACAGAGGAGAACTTTGGTGGTGAATCATGCAACAGCTATTCAGAGGGACACGCTGGAGGCTACATGAAGACACTCACCTCTGCCACGCTCAACAACCAGATATCTTCCTTCAAACTGAAGCGCGGATATATGGTCACTTTCGCCATAGGCACGGCAGGGTGGGGCTATAGCCGCTGCTTCATCGCAGACCAGGAAGATCTTGAGGTGGCTTCTCTTCCTGCCATCCTCAACAACAAGATTTCTTCTTACAGAATCTTCAAATGGAGAAACTTCAACAAGAAGGGACTGGCTTCCACATTGGACAAGACTGCCATAGAGGCTGTGGGAGCATATGCGGGCTATACTTGGAGCGTGGGCTCGGACATGGGCTTGGACTTCGAGACTGTTGCCAATCACATCTATGAGGACTATCCATCATCAGCGGCATGCGGCAGCCAGAATTTCGCTTGCCACCTGAAGACAAACAATGAGCCAAGAAACAGTAGTGACGACCATCCGCAGGACCTTAACACCATCCTCAACAATTGGCAGAACCTCATGCGCACAGGCATGCGCCTTTGTTCTCCTACCTCATGGGATGGCAGCGACTATTGGAACGGCACGGGATTTATCAAGACATTCCTTGACTCCATTGACGCGCGCGGATGGCGATGCGACATAGTGGACGCACACTGCTACTGGCCTTCGGGCAATTTCGCGCATCTTGAAGGCCACTGGTGGCCCAACATGAAGCGTCCTATCTGGATTTCAGAATGGGTATGGGGAGCGTCATGGAATAAAAATGGAGCCTTTGCTGATGGCGTGACAGAGCAGCAGAACGCAAATGCTCTCAGTGGCATACTCAACACTCTCAAGAATTCGCCTCATGTGGAACGCTATTTCTATTGGAATGGAGAGCGTGACCCATCAAGAATATATAAAAACGGACAGCTCACGGCAGCTGGCCAGGTGTATAGGGACATCGATCCAGGCCTTGGCTACAACGCGGCTTACCAGTTTGTTCCTACGGGCACGCGAATAGAGCCTCTTGCCGACTTCCAGTCGGAGTACAACCGCACATCCGGAGATGTGAAACTGACATGGTCAGACCCTAACTGCGAGCTCTCGGAGGAAATCCGTGTGCAGCGCAAGAAGCAGGGCGAATTTACCTATGAGACTTTGGCCACGCTCAGTCCGCGCGACAAGACGAATGCTGGCGGTGTGACATACAGCTATACTGACAATATGCAGGAGTCGGGCACATACCTATACCGTGTGCAGGTGCTCACTTATAAGAACACTACCATCAACACAGCAGACGAAATCGTCAACGTGGCTCCGTCTCAGGGCACAGACAAGGTGCAGTATGGACTGCTGAATATAGGTGACACAGAGCAGACTCTCACATATTTCTCGGATAAGTTTGAGGAGATACCATGCGTCTTCATGGGCTCTGTGACTAATGTCAACACATCTTTCTATCCAGCCAACTACACAGCCAAGACATCGAGCAGGGACAGATTCACATACCAGTTCCTTCCATGGATAAGCAGCAAGGACCAGGCTCCTAAGAAGGTGGAGGAGATTCCGTTTGTGGCAATGATGCAGGGCAACTACAAGTTTGGTGACATGGACTGCGAGGTAGGTCTTGTGTCGTCAAACAAGGCCACAGGCACAGATTATTGGACTGACGTGACAGAGGTAACCTTCAAAGTCCCATTCCCAGAGGGTGTCACACCTGTAGTGATGACCGAGCTCCGCAACCCGTCGTATGCCACATCAGCATCGCAGAAGACATCTCTCAGCGTGCGTGTGTTTGACGTGACCAACACTGGCTTCAAGTTTATTGTCTATTCAGAGGAAATGTCAGCGCGCAAGATAGTCTTGGCTCAAAAAGTGGCCTACATGGCTGTCACTCCAGGACTGGAGATGATGGACGCTGACAACGGCATCATGATAGCGGCTGGCCATGGGACAGACAACCAGATTTATGGCTCTTTGTCTAACAGCAATGCCTTCCTCCTTGCTGCCGCTGATGGCGGAGAGGATGTTCAGCTGAGGTTCAAGTCGCCTGTCATCCTCACTTCTCTGCAGACCAACAACTATCCTGTGGCTACCATTCTGCGCCGCACGAATGTGATTGTTGCGGATGAGGATGGAAGCAAATGGGTGACAGGCGTGAAGATCAAGCGCGCTCTCGACCATGCCATTACCGTTGATGGTGAGGAGATTCCTGTATCATCGTCTCTCGAAAAATACAGCGGCTATCGCGATAATCTCGGATGGGTGGTCATTTCTCACAAGACAGAGGGCGGTTCTGTGCCTACAGCCATAGGTGACATAGCTGATGCCAACGGACAAGGCGGCCTTCATGTGCGTGTCATTGGTGGACGCATCGTTGTTGATGGCGCAGAGTCTTACCAGGTTTACAACGCGTCAGGCGTTCTGGTATCACCTACAGCCTCGCTCCCTTCTGGCATATACGTAGTCGTGTCAGGCGGCAAGCAGGTGAAGGTGAGAGTGAAGTGAGAAGATTGGCTATAATGGCTTTATGATAGTTCGGGCTGGGAGTCGCAAAAGACTCTCAGCCCGAATTGTTTTTGTACGCACATTATAGTGACATGTAAAGTCTGAAGGTTTTTGTGATGTTTGTATCAGCTTACGTATGATATGCCTGCCAAGGATAAAAAAAGCGTCCTGAGATATTTGATCCAAAGGAAGTAGACGATAGATTAAAGAGTCTATCTGGTATAAAAAAGCGTCCTGAGATATTTGATCCAAAGGAAGTAGACGATAGATTAAAGAGTCTATCTGGTATAAAAAAGCGTCCTGAGATATTTGATCCAAAGGAAGTAGACGATAGATAAAAAGTCTATCTGGTAAAAAAAGCATCCTAAGATACGCGTTGGTGTATCTTAGGATGCCTTGTTATAGTGGCTCATGTTGTTATCCATAACAACTCATGAGAATCATCTTTTAGACGTATCCTCCAAATATAGAGAATAATGTATGTCTCGTTTATTTGTAGCCTTTGATCCATACCTTTCGTCCGTCTATGATATTGATGCCAGGCTGTGGCCGGTTGAGTGTCTGGCCGTTGGTGTTGTGCACCTTATTGGCGTTGCCGCCATGTGCTTGGTCTATAGTGCTGATGCCTGTGTCTATGTCTGGTTGGCGGTAGAGGCGTATGTTGCCTACAAGCACTTCTGAGTATCCACCTTTTGATTTAGGAGTGGACCACTTCAGAACATAGTTGCCGGCAGCTTTTATCTCAAACTCCAGCGTGCTGTCCGTCGTCTTCAGGATGCGGCTGGAAGAACCGTTGTCAGAAACAGATGTTGTGGCGGTGACTTTCTGCGTCTTGAGGGTCGTTCCTGTTGCTGTGCGTACATAAGCGCTTACACTTGGTGTTGCCTTGTATCCCTCCACAGAGTAGGATAGCGTGTATTTGCCTGGTTCGAGATGCAGGCGGCTTTTGGATTCTTCACCATAGCTGACGCTGCCTTCCTGTGAGTTGCCGGCACGGAAGTAGAAAGCGTACTGCATGGCGCCTTCAGCTGAGAAACTCATGATGCGCGGACCTAAGCCATAGGTGCCGGCGTGGCGTGTCTCATCTTGGTTGCGCGCTATCCATCCTGTAGGCACAACGCCTGCTCCTGTCAATGCAAAACCGTCAGAGAAGACCGTGTGGCTGTCATCAGGCAAGTCGGGCAGGTCGGTGCGTGGCGCGCTCTTTGTGTATATGTAAGTGTTGACGCTGTAAGGCCTGACGCTGATGCTTGGCGTGTATGTCTCCTCTTCCATGTCAAAGGAAAGCTTCTTGGCGTTAAGTGACGCTGATGTGGAGATGCTGGTGTATGACTTGCTGTAGAATGGCAGCGAGATGGAGGTGGTGTAGGTGTCGGCAGAAGGATTGATGACCATGAGCACAATCTCATCGCCCGATTCTGTCACGTAGGCAGATGATGAGAGCTGTCCGCTGGCATCATCGAGGACATGTTTCACTCGGGTGGTGCCCGACACGTATTTGGCATATTGCGAGAGAACGTATCCGCGTTTGGTTATCTGGTTGTTGACTGTGCCGTATTGCCCATCGCCTATGGCTCCGTAATAACGTTTGAGCGCATAATGAACCCATGCGCTCATGTTTGACAGCATAGCGTCGTTGATGCTCTTGGCAAAGAGAAAGCCGTCGGTGTTCCAGTCTATGTTCTTGCCTTCTTTCTCTTGGCGCTCGTTGATGAGAAACTCTGTCATCCACACTTCTTTGCCTTTTTGTTCGGCAAGAGGGTATGAAGAGCCGTCCCATCCGTAGAAATGTCCGCCAAGGATGTCAAAGTTGTTGCATGCGCCCTCGTCGTTGAGCAGTGGCTCATGCACATCGCGTGTGAAGTGGACTGATTCTGGAGCTATGATTTTGCATTGAATCTTTGAACCTTGCTCGCGCAGAAACTTGGCCATCTGTTCTCCTGTCCACACGCAGCTCTGGTATGATGGACTCCAGTCGGGCTCGTTCTGGATGGACACAGCGTCGATGTCTGCTCCCTGTTCCTTCATGTAGAGATAATAGTCATTAAGCATTGTAGCCCAGTCGGCGTAGTGTGACTCAAGCAGCGAGCCTCCGTCTGTCTCGCTGTTGTTTGACTTCCATGATGCTGGTGGTGACCATGGCGAGGCAAAGATGAAAGCTCCGTGTTTCTTTGCTCTCTTTGCATTGGCCACTCCTGAGTACCAATACTTTTTGTCGTTTGCCATGTATATGCGCAGGACTGTCAGACCGAGTTGGTTGTTGCCCTTGCCGAAGAGCTTGTCCATGTCGCTGTCATTGAGCCAGTATTGCCACTGTGGGCTTGGTGAGAAGCCTCCAAAGCCAGTGACGTGCTGGAACTGCACGCGGCTGTCAATGTTGATGGTTGCCTCTCTGTCTGTTGCTGAGGCATGGTAAGCCAACAATAGGCTCGCAGTTAGTGCTAAGAATTTTTTCATGTAAGGAATTTGTTAGGTTGGTTATGGCGGCGTTTCCTGTTTATGCCGCATTGGTAGGTGTGTGTTTATCCATTCCATATCTCCCACGAGGCGATGGCCTGCAGGATGAGCATCTCGTAGCCATTCTTCACTGTGGCTCCCTGTTCAGCTCCCTTTTTCATGAAGAGAGTCTCTTCGGGATTGTAAACAAGGTCGTAGAGAAGGTGGCGGCTTGTAAGAAGCTCGTAGGGAATGGCAGGCGCCTCATCCACGTGAGGATACATGCCGCATGGAGAGCAGTTGACGATGACCTCATATTCATCCAGCACCGCTGCGCTGATGTCGCTGTATGTTATCATGCCAGGATGCTGAGAGCGGCTGACGAAGAGTGGCTCAATGCCAAGTTTGTTCTCCAGTCCGTAGCGTATGGCGCGTGAGGCGCCGCCTGTGCCGAGTATGAGAGCTTTCTTGTGATGAGGCTTGATGAGCGGGCGAATGCTGTTCACGAAGCCTATCACGTCGCTGTTGTGTCCTGTCAGCGTGACCTTGCCTCCCTCGCGGGTCACCTTCACAACGTTGACTGCGCCAATGGCCTCGGCCTCAGGGCTGAGTCCGTTGAGGTACTGCATCACTTGCTGCTTGTAGGGTATGGTGACGTTGAGTCCGTGAAGGTCTGCGTTGTCTTTTATTATTTCTGGAAAGTTGTCTATTGAAGGTATCTCGAAGTTGAGATACTGTGCGTCAATATGTTCTGTAGCGAATTTCTCAGTGAAGAATCTGCGTGAGAAAGAGTGGCCGAGAGGGTATCCCACCAGTCCGTATGTGTTCATATGCTTATTTTTGTGCGGTGTATAGCATGCACATGCCGAAGACGAGTCTCTTGTAGGTGACATTGTGAAAGCCAGCCTGCTCTATAATGCGCTGCATGCGTGCTCCTTGCGGCACGGCATCCATGGTGTCGGGCAGGTAGGTATATGCTGACATGTCGCGTGAGAATAGACGTCCGAGTGTTGGCATGACGCATTTCTTGTAAATGTAGAATAATTGCTTCATCGGGAAGGCTGTAGGGGCGCAAAGGTCAACTACTGACAGATGGCCGCCTGTGTTTAGCACGCGGTGCATCTCGCTGAGACACTTGTCGAGGTTTTGGAAGTTGCGCAGGGCGAAGGCCGATATGACCGCATCGAACGACTCCGCTTTGAAAGACATGTGTGAGCAGTCCTCATTTTGGAATGTGATGCAGTGGTTGAGCTGCAGCTTGCGCACTTTCTCGCGTCCTATGTCCATCATGCCCTCACTGATGTCGCATCCGACAATGCGCTTGGGATGCAGGCGCTTGTAAGCGAGGATAGCGAAATCGCCAGTGCCTGTGGCAATGTCGAGAACGCTATCCGTGCTTGTCCTGTTCTTGAGCAGGAAGCGGATGGCCTCGTTGCGCCAGCATCGGTCTATGCCGAAGCTGAGCGTGTGGTTGAGCATGTCGTAGGAATGGGCTATGTTGTTGAACATGCGCTCTACCTGTTCGCGCTTGCTTCCCTGGTCGCCGTATGGCTTTATCTGCTCTTGTGTGTACATGTAAGTTGTGCTTTTGTGAGGGACTCACGTGTGTGCGGCTGCTATATTGCAGCTGCGCAGCGCGGCGGCGCCAGCTGGCGCGTCAGCCTCTCTTGTGGAGTGGGGCTGTGCCGCTCCTGTTCTGGCGCCGTTATGCTGTTGCCCTCTTTATTTCTTTAGGCTTGCGAGATAAGCGTTGACATTCTTCTCGATGCGTGCGGCTATGTCCTCGCTGTTGTCAGCCTTGACAAACTTCTCTCCTGTGATGTGCTCGTAGAGCTCTATGTAGCGCTCAGACACTGACTCAGCGTATTCGTCTGTGATCTCAGGCATAGTCTGGCCTGGCTGGTTCATGAAGTTGTGGTCGATGAGCCACTGGCGCACAAACTCCTTGGAGAGCTGCTTCTGTGGCTCGCCCTTCTCAAACTTCTCCTGGTAGCCGTCTGCGTAGAAATAGCGTGATGAGTCGGGAGTGTGCACTTCGTCGATGAGGTACACCTTGCCGTCGCGCTTGCCAAATTCATACTTAGTGTCCACGAGGATTAGTCCCTTATCTGCTGCAATCTTTGTGCCGAGGTCAAAGAGGGCGCGCGTGTATTTTTCCATGATCTCGTAGTCTTCCTTTGACACGATGCCCTGGGCGATGATTTCCTCCTTGGAGATGTTCTCGTCGTGTCCCTCGTCGGCCTTTGTAGTAGGAGTGATGATAGGAGTGGGGAACTTCTCGTTCTCGCGCATGCCCTCTGGCAGTGTGATGCCGCAGAGGGTGCGGTTGCCAGCCTTGTATTCACGCCATGCAGAACCTGTGAGGTAGCCTCGTATGATCATCTCCACGCGGAATCCTTCGCACTTCAGTCCTACGGTGACCATAGGGTCGGGTGTGGCAAGCTTCCAGTTGGGCACGATGTCAGCGCTGGCATCGAGGAACTTGGCTGCAATCTGGTTGAGCACTTGTCCTTTGAAAGGAATGCCCTTTGGAAGCACTACGTCAAATGCTGAGATGCGGTCTGTGGCTACCATCACCATGAGATCGTCGTTGATGTTGTACACGTCACGAACTTTGCCGTGATAGACTTCCTTCTGTCCGGGGAAGTTGAAGTCGGTTCTTGTTAAAGCCTTCATGATTGTTGTAATGTTTTATTATTGAATGTGTGAATATTTCTTGTCTTGTTGGGTGTAGCCGTTGCCGTCTTCCTCGCTGGCGGCAAGGCGTTTCTTCTCCTTGTCGTACTTGTTGTAGGCATTGACGATGCGTGTGACCAGCTTGTGCCTTACGATGTCCTGCTCGTTCATCTCTATGAAGCTGATGCCTTTCACGCCGTCGAGCACCTCGCGGGCCTCTTTGAGTCCGCTCTTCACATTGCGTGGCAGGTCTACTTGTGTCATGTCGCCTGTGATGATCATCTTGGTGTTTTGTCCCATGCGTGTGAGGAACATCTTTATTTGCTGCGATGTGGTGTTCTGCGCCTCGTCAAGTATCACCACAGCGTCGTTCAGCGTGCGTCCTCGCATAAAGGCAAGTGGAGCTATCTGTATGACATTCTGCTCCATGTATTCGGTCAGTTTTTGGGCGGGTATCATGTCTTGCAGCGCGTCATAGAGAGGCTGCAGGTAGGGATCGATTTTGTCCTTCATGTCGCCTGGCAGGAAACCGAGTTTCTCTCCTGCTTCCACGGCCGGGCGTGAAAGGATTATCTTGCGTATTTCCTTGTTCTTCAAGGCGCGCACGGCAAGCGCTATCGACACGTATGTCTTGCCCGAGCCGGCGGGGCCTATGGCGAAGACCATGTCGTTGGCGTTGTAGGCGTCTACCAGCAGCTTCTGGTTTTCCGAACGTGGAGATATAGGCTTGCCCATCACGCTGTAGCATATGGCAGAGCTGTCTGCCATCTTGCCAGCGGGATTTTCTCCCTTCACTATCTGGAGTATGTCTTCCTCGTTGAGCGAGTTGTATTGCATGCAGTGGCTTTGCATCTTGGAGATGTTTTCCTCAAAGGCGCACATCTCTTCCTCATCGCCCATGACCTTGATGATGTTGCCTCGTGCCACTATGCGCAGCTTGGGGTATAGGGCTTTGATCATCTGCAGGTGCACATTGTTTACTCCATAGAATGTGACCAGGTCTACATGTTCAAGTACTATATGTTTCTCTATCATGCTACAAAGGTACGTGAAAAAACTGATATAAGCGCCAGCCGTATGTGTTTTTTTAGGCTTTTGTGTTGTGTTTTTATATAAGGTGCATGCGCATTGGCGTTGTGGGTGGTCAATGCGGTGGAACATGAAAAAGAAGAACACGGTCGCCGCGGGCTGGTTGTCCAGCCGTGCGGTGACCGTGTTTCTGTGTGGCCTCTATGTCTTGTGTCAGCTTATGGAGCTTGTCTCTGAAGCTTCTCCATGAATTGTTTTCATAGAGTATCCATGTTTTGTGTCAGCTTATGGAGCTTATTTCAGTCCATGGTTCATCATGCGGTAGTTTGCCATCTCCTCGTACTTGGTGCCAGGACGACCGTAGTTGGCGTATGGGTAGATGCTGATGCCGCCTCGTGGTGTGAAGATGCCTGTCACCTCGATGTACTTTGGGTCCATGAGCTTGATGAGGTCTTTCATTATCTTGTTGACGCAGTCCTCATGGAAGTCTCCGTGGTTGCGGAACGAGAAAAGGTAGAGTTTGAGTGACTTGCTTTCCACCATGCGCTGGTCGGGCAGGTATGAGATGCGTATCTCTGCAAAGTCGGGCTGTCCGGTGATGGGGCAGAGTGAGGTGAACTCGGGGCAGTTGAACTGCACCCAGTAGTCGTTGTCCGGATGTTTGTTGGTGAAAGCCTCAAGCACCTCAGGAGCGTAGTCCTGGCGGTATTCAGTCTTTTTTCCGAGAGACTTGAGTCCCTCATCTGTTCTGTTGTCGCTCATGATGTTTGTTTGTTTTGTATGTTGTTGGTGTGTGATAGTTTATGCAGCTTGTGCCAAGGCATGGTTTATGCGGCTTGTGTCAATGCATGCCAATCCGTATGTCGGTGTCTTACAGCTGCTTGATGTTGAAGGCGTTGTAGCTCACGTCCTCGTCGTACACGTCTGTCTCCTCATATTTCTTGACAAACTTGACTACCTTGATGGTGATTGGAAGCACGATGACCTCGTAGAGTGTCTTTGCCACCACTTGTGTGAGCATCAGGTTTATCATGATGTCAAAAGGCACCTTTGGCTCGCCTTCCAGCATGATTGGGAATAGATAGAATGCCAGTGGAAAGAAGATGAGGCTGTCAGCTCCCTCGCCTACAAGGGTAGAAGCAATGGCGCGGAGCGAGAAGTAGAAGTTGAAGTGTCCCTTGGAGCGGTCGGCCAGTTTCATGCGGCTCATCACCCAGGCGTTGAGGAATGAGCCTACGATGAAAGCGAGCAGGCTTGCCACCACCACTTGTGGCATGAAGGCGAACACTTGCTTGAAGGCTTCGTCGCTGCCTGGCACTGTGGCTGGCAGGGCGCAGGCTATGCCGCCAAGGGCCGCAACAAGGAAGTTCATGGCAAAGCCCATCCAGATGATAAGTCTGGCTTTGCGGAATCCCCACACTTCAGCTATGACATCGTTGAGGATGTATGAGATTGGAAAAACGATGAAACCGCAGGTGAGGGATATTGGACCCCATAATGTGAAAACTTTGGTTTCGAGAAGGTTGGCTGCAACAAGGCTGATGCAGAACACGATTCCCATAAGCATGAGGGAAACGCTGATTTGTTGTCTTTTCTTCATTTATACTTGTTTTTTACGTGGTTTGTTCAAGGACACGCTTGTTTTTTACGAGGTGCTCTAGTACTCGGACCATTTGTGATTCATGAGAAGGTCAACACTCAGGCAAAGTCTGGCGGCTTTTTGTGCGACAAAGCCTCCGTTTTGCAAATCGGGCACAAAGATAGATAAAAATACTGAAAAAAAGAAGAAGTAATTCAATTGTATTGAACATTTTTTACTATCTTTGCACTCAAACGCCTTAAGTGAGCACTTTTTTGCCATAAGTGGCGTATTGTGGGGGAGCATTGAGGCGAGGGGAGTGTTTATGAATTGATATTTGAATGAATTTACATTGAAAAAGAAAAAATGGGTGAATTTGTGAAAAAAACAGATTGCTTCATCTTTTATTCAAGCGAAGCAGCTGCTCTGTCTCTGTTGGGGCAGCTGAAGAATGAGCCATTGATAGGAATGATACACGTTATGGTGCCCAATGGCGTCTCTTTTGTAGCAGACGGTTGTGCGGTGCATCACTTTGACAAGTTTGGAGGCATGGACACGATGCGCATGATTGGCGCGCTGATGGAGTCAAAGTATGCCATGATGTGCACGAGCGGGGCGAGTGTCACATTAGGCTATCATGCGGTGAAGCGCATGCTGACAGTAGCCAGCAGCGTCGATGCCGCGGTGGTATATTCCGACCGTTATCTCAAGAAGGATGGCGAGCTGGTGCCGTCTCCTGCCATGGACTGCTATTATGGAAGCGTGCGCGATGACTTTGACTTTGGCAATGTGTGCGTGCTTTCAGCTGGGGCTGTGCATGCTTTTCTGGAAGAGTCGAAAGACTGCGATTACGATGACTCGTCATGGTATGCCCTGCACCTTTTCTGCCTTGCCAGAAAGCGTGATAGTGTGCTTTACCATGTGCATGAGTATCTGTATACGGAGGACATGACAGACAGACGCAGCAGTGGCGAGCGCCAGTTTGACTATGTAGACAGGCGCAACCGTGCTGTGCAACTGGAACGCGAGAAGATTTTTACAGATTATCTGAAGAAAATAGGAGCCTACATCGACCCTGACAGCCTTGCTGATGTGGCGGTTGACGCCCATTGCTTTGACAAGGAAGCTACGGTCATCATACCGGTGCGCAACAGGGTGAAGACTATCGAGGACGCTGTGAGGAGCGCGCTGTCGCAGAAGACTACCTTTGAATATAATGTGATGGTGGTAGACAACCACTCCAGTGATGGCACGTCTGAGGTGCTTGACAGGCTGGCTGAGGAAGATTCCAGAGTGCTCCATCTCGTGCCTGAAAGGGACGATCTCGGCATAGGCGGATGTTGGAGCATGGCCTTTGAGGATGAGCGTTGCGGACGCTTCGCCGTGCAACTTGACAGTGATGACTTGTATAGCGGAGAAGACACGCTGCAGAGGATCGTAGAAAAGTTTTATGAGGAGCACTGCGGAATGGTCATAGGCTCTTACAGCATGTGCGACTTCAGCCTGAAGCCTCTGCCGCCAGGTTTGATAGACCACAGAGAGTGGACACGTGAGAATGGCCACAACAACGCCTTGCGCGTGAACGGGCTTGGAGCACCACGCGCGTTCTACACGCCTCTGCTTCGCTCTATAGGTATGCCAAACACATCATATGGAGAGGACTATGCTGTAGGGCTCGCATTCAGCCGCAAGTATAAGATTGGCCGCATTTACGACCCTATATACCTCTGCCGCCGCTGGGAGGGCAACAGCGATGCTGCTTTGAGTCCGGCTCAGGTGACCAAGAACAATATGTATAAGGATGGGCTGCGCACCATTGAGATTATCGACCGCCGTCGCCTGAATGAGTTCTGGATGGAGGGCATGTCGTCAGAGAAAGCGATGAAGTTGCTGGATAAGCAGCTGCCTCTTTGGGAGACTGCGCGCAAGAACTATGAGGACCTGGACAAGGTCGTCACAGGAGAATTCGTGTTGGGCAAGTGCCGTCTGTCTGCTCAGTACAATCCTGCCCGTATGGTGTCTACGGGCGCTAAGGTGGACGAGACTTCTGTGAAGCGCCGCCCTTGCTTCCTTTGCGAGGTGAACAGGCCTGCGGAGCAGCTTTCTTATCCTCTGCTGCGCAAGTACTACCTGCTGGTCAATCCTAATCCTATCTTCCCGCAGCATTACACCATGCCGTTGCGCCACCACAGAGTGCAGACCATCAAGGACCATTATGAGGACATGATGGAGATAGCTGTCAAGATGAAGGACTTCCTCATCTTCTACAACGGTCCCAAGTGTGGCGCGAGCGCGCCAGACCACATGCACTTCCAGGCTGGCAGTTGCGGAATTGTGCCGCTGCAGCGTGATTGGACAGACATATACAAGCCAATCCGTTCGCGTCTATGGCCGATAAGCGAGACAGAGTGTCTTGAAGCTATCAAGCTGGAGGCTATGGCAGACAGCACTGGTGTGTTCAGCTTGAGAGACTATGTGTGTCCTGGCTTTGTCATCATCACACGCACACCATATGCCAACAAGGTGCTTTTCGACAAGCTCTACAAGGCCATGCCAGTCAAGGAGGGAGACATGGAGCCTATGATGAATATCCTTGCGTGGGTGCAGCCAAGTTCTGTGGACGGCTCGCAGCGCATAGTGAGCATAATCATTCCGCGCTCAAAGCATCGCCCTGACTGCTATTTCTACGAAGACGAGGACAAGATTCTTGTCAGCCCTGGCGCCATAGACATGGGAGGTCTGCTCATTGTGCCTCGTGCAGAGGATTATGCCAAGATGAACGCTGAAAAGATAAAGAGTATCATTCAGGAATGCGGAATATCACGAGATGATGAGCTTGACATGATAATGAAGTTCAAAAGTGAAACGTCGGGGGGGGTATAGGTCTTGGCGGTAAGTGAGACGGACATTTGCAATCCCTGCCGTTTAGGCGTGCTTGCTGGGACGAGTCGGACTGGCTCGTTTCATACGACAGAACCTAAATGTAGCTAATGCTATGAATATAAAAGAACAAGAGGTGAGGGTCGGCATACTCAGATCCTTAGAGATAAATGTGGTTTTCCATTCAACATACTTGTTGGATGGAAAGCCTTTTATTGGAGAACACTGTTTCTCCGTGGACGATGTGCGGCGTAGTCAAGGCGGGCTGGCGTTTGTTCCTGCAGCAAGTGGGGGTGTCTTTACGCTGAAGGACGTTGTGATAGGCATAGGCTTTCATTGGCAGCGCAAGGAGAACCAGACCTTTGCGGGCGCATTGGAGCTGGTGGAAGAGAATGGCGAGGTGAGAGCGATAGACAGGGTGCCTGTGGAAACTTATCTCACCAGTGTCATAGGAAGCGAGATGAGTGCCGATGCCTCGCTCAACCTGCTCAAGGCTCATGCGGTGATTTCGCGCGGCTGGCTGATAGCCATGATGCGCAAGTCGAGGTCGCATGCCAAGTCGCGCGCTGTGCATGAACAGTTGAGTCGTGACACAGTCATCCGCTGGTATGACAGTGAGGCGCACGTGCTCTTTGACGTGTGTGCCGACGACCATTGCCAGCGCTATCAGGGCATCACGCGGCAAACAAACGAGAATGTGGCGCGCGCCATAGAGGCTACAAGGGGCCAGGTGCTCACTTACGATGGAGCAATCTGCGACACGCGGTTCTCCAAATGCTGCGGTGGAGTGACAGAGGTCTTTGAGTCATGTTGGGAGGATGTGCCGCATCCGTATCTTGTGTCAAAGGCGTGTCCTTATTGCAACACAAGCGATGTGAGGGTGCTCGGCCATGTGCTCAACAGCTACGACAAGGAAACAAACGATTTCTATCGGTGGACTGTACGTCTGCCTTATGAAGAGGCCACAGAGATTATATGCCGCAAGTCGGGCATAGACTTTGGCAAGATAAGGGACCTTGTGCCAGTGGAGCGCAGTGAGGCTGGACGCATAGTGCGGCTGAAGATTGTGGGCGAGAAGCGTGCAGTGACTGTTGGCAAAGAGCTTGAGATAAGAAAATGGCTGAGCGAGTCGCATCTGTATTCATCGTTCTTTGACGTGGAGCACACGTCCGAAGGCTTTGTGCTTCATGGCAAGGGATGGGGACATGGCGTGGGGCTGTGCCAGATTGGAGCCGCTGTCATGGGAGACCGTGGCATGGCCTATGAGGATATATTGCAGTTCTACTATCCAGGCACTGTCCTTACACGACTGTGGTGACCTGCCCCGTTCCCGTTCTTCCTGCTGGCAGAATTAGCGCCTTCGTGGTGATGAGCTTTGCCGTATGGGAGGCCTTGGCCATGCAGGAGAGTCTTGTCATGCGAGTTGGCTTTGTCATGTGAGCTGGCTTTTGCCATGCGAATAGCCTTTGTCATATGAATAGCCTTTGTCATGCGAGTTGGCTTTGTCATATGAAAATATGCATTATTCATTATACATACATATTGTATATAGTGTGTCATGAAGGACAGGTATGAGAAAACCTTATGTTCCCGTATCCGATGAATAGAGAAGCCTGCTCCTTGTTCAGTTCCTGTTTGACTGTAATTTGTAAATTGTAAATTATAGATTATAAATTATAAATTGATTAGATGGTACATGCAAGTGGACGAAAGCATAATCCGTGGCTGTGGATTCCTTCGTTGTGCGCAACAGAGGAAATACCGTCGGCCGTGGTCACGTATGTGGCTCTGATAATGTTCCTTCAGTTTGGAGCTTCAGAGCCGCTTGCCTCGGTCTATGCAGCCTCGCTCTTCATTCCGTGGGTTCTCAAGTCGGTGCTGTACACCCGTGCGGTGATGGTGAAGTCAGTCACGCGCAGGATACATGTGGCGGAACTGTTGATGTTCGCGTGCTTGATGCTCATAGCCTTGTGTCTGGAGCAGTACAGGGTGGGGCACTTGCTCTTGTTCTTCATGATGTTCATGCTGTCCCATCTGTGTGCCTGGCACGAATTGTTCTCGCGCTTGTATTATGGAAAGATGCTGATGCCCCGCCAGCAGAAACTGTTCAGAAACACAAAGATGGCTGCGTCGTATGTGTCGCTCATCATGACATATGGCTTGCTCATCATTGTGGCAGGTTTTTTTGAGGTGTTCTTCCGTAGTTACCAGAAGGCCTGGGCGATGGAAAGCACTATCGTGGCAGGCGCTTTCTTCACCGTGGCTGTGGTCAACACTGCCGTCCTGAAGTCTCCATTGAAAAAGGTGCAGGAGGCACAAGTTGTGGAGAAACATAATGTGGGCCATCTGTTTGAGTCGCTTGGCCGCTTTGGCTCAATGCCTCATTTTCCAGGGCTTGCCACATGCCTTTTCTTTCTGTTGCTGCCACAGTCGCTGCTGTTCAACACAAGGGTGTTCTTTCTCTTTGCTCCAGAGGAGGCGGGAGGACTGGGGTGCTCAGTCCAAGATGTGGGCTATGCTCAGGGCACGATAGGAGTGGTGGCTTTTGCTGTAGGCGTGAGTCTTGGACGGTGGTTTATGCTGAGGGGAAAGGCGGTGGCCCGCTTCGATGTGGCTTCTGTGGTGCTGACGCTGTCGCCTGTCGCTTATATGCTTATGGCTATATGGAGGCGTCCTGGCGACATTTCTCTTATATGCTGCATGACATTCTTTGCCCAGTTTTGCCTTGGCTTCGGATTGAATGCCTGCAATGCCTTTGTCACATACTTCTCTGGCAGAAGGTACAGGAATACGACCAATTTCCTTTATATACCCGTGGTCGCCGCTGTGATGATAGTGCCTATGGCCTTGTCTGGAATGCTGTGCCAGTGGATGGGATATAAGGACTTTTTTGTCATGTGCTCGCTTATGGCCCCTGTGGCGTGGGTGATGATGTGGGCCTTGAAGGTGCATGAAGCCCTGTTTGCCGATGGCAAGGATGCGCGTGGGGGCAGCACGGCTTTGCCAAAAGAGAAGCGATGTGCCGCCATCCGGAAGGACATGATGCCAGGCAAATAAGTGAGAATGCTGTAAGAAGACGCTCATGATATGGAAGCGGACAGCTTCGGCATTATAGATAATCCATTTGCTGCATTATGATAATCCATTTGCTGCATTATAGATAATCCATTTGCTGCATTATGATAATCCATTTGCTGCATTATAGATAATCCGGTTGCTGCATTATAGATAATCCGGTTTTCGGCATTATATAAAAGCCCTTCTTCGTCATAAAAATGATTTTAATACCTACATAAAAAAACAGATAATCCAATGACAGATAATAGTAATGTCAAGCCTTACGCATGGGTGCCAAGCCTGTATCTTGGCGAGGCTATTCCTTTCTCAGTAGTGATGCTTCTCTCGCTCGTCATGTTTAAGGAGATGGGGCTGTCCGACAGCCAGATCACCTTGTATACAGGATGGCTCGGAACGCCATGGGTCATCAAGCCTATATGGAGTCCGATAATCGACAACATGAAGACAAAACGCTGGTGGATAGTCTCCATGCAGTTTCTGATGGGGGTGGCTATGGCCATAGTAGCCCTTACCTTGCCTACCAGCATGTGGCTGAAAGGGTCGCTGGCTGTGTTCATGGTCATAGCCTTCGCCAGCGCCACTCACGACATCTCTGCCGATGGCTTCTACATCATAGGCTTGGACGACAGAAGCCAGGAACTGTATGTTGGCGTAAGAAACACCTTCTACAGGATAGGCATGGTGATAGGTCAGGGCGGACTTGTGCTTCTGGTTGGCAGCATGCAGAAAGGCTTCTTCGGCTCATGGCTGAGTTCGGTGGAGGCGTCATGGGTGGCTGTGTTCATCATCGTTGGCGTGCTGATGTGTCTGTTGGGCATGTACCATGCCGTTGTGCTCCCGAAGGTGGAGCATGCTGTGCATGACCGCTTCGACGTGAGAGAACAGGTGCAGGAGTTTGTCAAGACCCTGCGTGTGTTCATCGGCAAACCGCATATTGTCACAGCCCTGTGCTTCATCCTGCTGTTTCGTCTGCCAGAAGGTTTGCTCACAAAGATCGTTCCGCTCTTTCTGATGCGCAGTGAGGCCGATGGCGGGCTGGCCATGAGCGATACCGACTTCGGTCTGGTGTACGGCACTCTCGGTGTCATCGGACTCTTGGCCGGAGGCCTGGTAGGCGGATGGGCTGTGTCGAGGTGGGGGCTTAAGAAATGCCTTTGGCCTTTGGTCATGTGCATCACTCTGCCTGATGCTGTCTATGTCTATCTCAGCTTCTGTCCTACAGACAGCCTGCTGCTGATAGGCACATGTGTGTGTGTGGAACAGATAGGCTACGGACTTGGATTTGCGGCATACACGCTTTATCTTGTAGCATTCTCGCGTGGCGAGAGAAGCACGGCTGTCTTCTCCATCTGCACCGCAGGACAGTATCTCGGCGGCGTGATGCTGCCTGGCATGCTGTCTGGACTGGTATCAGAAAGCATTGGCTATCAGAAGTTCTTCATTCTCATCATGATCCTTTGTCTCGTTACCTTCGCTGTCACGGCTATGGTCAAGATTGACGGGAATGCTGAGAAGTAGACGACGGCAAAAGGACTGACGTTTTTCAACATTGATAAACAAGGAGTGTAGATGTGTCGGCTTTTTTTTGTAACTTTGCCGCAAAAATAACGGAAGTGACAAACAATAATAAGATGACAAAGACGATGAAAGGCCTGCTTGCCGCATGTTGCGTGCTTCTGCTTGTGGCGTGTGGAGAGGACAGGACGTATGAATATGAAGAGAAGACGCAGTACAACCGGTGGATGCTGGAAGTGATGCGCGACAAATATCTGTGGGCGGACAACCTGCAGGACTATGAGCCGGAATGGAAAGAATACTTCTCCACTCCAGCCAATTTCCTCTCGGCTCTTGCCAAGAATGGGCAGGACGACTCCTGGTCGTATGTCGTTGTGGACACGGTAGAGACTGATGTGCATGAACGTGGATACTTCAATCACTACAACTCTTACGGGATGGATTTCGCGCTCATCTCAGACCCTACAGGACAGACCACAAGGAGCGTGGCCCGCATTCTCACGGTCTATCCAGGCAGCCCTGCCGACAAGGCTGGGCTGAAGAGAAATGATTTCATCTATTCCTTTGACTCTTACAAATTGTCGAGCAAGAATATCTCGCGCCTGAAGAAAGGTGATGCACGCACGCTCGAAGTGAGGCATATAGGCATGGAGGCTGCTGAGGGAACTGTTGTGTGGACGGATGCTGACACTGTGCAGCTTGGTAGCTCGACATATGTAGAAGATGTGCCATTCCCTGTGCGCAGCATCGTCGGTGTGGATGGCAAGAAGGTGGGCTACCTGATGTGCACTCGTCTTGTGTCTGGGCCAGAGGAACTCGATGACTATGATGCCAGTTCATACAAGAGCGCGCTTGATGATGCCATGGCATACATGCGGCGCTCGGCTGTCGATGAGATGGTCCTCGATCTCCGCCTGTGCAGCTATGGCGACCTGGACATGGTGCAGCGGCTTGGCAGCTATCTGTGCGGCACTCCAGGAAACACAATGCTGAAAGTGGAGTGGAACAGTGCCAACGCTGCCAGCAATAGCGACATACCGTATGACGCGTCGGTGACAAGCCTGGGCATAAGCAAGGTGGCTGTCATCACGAGCGCATATACCCAGGGAGCCGCCGAATGGCTCATACAGGTGCTGCTGCAAGGCCTGGGCAAGGACAATGTCACGGTGGTGGGCACCGCTACAGCAGGCCAGAATGTCCTGACCCAGGAGGTTGGGCATGATTATCACCTGCAGCTTTGCCCTGCGGTGGCCTATGTGGCCAACGCTGAGGGTAATCATGACTACGGCAAAATTGCGCCAGACGCGCAAGTGAATGAGTTGGAATACCTTAACCTGGCAGACTATGGGGCTCTGGATGAGATTCTGTTTCACACGGCTGTTGAGTGGATGCACGGCAGGGGACAAAATGTCAGTGAGGAATAATCGATAGTGTCATTTTGTCACATCATAAGGCTGTGGAACGATTGTTGTACTGATGTGTTTGCGAAAACGAATAAAAAACAAATACGAATATGATCAACAACAATCAAAACCAAATGGGCCAGCAAGAAACTGGCAAGGAGGTTCTTGAAAAGTATGCAACGAACCTCGTTGAGCGTGCTAAGAACGGTAAGCTTGACCCAGTGATAGGTCGAGACGAGGAGATACGACGTATTCTTCAGATTCTTAGCAGGCGAACTAAGAACAACCCTATACTTATAGGCGAGCCGGGCACCGGCAAGACTGCCATCGTCGAAGGACTGGCAGAGCGTATCGTGCGCGGCGACGTTCCGGAGAACTTGAAAAACAAGCAACTCTATTCACTCGATATGGGCGCTCTTATCGCAGGAGCCAAGTACCAGGGCGAGTTTGAGGAACGACTGAAGGCTGTGGTAAAGGCTGTCGTGGAGAGTGAGGGGCAGATAATCCTCTTTATTGATGAGATACACACTCTTGTGGGTGCGGGTCAGACAAGCGGAGCAATGGATGCTGCCAACATCTTGAAGCCAGCCTTGGCACGTGGCGAGTTGCGCTCTATCGGAGCCACGACCTTGGACGAGTACCAGAAATACTTCGAGAAGGACAAGGCTTTGGAGCGCCGATTCCAGACCGTCATGGTCGATGAGCCAGACGTGCAGTCGTCCATCTCTATCCTCCGTGGACTGAAGGAGAAATATGAGAACCACCACAAGGTGCGTATCAAGGACGAGGCCATCATAGCGGCTGTCGAACTGAGCAACCGTTACATCACCGACCGCTTTCTCCCAGACAAGGCCATCGACCTGATGGATGAGGCTGCGGCCAAACTGAGGATGGAGCGTGACTCTGTTCCAGAGGAACTGGATGAGCTGTCACGCCGTCTGAAACAGCTTGAGATAGAACGTGAGGCCATAAAGCGTGAGGGCGACAAGGAGAAGCTTGATGAGCTCAACAAGATAATCGACACACTTCGTGCCGATGAAAAGCGCCAGACCGAGAAGTGGCAGGGAGAGAAAGCTCTTCTTAACCAGATACAGAGTGACAAGCAGCAGATAGAGCAACTGAAGTTTGAGGCAGACAAGGCCGAGCGTGAAGGCAACTACGGACGTGTGGCCGAGATACGCTATGGCAAGCTGCAGCAGATAGAGGGCGACATCAAGGCTGTGCAGAGCAAGCTCGCAGAGACGCAAAACGGCTCTGCCATGGTGAAGGAAGAGGTGGACAGCGAGGACATTGCTGATGTGGTGAGCCGATGGACAGGCATACCTGTCAGCAAGATGCAGACCTCTGAGCGCACTAAGCTCGTTCATCTGGAGGAAGAGCTCCACAAGCGTGTCATCGGGCAAGACGAGGCCATCAAGGCTGTCAGCGACGCTGTGCGCCGCAGCCGTGCCGGTCTGCAAGATCCTAAGCGGCCTATCGGCAGCTTCATCTTCTTGGGCACCACAGGCGTGGGCAAGACAGAGTTGGCCAAGGCGTTGGCTGATTACCTGTTTGACGATGAGAGCATGATGACTCGTATTGATATGAGTGAATATCAGGAAAAGTTCAGCGTGACTCGCCTTATCGGAGCCCCTCCAGGATACGTCGGCTATGACGAGGGCGGACAGTTGACTGAGGCTGTCAGGAGAAAGCCTTACTCTGTAGTCTTGTTTGACGAGATAGAGAAAGCGCATCCTGACGTGTTCAACACATTGCTTCAGGTGCTTGATGATGGCAGGCTCACAGACAACAAGGGACGTGTGGTCAACTTCAAGAACACCATCATCATCATGACCAGCAACGCTACACGTGATCAGCTCCGCAGCATCTTCCGTCCAGAATTCCTCAACCGTATTGATGACATCATCACCTTCACGCCGCTTGGAGAGAAGGAAATCAAGCAGATTGTCAAGCTTCAGGTGGACAAGGTCGTCAAGATGGTTGCCGGCAACGGCATCACTCTCGATGTCACCGACGAGGCTCTTGGCGTGATAGCCAAGGCAGGATACGACCCGCAGTTTGGTGCGCGTCCGGTCAAGAGAGCTATTCAGGACAAGTTGCTTAACGAACTCAGCAAGGAAATCATCAGCGGGGCTATTGACCACGACAAGCCTGTCAAGGTGGTGGCTGATGGCGAGCAACTGAAATTCCAGCAATAAAGTTTATCCATGTCTTCCATTGTGAGGGTATGCCTTACATGGAAGCGGTACATAAGAGAGAAGCTCGGGGCTTTAGCCCCGGGCTTTTTTTGTTTGTCTATGTCTGGTTTGCCTGTGCCAAGTGTCTGGTTTGCCTGTGCTAAGTGTCTGGTTTGTCTGTGCTAAGTGTCTGGTTTGCCTGTGCTAAGTGTCTGGTTTGTCTGTGCTAAGTGTCTGGTTTGCCTGTGCCAAGTGTCTGGTTCGCCTGTGCCAACCCTATGGTTTGCCTTTGCCAATCCTATGGTTTGTCTTTGCCAATCCTATGGTTTGCCTTTGCCAATCCTATGGTTTGTCTTTGCCAATCCTATGGTTTGTCTTTGCCAATCCTATGGTTAGCCTTTGCCAATCCTATGGCTTAGTGAGACGGCTCTGCACTAAAAGGCTTCTCGCATGATGATCTTCGGCGTGAAGAATCCATTTGTTGTGAATCATTAGCCCATGATAGGAATGCAAAAAATGTGTTGTAACTCCAGCTCGCAAAAAAGGAACAAAATTGTTAGGGTGTCCAGTTCTTTGTACCAATTTTAACTCACTTTTTTGAGAGTTTTGGTTCGTTCTGTAACCCAGTTTTTG
>CAKQRW010000012.1 GCA_934271655.1 uncultured Bacteroidaceae bacterium | reverse complement strand
CTGAGCGCTATATATGCGAGAAGCTTACTGCCTTGGCAAAATGCTCGAAGTCGATATTTGCATACCCAAAGCGGAAGAGTGTTTGTGTGTTTGGTTGGCGTGCTCATGCTGTTTAGGCTGTGCAAGCATCGAAAAATAGAAGTTTTTTTGTATGTTTGTGTGCATTGTAACGTGATATTTCGATAAATACCGTGCCTGAATGATACTTCTATGATACTTTTATGATACTTCTTTGCTGATTTTTCGAAAAGTGTCATTGCATGTAATGGCATATATATTAGGAAGATACAGGCAGTTAATTGGTCTGCAATGACACTTTGACACTTTTTTGTTGAAAAAATGTTTTACGTGCGAGCGCGCGAGTAAGCAACTTCAAAGGGGCAAACAAAGGTTGCCATGTCAACTCCAGGCCGGTGCGTATGGAAATCTGTGAGGTATGGATAAAGGCAGAAGATGTCGGAGTCGCTTAGTGCAAACACAGGCAAGCGCAATAAGAGCGGGCGGCATGACATTTAATTCCGCCAACGGGTTTCATATTGTATTTTACGGTGAAAAGATGGTAAATTCGCCACCATACTTTTGTGAGCTTAATAATAATATGTAATTTTACAACCAATTAGCCAAGTGCGCTCCATGCGCCCTACTGCACATTTCATCATGATAACATTGAAACATTACTATGACACACACATTAAATACAAATAAAGAAGAAAGTCTGAGGACATATTCCATAGACACTAATGCGCATTCAGGTTTGGAGTTGGAGCTTCAGTACATGCCCCAATTCTTTGCCAACAGCAGACGTGGTTCTACGGTTGCCCACACGCATGAGTTTTACCAGATAATATGGTTTCGGCGCGGACACGGCTTACACCACGTCGACTTTACCGAATATCCTGTGTCTGACAACACCATATTCTTCATAGCACCGGGACAGATTCACTCTTTTGACGGATCGAACGACTATGAGGGTGTCATCATACACTTCAACGCGAGCTTCATGTCTGACGAAGAATCTAATGAGAACATATTTCTCAAATACGATGTGTTCAATGCCTACGACACAACACCTTATTACAAGGTGACCAACGAGGAGGCCGAACGGCTTATGATGCTGGTGAATGAGATGAACAGGGAATTCTCGTTGACAGGGGCTTTCGCCCACAAAGACTACATGCAGTATCTTGTAAGGCTTTTTTTGATAAGGGTGCAGCGCAGCGGAGAACGCAAAGAAGCTCCCAAGCTCTACATTTCTAATGTAAGCAACCGTACGTTCGTACATTTCAGGCAGTTGCTGGAACAAAATTTCCACAGAGTGCATACTGTGCAAGAATATTCGGACATGCTGGGCATATCAACGAGAGCGCTCACCAAGTATGTGAGCCAGAGTACCAGTCACTCACCATTGCAAATAATCAATGCCCGCATCGCGCTTGAAGCTAAGCGCCAACTGCAGCATTCATCATTGAGCATCAAAGAGATTGGTTATCATTTAGGCTTTGACGATCCATCTTATTTTGTCAAGTTTTTCAAGAGAATGACAGGAAAGATGCCAAAGGATTTCAGACGAAGCTACAGCGCCGGCAACATATAAGCGCCTGCCTATTAACAAGCCAACGCAATTGCTTAGGCACAGAGAAGTGGCCAAGAAAGTGGCGTTTCTTTGCGCAAGCGGCAAAAAAAGGCATGTCCTATACGTTAGTTGCTAAAAGAACAAGCATGCCCATTTGCGCAATCAGCAAAAAAAAGGGACGAGCCAATCCCTACGTATTGACACGTCCCTTTCCCAACCATCAAAATATTCCAGTCTGCAAAAGGAAGTATTCCTTATCCTGCCACTGTGAAGATGCGTATTTCAGGATCAGCCTGGAAATAAGGCGAAAGTCCCTTAGCGACATCATTTGTGAACATCTCAGACTGGAGATAAGCTGCCGCGTGCTCCTTGCTGTCAAAGCCGTGAAGTACCTGGACATCCTCGTCACGGACAAGAAGTTCCTTAGTCAAAGCGCCCTCGATTGTGTCGAGGAATGGTTGACGATAGTCAAAATAGACCTTTGCCGCACTTGAGCGGTCGCTTTCCTTGATCTTCATAGTAATCTGAAGATAAGCCTTTACATTTGCCATTTTTGTTGTTGAGTTTTTGTTAATAATAGATGAGCGCCCATGTCTTTACTAATAAGCGTCATCGAATCCTTAAATTCATGTTGTGACACAAAGAGACCCGCTGTCTCCTTTTCACAGCGCAAATTTAAGAATAATACATCCATCAGACATTGTCCATTAGCGATAAAAAATGGGACATTCAGGCATGCCATGCAAATAAGACACTTATCCAACATTATTCTACCATACAGAGAGACAAAATTTACCATTGCATGCTAATTCGCCACAAGCCTCATCACCCCAAGCACACTTATCCAGAGTCATTGCCACCTTAAATCTGCAACTTGCGCGCCATCACGCCCATGCCTGGCACAAAAATCCACGGTTTACAGCAAATACCTTCACGGAAAGTTGCCAATTCAGATAAATAGTAGTAATTTAGCGACGCGATATGGCTTAGCTTCAAGCAACAGTCCATGCAGCACAGCACAGAACAACATCATTATAGACAGATAAGAAAGACATGAGTATAAAGAAAATGCTTTTTATATCCGCATGGATATTCAGTCTGGTATGCACGGGGTGCAACAAGGGGACAGAAGGAAAAGACACGGAAGTGGTACTTGAGACCACAGCAGGCGACATCAAAGTAAGACTGTATGATGACACCCCTGGACACAGGGACAACTTCATAAAGAACGTGAAAGACGGCATGTACAATGGAGTGACATTCCATCGTGTCATACGCAACTTCATGATCCAGACAGGCGACCCATGCACCCGTCCTGAAGGCTACAAGGTAAAGACAGACGAAAAAGGAGACACCATTCCTGAGACCATCCCAGCCGAGATAGTATGGCCGACGCATTTCAACGTGAGAGGTGCTCTGGCTGCGGCTCGTGAAGGAGACGAGGACAACCCCAAGCGCGAAAGCGACAAGTTTCAGTTTTACATAGTGACAGGGCGCACCTGCCAGGCAGAAGACATGGACGGCTTCGAGACTGCCAGAATGCAGAGAGACGCAGAGATACTCTTTGCCAAGAAGCAGCTGGAAAACAAAGACAAGCTGGACAAGCTGAGAAGCGCAAGAGACAAGTACGGACTAAGCGATGCACTCGAAAAGCTTCAAGACGAAGCCAACTATGAGCTGTCGGAGAATCCACCTATCACCTACCCTGCCGAAATGCGCAAGACCTACAAGATCCGCGGCGGTGCTCCATGGCTTGACAATGAATACACCGTGTTCGGAGAAGTGGTGGAAGGAATGAAAGCTGTAGAAGCTATACAAAAGGTAAAGACAGACGGCAACGACAAACCTTTGCAAGACATAACAATAAAGAAGGCGTACGTCGTTGAATAACGGCAAGCCTTTGCAAGACATAACAATAAAGATACCACATGTCGTTGAACAACGGCAAGGCAATAAAGAAAGCATATGTTGTTGAACAAGCACACACTCGATAACGGACTGAGAATAGTCCACAAGCAAGACGACACCACCCAGATGGTGACCATGAACATCCTCTACAATGTAGGCAGCAAGCACGAGAGAGAGGACAAGACCGGATTTGCCCACCTGTTTGAGCACCTGATGTTCGGCGGCAGCATAAACATTCCCAACTACGACACACCGTTGCAGTTGGCAGGAGGCACAAACAACGCCTACACCACATCCGACTTTACCGACTACTACCTCACCGTGCCAGCGGCCAATGTCGAGACAGGCTTCTGGCTGGAAAGCGACCGCATGATGAGCCTCGCCTTCACTCCAGCGAGCCTCGAGGTGCAGAGGAAAGTGGTGATGGAAGAGTTTAAGCAACATTATCTCACGCCACCCTACGGCGACATATCACATCTCATGTCGGGCCTCTCCTACAAGAAGCACCATTACATGTGGCCTACCATAGGCAAATGCCTTGACCACATCGCTGATGCCAAGATGGAAGATGTGAAAGATTTCTTCTTTCGCTTTTATGCGCCCAACAACGCCATACTCAGCGTAGTGGGCGGCATCAGCATGGAAGAGGTTGTGCGTCTGGCAGAGAAATGGTTTGGCCCTGTGCCAAGAAGAGACACAGACCGCACGCCATTGCCACAGGAGCCAGAGCAGACCGAACAGAGGCGCATGACTGTCGAGCGAGATGTGCCAGCCGACGTGCTCTACATGTCCTTCCACATCCCAGGAATGATGCAGGAAGGATTCCACAGCGCCGACATGATATCAGACATCCTGTCTGTAGGCAAGTCATGCAGGCTCAACAAGCATCTGGTAGAAGACAAGCATGTCTTCACCAGCATCGACGCCTACATTCAGCCACGAGTGGACACCGGCCTTCTCTATATATGCGGCATGCCAGCAGAAGATGTCGACATAGCCGAGGCAGAGGAAAGCGTGTGGAGAGAACTGGAATGTCTACGCAACGATGGAATCACCAGCGAAGAGCTGGAAAAAGTCAAGAACAAATTTGAGACCACAAAAGCCACAGAGATGCTCAACCGCCAAAAATTGGCTGAGCACCTGTCCATCTACGAGATGCTCGGCGATGCAGGCCTGTATGCAGACGAAGCGAGGAAATATGGTAGCATCGACGCAGAGCAGTTCATGAGCACGTGCAGGAGCACGTTAAAGCGCGAGCGCTCTAACGTGTTGTGGTATCTGAGAAAGAAGGACTGACAACATGCGAGAAAGACTGCCACAGTCTGTCTTCAGGAAGTGGCGCCGCAACGCTTATTTCCTTCTTGCTGACAGGATGCACGAAACGCATGAAGCGACTGAGAAGAGAGATGCTTCCATCAGGATTGGAGCGCTGCGCTCCATACTTCAAGTCTCCCTTGATGGGGCATCCTATTTTCGCGAGCTGGCAACGTATCTGATGATGGCGTCCAGTCTTCAGTTCCACCTCAACGAGACTGTAATGGTCTGAGTGGCCTATAACCCTATAGTTAAGGACAGCCTTCTTGCTGCCGTTCACCTCACGGTCATACGCATACGACTTGTTCTGCTTCTCGTTCCTCACAATCCAATGGGTCAGGGTGTCCTGTTGCTTCGGAGGCTGGTTTTTCACAATAGCCCAATAGACCTTGTGCACCTCCCCATTGGCGAACATGGCATTGAGCCTGGCAAGAGCCTTGGATGTACGCGCGAACATGACAAGTCCCGAAACAGGACGGTCGAGACGGTGCACCACCCCAAGAAACACCTCGCCAGGTTTGGCATAAGCCTCTTTGATATAAGCCTTAACCATCTCGCTGAGCGGCGTGTCGCCTGTTTTGTCGCCCTGCACTATCTCCCCCGTGCGCTTAGACACTATAATGACATGATTGTCTTCGTAAACTACTTGCATGATTATAAGCAGGTATTCAAATTACACTTATTTCTAAAATAAGTATGTGTTCAAAATTATTTTATAACAATAAAAGTTGGTCACTCTCACATCAGCCATGCTTTCCTTCTGCCCAACAGGAGAAAATGAACTGGCCTATAATGGAGCGGTGCCAAATATAAAAAGCAGCCATGAGCATCGGCCTTGCGCCGTTCCTATAGACGCACATAGGCCGCATATAAAGCCTAAAAAGAGGACCCATTGCTGACGGCTCCGGCAAAGCAGAGCATCAGCACCGAGTCCTCTTTTATCTTAAGTAGGTGCTCAAAATTATTTTATAGTATCAAAGTACGTCGTTCTCATATTTGTCGCACTCTCTCTCGGTCATATTTTCCTTCTGTTTATCAGTCACTATGCCCGCATAGCTCCATCAAACAGAATGAAAATCTGCCTCAAGATAGAGCACGCTAAATATAAAAATAATTATGAACACCTACTTATCATATTCCTCTGTGTCGCTACAGATTACATGTTCATGCCACCGTCAATCTGGATAACCTGTCCAGAGACATAGCTTGACATGTCTGATGCGAGGAAGAGGCATACATTGGCAATGTCCTCTACCTGACCACCACGACGAAGCGGAATCTTCTTCATCCAGTCCTTGCGTATTTCCTCAGGAAGCTGAGCTGTCATGACAGTCTCGATGAATCCTGGAGCCACAGCGTTAGCGCGCACTCCCTTAGGACCGAGCTCCTGCGCAATAGACTTGGCAAGACCAATCATACCTGCCTTTGAAGCCGAGTAATTGCACTGGCCTGCGTTGCCGTGCACACCAACGACAGAAGACATGTTGATGATAGAACCGCTACGCTGACGGAGCATGATAGGAGCACAAGCGTGGATAAAGTTGAATGCAGACTTGAGGTTCACATTGATGACCGCATCCCACTGAGCCTCAGACATGCGGAGCATGAGTCCGTCCTTAGTGATGCCCGCATTGTTCACGAGAACATCTACCGAACCGAAGTCAGCATGAATCTGCTTCACTACAGCCTCTGTTTCCTCAAAGCTTGCAGCGTTGCCAGCATAGGCACGGCAAGTGACACCGATAGCCTCAATCTCCTTGCGAGTCTCCTCAAGTCCGGCTGCCATGTCATCGTTGAGCACAAGGTCTGTGAATGCGATGTTTGCGCCTTCCTGAGCAAACTTGATAGCGACAGCCTTACCGATGCCGCGTGCAGCTCCTGTGATGAGAGCTGTCTTACCTGTTAAAAGTCCCATTTGTTTATAAAATTTATATTTTGTATTTTGTTTTAATGTTGAATGGTCTTGGCATGTTTCTCATTATGTTTCACTAATGCAGATCATCGAGCCATCAACTGGTATTGAATTTATTTTAAAGTTTTCAGATTGCCTTTTGCAAAAGACTTCCCAGAGCATCTGCTTGTCCTCGACAGCATTCCCCTCTCATTTCCCGCATTGCCAGCATCCACGTGTCATCTTCATGTCCCAGACACACTGGCTGCGCAAGCGCCGCTCCCTCTGGCTCAAGCCTTCAGGTTGCGTCCCAGATGCTTGAAGACCATGCTCCTCACATATGGATACAGCTCGCCAACATCCTGCACAGCATAGCGTCCGTAGATGTACGGCACCTCGCATCCCTTCAGGCAATAGTGGGTTATCTCGGCCATGAGGCGCACATTGCGTATCTCAAACACCCCCTTGTCTATGCCCTCATTCATGATGCGGCGAAACAGGTTTATCTCGTTCTTGTCAAAGTTCTTCCTCACGGCCTCCACCTTCCATACATCGCGGAAAAACTCCGCGCGCAGGTTTCCGTTGCGATACACAGCCTCCTTCATCACCTCCAGGTGAGCAAAGATGAGCTGCACAATTTTCTCCTCAGGTGGAATATTCTTGCGTGCCACCTCTTCCATGCGGTGTGACAGCCGTTCAAGTTCAGTCTGTATGACAGCAAGGTATATCTCTTCCTTGCTCTTGAAATATGTATAGAGAGTGCGGCGGCCACGGTTGGCTGCAACGGCGATGTCGTTCATTGACGTGTTCTCAAAGCCGTTCTTCGCAAACAGTTGTCGCGCAACATCTACAAGAAGTTCTTTCGTCTTCACAACTGACATATACTTATATCTTTCTATTTATTCGAGTGCAAAATTACAGAAAAAAAATCATTTCCACAAATTTAGCATTGGCAAAAAGCAGACAGACGCGATTAGAGCTTTGTTTTTAAATTATTTTTCAACACTTATTTGCCACTTGCCCACTTTTGCGGCGAGCAGCAAGGCACAGAGCCTTTAGCCTCTCGCTCCGCCCCTATCCGAAAAGTTCCCTGAGAGCTTCCTCCACCTTGCGCACAGGTACTATCTGTATAGTAAACTTGCTTGTGTTCAGCCCGTTCATATTGACCTTTGGCACCACTATCTTGCTGAATCCAAGTTTGTCGGCCTCCGCTATGCGCTGAAGGATGCGGCTCACAGGCCTCACCTCCCCGCTCAGTCCCACTTCTCCTGCGAAACATATGTCGCGCGAGATAGGCGTGTCCACATTGCTCGACAAGACGGCGGCTATGACACTCAGGTCTATGGCAGGGTCAGACACTTTGATGCCTCCGGCTATGTTGAGGTAGACATCGCGCTGCGGCAGCTTGAAGCCCACGCGCTTCTCCAGCACAGCCAGCAGCATGTTGAGACGGCGTATGTCAAAGCCAGTGGCAGAGCGTTGCGGTGTGCCGTAGGCCGCTGTGCTGACAAGAGCCTGTGTCTCGATGAGCAGCGGTCGCGCCCCCTCAAGCGAGCATGCTACAGCCACCCCGCTGAGACTGTCTCCTGGCTGGACATCGCTGAGAAGCAGCTCCGAGGGGTTGTCCACGGGGCGCAGCCCGTTGTACACCATCTCATAGATGCCCAGTTCGGCAGTAGAGCCGAAGCGGTTCTTAATGGCACGGACGATGCGGTACATATAGTGCCTGTCTCCCTCAAACTGCAAGACGGTATCCACCATGTGCTCCAGGATCTTCGGTCCGGCAATAGCTCCTTCCTTCGTGATGTGGCCTATGAGAATGACTGGTGTGGACGTTTCCTTAGCAAACTTCAGCAGCTGCGACGCACACTCACGTATCTGGCTCACGCTGCCAGGAGACGACTCCACAGTCTCCGTAGCCATGGTCTGTATGGAGTCGATGATGACCAGTTCGGGACGCACAGCCTTGACATGCTCAAAGACCGTCTCTATCATAGCCTCGCACACCACCTGTACATCAGCAAGCGACTGGTATACAGGCACTCCGTCGGCATCAGACACAAGACGGTCGGCACGCAGCTTGAGCTGCTGTGCGCTCTCCTCGCCACTCACATACAGCACACGCCTGCCCTTGAGTCGCAGCACAGTCTGAAGCACAAGCGTGGACTTGCCTATGCCAGGCTCTCCTCCCAGCAGCGTGAGGCTGCCTGGCACCAGTCCGCCGCCAAGCACACGGTTCAGCTCATTGTCTCCCATGTTTATACGCGGCGACTCGTCCGTGGGAATCTTTGACATAGATATAGGAGAAGACGATGACTGCCGCTGACCGCCAATCTTGGCTGACACAGAGGATGCCTGCTTGGCAGGAGCCCTAAACTCAGAGAACGTGTTCCACTCGCCGCATGCCGGACAACGTCCTATCCATTTAGGACTCTCATATCCGCATTCACCGCACACATATACTATCTTATCTTTCGCCATAAGTCATCTGTTTATTTTTCTTTGGGCAAAGATACGTCTTTTTGAACAATAATACAACCTTATTTATTCTTATTTATCCAAAAAAAAGCCTTAACTTTGTCACGATTTTTCACAAAGGACACATTAGAATATATGATAATTAAGAACTTGACTGTCTGCTCTCTTATGGCCGCATTGTCGCTGCCATGCGCTGCTTCTATAGACAATGCAGCCGACTCCGTATGGTACGACTCCATCACAGGCACACGCACTCACCTACAAAAGGTTGACACACTCTCACCATACAAATGCTCCTTGCATTTCTTCGGAAAGAAAAGCGACGGCACCCCCAAGAGCCCGGCCCTGCAAGCCATGGTAGAGGATGTTGGCATCAATGCCCTCGTGCTTGGCTGGGACCGCTTCGTGCAAGACAGAGTGTGGGCACGCGTGACCAGCGACGTGATTCACCGCAACCTTACCGACGGCTGGGTCTGGGACAACGACAGTTTCTCAGGCAACCAGTTCTCGCACCCATACCACGGTGGCATGTTCTACAACGCCGCGCGCGAGCATGGCCTCTCATACGGAGTGTCATTGCTCTATCCCCTGCTCGGCTCATGCACATGGGAGCTGTTCTGCGAGACAAACCGTCCGGCCGTCAATGACTTTCTCTCCACCGGCATCGGAGGAGCAGCTATAGGCGAGGTGACACACCGCACCTCCGACATATTCTTTGACAACTCCAAGCGAGGCGCCTCACGTGTGGCAAGGGAAATCATCGGCACATTCCTCAACCCCGTCAGAGGTCTGCACCGCATGATGTCAGGAGAGATGTTCCACGTAGACCGTTTCAACAGAGGCAAGAAAGAGGAGCCTGAAGCCTACACTTTCCAGATAGGAGTGGGCAACCGCTACATACGCGATATCGGACACGCTCATCCGGCCATAGGACACCGCTACAGCGAGAACGTGCCTTACCTTGACGTGCACTTCACATACGGCAACCACTACAACAACCTCGATGATGGCAAGGCCACACGCGCCTTCGACTATTTCGACATCTACTCGCTTGTCAACCTTAACTCCGATAACCCCACAGTAGGCGAACTGGAGATAAGCGGCCGCATCGGATCCATACAGCGGCAGTTGCCACACAAATGGAAACTGGATATCGGCTTCTACCAAAACATAAGGTACATAGACCACTACAGCGACAATGGATGCGAGATAGCCGGCAACCAGGCCATCATCTCAGAGGCGGCCAGCTTCGGCGCAGGCTTCCACGCTGAGCGTCAAGGCAAGTCGGTCAGCCTGCTCCAAGACTTCATGCTCTCAGCCGTTCCGCTTGGCGGCAGCACAGCCGACTACTACTCCACCGCCATGAGACGCTACAACTTTGGCACAGGCTTCTCCTGCAAGTATAAATTCAACTTCATATACAACCGCCGTCTCTCCTTTGGTGACGAGGCCTACTTCATGCGCCTCTTCATCCTAAAGGGCACCACGCCAGAGAAGCTCGACCAGTACGTCAATAACAGGGAACAATACTACGAGCTGTTTGCTGACGGCATCAACTCATGGGGAGACGAAGGCCAGCAAAGCATATTCCTCAACCGTCTGTTCTTCAACGTCAACATCACACGCACGCTTCGTCTCCACCTGATGCACGAATACTACGTGCGCCATGGCAACTACCGCTACTACTCCTCATACACAGGCAAGTGCAACGAGTGGAAAGCGGGACTGTCATACGCCCTGTAGACACACATCCAGCGATAGAAACAACAACATATAGTCTCCCATGCGTTGCACCCACATAGCGAGACACCTTACAGGTCTGCTTACAAGATACATCCCAGACCTCATCGCAAGATATATCACAGACCTGACTAAGGAGAGAGGGCGCATCAAGACATTGTGTCTTGATGCGCCCTCACCCATTCCTTTCATTCACAGCAGATGCTGGTTACAGATTGCCCCTCTCCTTATCGAGATAATACTTATACGTGCCCACAGTCAACTCATCACAAGCGTCCTCATCACACACCACAATGGCATGAGGATGCATCTGCAGCATAGACGATGTCCACTTGTGGCTAATGTCGCCATCAATGCAATGCTTCAGCGCACGCGCCTTATTGTGTCCGCTGCACACGAGAAGCACCTCCTTTGCGTCCATCACCGTGCCTATGCCGACAGTCAGAGCCTGCTTAGGCACAAGGTTCAGGTCTCCATTGAAGAAACGGCTGTTGGCATGGATAGTGTCTGTTGTCAGAGTCTTTATGCGCGTGCGAGAAGACAACGAGCTTCCAGGCTCATTGAAAGCCAGGTGACCGTCAGGACCTATGCCGCCAAGAAAGAGGTCCACGCCGCCAGCCTCCGCTATGAGCCGCTCATAGTTGTCGCATTCAGCCACAAGGTCTGGGGCATTGCCATTGAGAATGTGCACATTCTCCGGCTTAATGTCAATATGCCCAAAGAAATTTTTCCACATAAAACTGTGATAGCTCTCAGGATGGTCCTCAGGCAAGTTGACATACTCATCCATGTTGAATGTCACGACATTCTTGAAAGACAACGTGCCAGCTTTGCACATTTCCACAAGCTCGCTATATAGTCCCAAAGGCGAAGAGCCTGTAGGGCAACCGAGCACAAACGGCTTGTCCTCTGTTGGTCCAAAGGCATTGATCTTGTCCGCCACATATTTTGCAGCCCATTTTGACAAGGCATCATAGTCTGGTTCGATGATTACTCTCATTTACTCATCAAGGTATTACGAGCAGCTGCCGTCCGCCGACACTTCATGATGTCATAGCACGGCATCACGCACTTGCGCACAACTGCTCAGGGTTATTATTATTGTTTTGTTACGCACAGCCACTCCACATTTTCATGCGCGCAGGTGACCGAGAGCGCATTTGTCATTCACTCTTTCAGCGGATTCCATCCCTGGGCCTTCAGCTCAAACTCGCCTCCGTCGCGTGTGATGAGCGCGCGTCCCAGCTCAGGCTTGGTGATGTGGCCAATCATCTTCACGCCCTCCATCTGCTCTATCTTGTCATGGTCGGTGATAGGCACAGTGAAGAGCAGCTCATAATCCTCCCCGCCATTCAGTGCTGCAGTGGTGAGATTCATGTTCATCTCCTCACACATCACGGCCGTTTGGTAGTCAATAGGAATGCGCTCCTCATACACACGGCAGCCGCACTTGCTCTGCGTGCATATATGAAGAAGCTCAGACGAGAGGCCGTCACTGATGTCCATCATAGCCGTAGGACGCACCCCTGCCTTGCGCAGAGCCTCAATGATGTCGCGCCTGGCCTCTGGCTTCATCTGCCTTTCGAGCAGATACTCCCTGCCGCTGAAGTCGGGCTGAGATATAGCCATGCGCTCCGCATCAGTCTTAGCCTCATTTATCATCTTGTAATACACGTCCTTTTCCCTTTCCAGCAACTGCAGTCCCATATATGCCGCACCCAAGTCACCGCTCACACATATGAGGTCAGTCTCCTTGGCGCCATTGCGGTATATAGCCTGGCCCTTTTCCACCTCGCCTATAGCTGTGATGGAGATGGCTATGCCCGTGCGCGAGCTTGTGGTGTCGCCTCCCACTATGTCAACGCCATGGGCGTCACACGCTATGCGGAGGCCTTCATAGAAGTCCTCCATGTCCTCTATGCTGAAGCGTTTGCTCAGGGCCACACTTACCGTTATCTGCTTTGGCATGCCGCCCATGGCATATATGTCAGAAAGGTTCACCATGGCCGACTTGTAGCCCAAGTGCTTAAGAGGCATGTATGTGAGGTCGAAATGCACGCCCTCCATCAGCATGTCGGTAGTGACGAGCACATCCTTATCCTCTCCATAACTCAGCACGGCGCAGTCGTCCCCCACCCCGTAGAGCGTTTCCTTGTTCTTTATTTCCATATTGTCGGTCAGTCGCTTTATCAAGCCAAACTCACCGATTGTAGATATTTCTGTTCCCATATTTATTTCGTTCTTTTATTTTTCTAACTTATCAAAAGTGTCATGGCTATTTTAGGCGTCATGCTCAAAATGACCTTGATTATTTAAAGAGCCATAATTTATCAGAAGAGTCATGGTTTATAGAAGAGCTACTCTCACGAAAGCATCTCTATGCTTCAGCCTCTGTGACACCCAGCAGCTGAGCCATAGCTTTTCACATAGTCCAACACTGTCTGATCAAACAAGCTCTTGCTTCCGCCAACAAACTCCACCACCACAGGCACCACCACAACATTGTCCAGTCCATGCAAGCGTGTGGCATCCTTCTCAGTCGTTAGAATGGTGCGTCCTCTTGTCCTCTTCCTTATCTGTTCTATATCTGCCTCTGAAAAGTTGTGATGGTCAGGAAAACTGAGCAGTTCCATCTGTGGCGCCACATGCTTCAGGTCCTCCATCATCTGCCGTGGCGAGGCTATGCCTGTAAGCAGCACGGGGTCATTCCCCACACCATCAATATGCTTTGGGTAGGCATAACGTGTGAAGAACACCTTCTGGCGCTCTGCGAGAGCCAGCGAGCTGGTGATTTCCCCAATCTGCCTGTCAGACACCTCTCGTGGACATTTGGTAACAATCACCACATCAGCCCTTGATATTCCGGAATGAGGCTCGCGCAAGCGCCCAGCCGGGAGCAGGCAGTCCCTATATGTCACACGGTGGAAATCCATAAGCAGGATGTTCAGTCCGGCCTGCACGTAACGGTGCTGATAGGCATCATCAAGCAGTATGACCTCTGGTCTGCCAGTGGCCATCAGCTGCTCTATGCCATGGCAGCGGTCGGCATCGACAGCCACCTCCACATCGGGAAACTTGCGTTTCATCTGGCAAGGCTCGTCGCCAATGTCTGCCACCGATGAATGGGCATCAGCAAGCACAAAGCCATGAGAGCGTCTCTTGTAGCCACGGCTGAGAGTGGCCACGCGGTAACGCTCTTTCAGTAAGCGGATAAGATACTCAGTGTGCGGTGTCTTGCCAGTGCCACCCACAGTGATGTTGCCTACGCAGATGACTGGAATGTCAAAAGAGCGTGAATGCAGGATTTTCCTGTCAAACATCCAGTTACGCACGCGCACTCCCAGACCATACAGCCATGCCAGCGGCATGAGCCAATGATATATCTTTATGTGGTTTCCTTCCTTCATCTTTTCATTATGTGGAATGTCATCGCGTCATTACATGGATGAGCATCTCATCACTACGTGTATTGCCATCCCATCTCACTACGGAAAACGACCCGCTGACGCAGAATGCCTCCATAAGAGGTTATCCGCATCAACGGGTGTTTATACCTTACCGACTCATCATTTCTTTATGTACTTAGTGTATTCGCAAGCGGCAAGCAGCCATGCGCCAGTGCCGAAAGGCGCCTGCGACTTGGCATTGACCGTGCGTGTAGGATCAGGCTTTTCGCCTATAGGCTGCACGTAGCCTATGCTGCCGTCGGGCTGGAGAGCTGTCTCATAGAGATACTTCCAGGCCTTGTCAATAGTAGGCTTGTACTGCTTGGCAGGAAGGATGCCGTTGTTGACGCCCCAGAGCAAGCCATAAGTGAAGAAGGCCGTGCCCGACGTCTCATAGCCTGGAGCGTCGTCAGGGCATAGCAGCGAGCGAGTCCAGTATCCCTCTGGCTGCTGGCAACGCGCCACACCTGCAGCCAACTGCTTGAAGCGGTCCACATAGAGAGCCCTGTACTTGCTGTCCTTAGGCAGATCCTGAAGCACCTTGGCCAGTCCTGCAAGCACCCATCCAGCTCCGCGAGCCCAGAAAGACTTGCCGCCGTCACAGGCTGTCTTCACCTTAGGGTAGACATATTTGCCGTCGCGGTAATAGAGCTGCGCCTCCTTGTCAAAGAGCAGGCTGTCAGTCCAGCTGAAGCACTCATACTGCTTGTCCAGCAGTTTCTGGTCGTGTGTGACAGTATAGAGCTTTGTGAAGATAGGCAAGCCCATGTAAAGGGCATCAGACCACCACCAGTAGTCGTTCTCCTTTGTTGATGCCTGGTAGCACATCACCTCCAGCGCGCGCTGCAGCCTCTCCGCACGGTGTTCCTGCTTATAGAGGTCAATATACACCTGGAAGCATATCTGCCAGTCTGCGAAAAGCACATGGTTCATGCCCTCGCCATATGTCTTGTACTGCCACTTGCTTTTGTCTGTCTGCGTGGCACCCTTCCAATGGTTGTACTCTGCCCATTCCACCGAATAGTCAAGGTATTCCTTCTTGCCTGTGAGGTTGTACACCTCCTGGTTGCCTGTGAAGTAGGCGGCATTGTCCCAGAATCCGCGGCACTTGGCCGTGTTGTGGCTCTGCCAGTAGTCATTCACCTTCTCAATAGTGCTTATCACCTCTTGCTTGGTCTGTGCCACAGTCGCCTGGGCCATCATCACAGCGCCAAGGGCGAAGATAATCATTTTTTTCATTTCTGTCAGGTTTTTTCTTTTTTCAGTTAGTTAAATATTTTCAGTCAGTTAAGTATTTCTCTGTTAAATATTTTCCAGTTAGACATTTTCTGTCTGTCATACATTTCCAGTCAGTTAAGTATTTCTCAGTTAGACGTTTCCAGTATGTCAAACGTGTCCTGCCTGTCAGGCATTCTCCGATAGCTCCTTCCGAATGAAGCCTAAGACTCACACCGCCATTACCTGGCAATGGGCGACAGCCCCATCTTGGCAGCCTCGGCAATGAGCAGCGCCTTTGCAGCCTCATGCTCATTGGGAATCTTGCCGTCGAGGATAGCATCCTTGATGACAGCCTTCAGTTCGCCAACAGGCTTGCTTGGCTTCAGCCCAAACATCTTCATTATCTCCTCACCCGACACAGGCGGCTGGAAATTGCGTATGCGGTCTTTCTCCTCCAATTCCACCAGCTTGGCCTTCACCATCTGGTAGTTCTCCTTGAAGCGGCTCTTTTTCATCTCATTCTTCGACGTGATGTCGGCAGTGCAGAGCAGCATCAGGTCGTCTATGTCATCGCCCGCCTCAAACAAGAGGCGCCTCACCGCACTGTCTGTCACTTCGTCGTCAGCAATGACTATAGGACGCATATGCAGCTGAACCAGTTTCTGCACAAACTTCATCTTCTCGTTCATAGGCAGCTTCATCCTTCGGAATATGCCCGGTATCATTCTCTCACCTATGTCATTGTGATTATGGAAAGTCCATCCCTGCAGCGGGTCAAACCTCTTCGACTTAGGCTTGCCGATGTCGTGGAGCAGAGCAGCCCACCTGAGCCACAGCACATGGTCCTTCGGCGTTTCCCAACGGTCTGAGCCTTCAGGCAGTTTCGAATAGTCGGCCGTGGCGTTGGCCACATTGTCAAGCACCTCCAGCGTGTGGTAGAAGTTGTCCTTATGGGCGCGTCCATTCCGTGTCTCCACACCTTGCAACTGCGCCAGCTCAGGGAATATGATAGGAAGCAGTCCGCACCGGTCCAGTTCTATGAAACCCTTCGACGGCTGAGGCGCAAGCATTATCTTGTTCAGCTCGTCCGACACCCTTTCCATCGAGATGATCTTTATCCTGTCACGATTGCGGCTCAGAGCCTCGAATGTTTCTTCCTCAATATGGAAATTGAGCTGTGTGGCGAAACGCACGCACCTCATCATTCTCAGAGGATCGTCACTGAACGTGATGTCCGGATCGAGAGGAGTGACAATGATTCGGTCCTCCAGGTCATAGAGTCCGTCGAAAGGATCGACCAGCTCGCCCTCACGTCCCTTATTGAGACAGAGCGCCAGAGCGTTGATGGTGAAGTCGCGCCTGTTTTGGTCCTCTTCCAGCGTGCCGTCTTCTGTGACAGGCTTCCTCGATCCGCGGTCATAGCTCTCCTTGCGTGCTCCCACAAACTCTATCTCCAGATTCTTGTGCTTCAGCTGTGCTGTGCCGAAATTGCGGTAGATGGCAAGATGCACATGCCTTCCTATCTTTTTCTTCAGTGCCTCAGCGATAGCCACACCAGGCCTTTCGATCTTCTTTGTGTTGTCCACCACCACTATGTCTATATCCTTTGATGGGCGTCCGAGATAAAGATCCCTTACCCATCCGCCTATTATGTAGCATTCCAGTCCCAGTTCCTCCGCTGCATCAGATATAAGATGAAAGAAAGGATGGTCGAGTACCTGTTTTCGTTCCTCTAATGTGAGTGTTTTCATCATTTGTATCGTCAGTACTATAACATTTTGAATTACAAAGATAGTAAAAGTGTAGAAAACCCCAAAGGAAAACGCCATCTTTCAGTGTCAATGCCAAAAAAACTCTTTCTTTTCGACACCATTTACCAACAAAAAGATTACCTTTGCAGAAAATCAAAACACGAACATATTATGAAAAGAATATCCCATATCTCACTCATGATGCTGCTCTCAGCATCCTTAGCCACATCCATTGTCTCATGCGGCGACAGCCCCTCACGCGTGGAGCAGCGCAAAGCTGAAATAAGAGAACGTGACTCTCTCGACATGGCCAGCGCAATGGCCAACCTCAAACAGGCCGACAGTCTGATAGCCTTCAAGGAGATAGAGTTGGAAGAACTGAAGCAAGGCTTTGTATTCGAGAAAGAGGAGAAATACCAGACAATGGGCTACTATGTCACGCCACTGCATGCCGGCAACAAGTCCAGGTTCAGTTTTTTCCCCGAGGTGGAGGAGTCTGGCAAACTTCTGTTTGTAAGCATCAACAAGCAGCGGCAATACACGTTCACTGAAGTGAGCGTCGACTCTGCCGACTACACAAAGCAGCTGCCAGCCTCTCTCTCTGCCAGCGAACTGGCTGCTGTGAAGCAGTGCCACGCTCTTGCCCTGGCCATGCAGGCACTACAGAGCGCGAGAAAGCAGAAGGAGAAGGCAGAGGTCAAGATAAAGTTCTACGAGAAAAAGAAAGAGAAGCAGGGAATATAAGGGATGCTCTGTTGCCACCTTCTTGCAGCCACCACATGTCCACACGATGCTTTTTAGCACCAACAGCCCACGAAAAAGGCATCATAAAGGTGCTTTTTACTGATTTACAGAATTAGCCAAACAGCAAAGCAGCCAATAAAAAAGGCGCACCGGTATTGCTACCGATGCGCCTGCATATTTTATCATTACTGTAAGCCTTAGCGGCACCAGCGCTGATTACTCAGCACGGAGAGTGTAACGCTTGAAGTCAGTGACAGTAAGATCCTTGTCGATGTTCTTGAGATACTGAGCTACAGAAATCTTGTTGTCATCGATATAAGCCTGGTCGAGCAGACAGTTCTCCTTGTAGAACTTGTTGACCATACCCTTAGCAATGTTCTCAATCATCTGTGGGTTCAGCTTAGCCTCAGCCTCAGCAGCTACTGTAGACTTTATCTCACGAGCCTTGGCAGCGTCCTCAGCTGTGATCCAGCCCTTAGCTGTGTTAGACTCGATGTGCTCCTCAGAGTCGACGTGAGCTGGGTTGATGCCAGCCTTCTTGAGAGCGTTCTCCACAGCCTTAGCAATCTGGTTCTGCTTAGCCTTCTCAATGGCATTCTTTGTCTCATGGTCCTTAACCTCCTGAGACACGCCAGCCTCGTCAAGAGCCACTGGCGACATAGCTGCAACCTGCATAGCCACGCCCTTGCCAGCCTCGTCATAGCCCTTCTTGTTGAGGACAACGAGAGCGCAAAGGAAGTTCTGGTTCATGTGGTTGTAAGCGATGACATCCTCACCCTCAACATAAGCAAAGCCGTCAAGCTCCATCTTCTCGCCAGTGACACCTGAGCGGTTAGTGATAGCAGCCTGAATGCCCTCACCGTCGATAGTAAGAGCGTTGACCTCGTCCATGCTCTTGCACTTCGCAGCTGCGATAGCGTCGATGATCTTGTTTGCGAGAGCCACGAAATCCTCGTTCTTAGCAACGAAGTCAGTCTCACACTTGAGAGCTACCATCGCGCCATAATTGCCATTGACCTTAGCGAGCACGCAGCCTTCTGCTGCCTCACGGTCTGAACGCTTTGCAGCAACAAGCTGACCCTTCTTGCGAAGGATTTCCATAGCTGCCTCCATGTCGCCTTCAGCCTCTGTGAGAGCCTTCTTGCAGTCCATGAGACCAGCCTGAGTCTTCTTGCGAAGCTCGTTGATTTCCTTTATAGTAATTGCCATAATTGTTTTATTGTTTAAATTGTTTTTCGACAAACATGTTCGGTTCTCATGCCACAGAGCACATTACTCTGCTGCAGGTGCCTCAGTCTCAGCTTCAGCCTTCTTTGCAGACTTAGCCTCGCCAGCAGCCTCCATGTCAACCTTCTCAGCCTTACGCTCCTCGAGACCCTCGCTGATAGCGCCGCAAACAGCGTCGAGGATCACCTCGATAGACTTTGTTGCGTCGTCGTTAGCTGGGATAACATAATCGATGTCGCGTGGATCTGAGTTAGTGTCGACGATAGCGAACACTGGAATGCCCAGACGATTAGCCTCGCTCACAGCGATGTGCTCCTTCATCACGTCAACGATGAAGAGTGCTGATGGGAGACGAGTAAGGTCAGCGATAGAGCCGAGGTTCTTCTCAAGCTTAGCGCGCTTGCGGCGAATCTGGAGGTTCTCACGCTTAGAGAGCTTATCGTATGTACCGTCGTTCAAGAGCTTGTCGATATTGGCCATCTTCTTCACAGCCTTGCGGATTGTTGGGAAGTTTGTGAGCATACCACCTGGCCAGCGCTCGATAACGTAAGGCATGCCTACAGAAGCTGCCTTCTCAGCTACGATTTCCTTAGCCTGCTTCTTAGTAGCGACGAAAAGGATGCGCTTGCCGCTCTTAGCCACCTGCTTGAGAGCCTCAGCAGCCTGGTCTACCTTTGCCACTGTCTTGTGAAGGTCGATGATATGAATGCCATTGCGCTCCATGAAGATGTAAGGAGCCATAGCTGGGTTCCACTTGCGCTTGAGGTGACCGAAGTGTGCACCTGCTGCGAGAAGAGAGTCAAAATTTGTTCTTGCCATAATGAATTGTTTGTTTACTTTCTTTGTGAGTTAATATTATAGTTAACCAACTTGCAAGTAGCCTTTCCTCATGCGGCCTGCCCCACACGGCATGGTGCGGAACTGTCCGCCAGGGCGGATCCTGCGAGTTTAGATACTAAACGGCTATCTGAAGTGCTGACAGCTGGCATCACGCCACCGCCGCACCGCTTGGCGTCTTCACACACAGCCATGCCGTCCGCAGGGGCAGCATGGCAACATGCGTGAAAGGCGTTATGCTTCTTTTAGCGCTTAGAGAACTGGAAGCGACGGCGTGCCTTTGGCTGACCTGGCTTCTTACGCTCGACAGAGCGAGAGTCGCGAGTGATGAAGCCTTCTGCGCGGAGAGCCTTCTTATCTTCCTCGTTGATCTTGACGAGAGCGCGGGCGATAGCGAGACGGAGAGCCTGGCTCTGGCCTGTGTAGCCACCACCGCAGAGAGTAGCCTTGATGTTGTACTTCTCAGCCACGCCGAGAAGGTTGAGAGGCTGCTTAACCACAAACTGCACGAGCTCTGATGGGAAGTAGTCTGCGAGGTTGCGCTTGTTGATAACGATTTCTCCTGTACCTTCAGTAAGGTACACGCGTGCAATGGCGCTCTTGCGGCGGCCGATTGCGTGGATATAATTAACTGCCATATACCTTATTCTTATTTGAGGGTGTTGATATCAAGTGTTGTTGGCTGCTGAGCCTGCTTGTCGTGCTCTGCGCCTTCGAAAATGTAGAGGTTGCGGAGAAGCTTGCTGCCGAGGATGCCCTTTGGAAGCATGCCCTTCACAGCGTGGCGAACCACCTTCTCATAACCGTTTGGACGCTTGATCATCTCAGCATAAGTAGCCTTGTGCTGACCGCCTGGATAACCAGAGAAAGTGATGTAGATCTTCTGGCTTTCCTTTGCACCCGAAACCTTGATCTGGTTTGCGTTGATAAGAATTACGTTGTCTCCACAGTCCATGTTTGGAGTGAAAACTGGCTTGTACTTACCGCGAAGTACCTTAGCTACCTTAGATGCGAGGCGACCGAGAGTCTGGCCTGCAGCATCCACAACGACCCACTGCTTGTTAGCAGCCTCTGGTGTGATGTAGCTTGTCTTAAAACTGTTTGATTGCATTTGTTAACCTTTTGGTTTTAATTAATAATGTGTGTTCGCTGCCAGCGCAGCCCATAGCCGACTGACGTACTGTGCCCATTGGGAAGCAAAGTCCCTTTGGGTTTTCTGCGTTTCACGGACCGCACTCCCAGGTTATGAGGATTGTGCTATCCACACAGAGCCAGAGGGTTCAGCTTATTCAGCCTCGCCTTCTAAACAGCGTGCAAAGGTACAACTTTTTCACCAAACAGCAAAGGATTGCCTCTTTTTTTTTGGCATTCCGATTATTTTAACTATTTTTGCGTCATCATTTGACCCAAAAGACTGAATATTATAGTTTTCAATATGCCACTTTACAACGAATACGGGCCATGGCTCAAGTCGCAGCTTGGAGTGAAGGCGCAGAAGATTTCTCTCAACGCCGGCTTCACATGCCCCAACCGCGACGGCAGCATCGGCACAGGCGGCTGCACCTACTGCAACAACCAGACTTTCAATCCTGAATACTGCGAAAGCGGAAAGAGCGTAACGCAGCAGTTGGAAGAGGGCAAGGCTTTCTTCGCGCACAAATATCCTGAGATGAAGTATCTCGCCTATTTCCAGGCATACACCAACACGCATGGCCCCATAAGCGACCTGCGCGCCAAGTATGAGGAAGCACTGCGCGTGCCAGGTGTCATCGGCCTGGTGATAGGCACACGCCCCGACTGCATGCCCGACGCTCTGCTCGACTACCTCGAAGAGCTTAACCACCGCACCTTCCTGCTTGTGGAATACGGCATAGAGTCTGTCTACGACTCAACTCTCACTCGCATCAACCGTGGCCACACTCATGCGCAGACCATCGACGCCATCACCCGCACAGCAGAGCGTGGGATAAGGACGGGAGGGCACATCATCCTCGGACTGCCCGGCGAGAGTCGGCAAGCCATGCTTGCCGAGGCCGCCATCCTGTCGGAGATGCCCATCACCATGCTCAAGCTGCACCAGCTCCAGCTCATCAAGGGCACACGGATGGCAGAGGAATACGCTTCCAATCCATCCGACTTTCACCTTTTCACGGCAGACGAGTACATCGACCTGGCAATAGACTTCGTGGAGCGCCTCAGGCCTGACATCATATTGGAGCGATTCGCCTCACAGTCGCCCGCAAGCCTGCTTGCCACTAAAGGGTGGGGACTGAAGAATTTCGAGCTGGTGGAACGCATCAAGAAGCGCATGGCTGCAAGGAACACTTTCCAGGGAAAAGCTTTTGCCGGATAAACATGCACAAAGCATAGGGTAGCCATGCACAAAGCATACGGCTGCCAGCTCATTGCACAGGAAGCTGCTCTATGCCATCAGTACAAGCAGGGACAGAAGCGACAAGAGACAAAGAAGCAGAAAGGGCCAAAGAGACGAAACAGCTTGCTGCCTTTCGTTGATCACCATGTCTGCGTCAAACAAGATTGGCAGAGACTTTCACTTCACCAGCACCTTCCGTGCCGTCCCGGCCTGCTTCACCACATACAGTCCTGGTGCAGCCATGCTCTTCACCCTGTGACCCGACACGTCGAAGAAGGTTGCCGTACCCTCCGACACGGAAGCCACGCCAGAGATGCCATCAATGACGTAGTTATTGTCGCCGCCATTGCAGTCGAAAGAAATCAGTCCGCCGTCCTCCGATATGTTTGTGACAGGCTTGCCCAACCTGCGCGAGCCGTCGCTGTTGAGGTTGAACAGCTTGCCTCCACATGACGCATGGCTGTCATCCGTGAACTCCGTCACGTCATACAATCCCGGAAAGAAATCGCCACGATAGTTATCCTCCGATACATCATAATAGTACGAGCCGCTATACTGATACAGCGAGCCATAATTATTATCGGCCGGCACATAGCTCATGCGCTGATGGTTCTTAGTGTTGTTGATCTCATTGTTCGTCCATGCAGAAGCGTCATAGTCCACGTGAGTGATGAGCATGCCATGGCAAGCTGTCGAGTTGAGCACATAAGAGAACCAGCCGCTGTTCTGGCGGTTTTCGAGAGTGAAGAACTCAGAAGGAGTGCGGCCGTTATGAATCACATACGCCACAGGCTTGTCATCGAGCGACGGCATGTTCCTCACACAGGCAGGACTGTCAAGCTCCACCAGGTCGAGCCATCCTAAATACCATCTCTCATAGGCCGTGTAGCCACAAGGCACCTCACCCATGGCCTGCGGCCCGTTGTACATGCCGCTTGCCATCAAGTCAAGCCCCTGCATGCCGAAACAGCCAGAATAGTCCACATCATACGTGTCCATCAAGCCGAGGCAATGGCTAAACTCATGGCAGAACGTGCCTATAGGCTCAGGCACATAGCCCTCGTAACCGCTCAACTCGCTTGAGCACGCATACTTGTTCACCTTCACCCCGTCGAGCCGCATGATGCCATCGCCATCGGAGTAATACCTCTTGCGCGTATACAGGTCGTGCTGGTGTCCCCATATGCAGTCACTTCCTCCGCCCTCAGCCTCATCATATCCGGCGTATATCACATAGACCTGGTCCACATATCCATCGCCGTCATTGTCATATTTGGAGAAGTCCACCTCGGAGTCCACCAGCTTGCATGCCTCGCATATCATCTGCCCTGCATGCTTGTCGCTGCCGTAAGCATTGTTCTTGCCATAATAAGAATACTTCTGGGACACCTTCACAGGCCCTGCCACATCGAAAGACACATCAAGCTGGCCATAGCTCTGGTCAAGGAAATAATCACGCACAGACCCCATGTGGCCATACAGGTCGAAGCCACTCTTGTTGTACTGGTCACTGAAGAAGCTCTGCGGATTGTCCACAGACATTCCCTTGTCGGCAAACTCAGCAAGGATGACCAGCACGTTCATCTTGCCCGTCACCTTCTTCCCCCGTATGCCGTCTATGCGGCTGACCGAGCGAGCCGACTCTGCCACCTGCGCGCGCTGCTGCGCCCGTAGCGGCTTGGCTGCCTGCAACACATTGCCTATGCTCTGGGCCGAGAAAGCCTTGAGTTCCTCGACCGATGCCTGCTCTGCTTCCGTGCGGTCTGCCTGATTGTGCGCGAGCATGCCGCTGCACACCATCAAGCCATCGGCATTCCTCTCCGCATAGTAGTAGGCCTTGTCCTCCCCCTGCATCAGAAGTGCCCCGTCGGCTGTCTGCATCCAATGGGCCAGCTCGTCGCCACGCATGAAGAAAGTCAGGCTCGTGCCGTCGGGCTGAATTACGGTGACAGCCTTGGGGCGTGCAGGAGCCGCCATGACGCTCAGCGATGACAGCATCAGGAGGAGCAGCATGACACCCACCTTTGTCGTTTTCTTATAAAGATTCATTTGCTATAAATATTTTGTGCTAATATCCAGTCCATCAGAATTGGTTTGAGAGAATCTCATGCTTCCATGTTTGATTACTAAAGTATGTGTTTTCTCTTTCCTCTTCTGTTTGACTATAAATATATTATGTCTGTACTAAACGAGAGGCATGTGTGCAAGAGAATAATCGTGCACACACACAAGACGAGAAGCATGTCACGGCACGCTTCTCTTTTCGTCCGTCACATGCGCCAGAAGCTCACTTGACCTTCCACACATCGAGAATGATAGTCCCAGTCTTACCGAATGACGGGACGCACACATAGATGGCATCATTAAGCCAGGCATACTTGCTGTCGAGCGGAGCCTCGAACCTGGGCGCGGCACGGAAATAGAAAGAGGCATTGCCCTGGGCATCCTTGCCATTGCAGATGAGGCCCATGTTGCGCACATGTATGTTCACGCCATCATCCGTGCGTATGGAATAGATGGCCTCAAGCTGCGTGCGCCCTCCCCCATCGGTGGACAGCTGATAGTCTGCGCCTCCATTGAGAACCTCTCCCCTGATGAGAGGCCCTGCAAACGAGCCTCCCGTGATGGGAATTATCTGACGATGGCCTTGTGGCACCGCTCCCACAGCATAAGCCTCTCCGACAGACACGTTCAGCTGCATTACAAACTCAAGTTGTGGAGCCGGAGACTTGGGCTGTGCCGTCTCCTGGGCTGACACCGCAACGGATGCCAGCAGCATCACAAGCATCACGAGCGCCTTCATTACTTTACCTTTCTTCATCTGGTTATTGTTCCTGTGGCTTTAATAATTGTGGCTTTAATAATTAGGTATTCAAAACATTCCTTTCACTTGCCGGGCATACATCATTTCGATGGAAGCAGAATGTTTCTACCCTTCTTCAGTTTCTTAAGCATTGTAGTGCCATTGAGAGAGACAGACACCCTGCAAGACCTCTTGGCTGTCACGACAAGCCTGTCCACCCTGCCATCAGTCCAGCCCATATCGACAGACAATCCGCCGCGGACCCTGACGCCAGACACGCTGCCAGTCTTCCAGTTGTCGGCCACAGCAGGCAGAAGCTCCATGGATACAGAAGCCTTGCCCTTTTCATCTATGGTGCAGTCACTCTGCACAAGCATCTCCAGCACGCCAGCGCATCCGCCAAAGTTGCCGTCAATCTGGAAAGGCGAATGAGCGTCAAGAAGATTAGGATAGGTGCCACCGCCGCGCCTTGCGTCAGCCCCTCTATATTTGTCAGGACTGATGTATCCCAGCAGTTTGCGGTATATATGATAAGCGTTCTTGGCATCATGCAGGCGCGCATACAGATTCACTCTCCAGCCTGTGCTCCATCCCGTAGTCTGGTCACCCTTTAGTTCGAGAGTCTTTGAGGCTGCGCGGCATATCGCCTCCTTGCTGTTCAGTCCGTCGTTCACATTGTGTCCTGGATATATCCCGAACAGATGGCTCTGGTGGCGGTGGTGGATGTCCTCATCCTCCCAATCATAGAACCACTCCTGCAGATTGCCCTTCTTGCCAATCTTGTATGGCTGCAGCCTGGCCAGAGCGTCAGTGGCGTCAGCTATGAAATCCTTGTCCTTGCCAAGCACCCTTGCCGCAGCCACAGCGTCAGCGAGGCATTCGCGTATCATGGCTATGTCGGCAAAGCCACCATAGGAGGTGCAGCCGTGATAGCCCTCTGGAGTGACATAGACATTCTCTGGCGATGTGGATGGGGCCGTAATGAGATATTCCTTGCCGTCCACACCCATGCTGGCGGTAGAGACGAGCCATCCCAGACAGAAGTCAGCCGCTCCTTTGAGCACAGGATAATACTCAGCGAGAAAAGCCTTGTCGAGCGAAAAGGCATAGTGTTCCCATATATGCGTGCTCACCCATGCTCCGCCCATATTCCAGTTGGCCCATTGAGGTCCGCCAGTATGGAGTCCTACCGGACATGTCATGGCCCATATGTCGGTGTTGTGCGCCAGGCACCAGCCCTTGTCCACGCCATAATAAGCCTTGGCTGTCAGTTCGCCCGAGCCTTGGAGCGACTTGAGATAAGACAGCAACGACATGTGCATCTCTGGCATGGCAGCTGTCTCAGCCGCCCAGTAGTTTTCCTCAAGGTTGATATTTGAGGTGTAGTTGCATGACCATGGCGGCAGAATGCTCTCGTTCCACAGTCCCTGGAGGTTGGCCGGCACACCAGGAGTGCGCGAGCAGGAGATGAGCAGGTAGCGTCCGAACTGGAAATAGAGTTCCTCCAAATATGGATTGAAGACCTTCTCGTCAATATACTCACGCAGTATGACATCGGTAGGACGGTTGTCCTCTTTGCCTCCGAGCGAGAGCTTCACACGGTCGTAGATGGCACGGTAGTCATCTATGTGGCGCAGGAGCAACTTGTCGTAAGACATGGTCTGCAACCTGTGCAGGCGCGACTCAGCCATGGCCTTGTACGGCAGTCCCTCCTTCACAGGGTCTTTGTCATATCCGTTGAAAGATGTGGCATTGGCCACATAGACTGTCACAGACTTGGAGCCTCTGACCACGACAGCATTGCCATCAGCCTCGGCATGTTCGGCCTTCACGTCGACAAGAGTGCGGAAATGTATGCCTCGCGACTCGTCATACGCAAACTTCTCCTTGGCTTTGTAGTATGAAGGCAGAGAAGCGTAGCCGGCATAGCCGTCGTTGGTGATGGTGGAGCCTGTGGCTGTGATGTGTCCGCGCAACTGACATGTGAGCGAGAAACGCGCGCTGATGCCAGCCGGGTTGTCGGTAGTGATGCGTATCACCAGGCCCGAATCGGGATTGGTGGCGAAGTATTCTGTGGCATACTGGTATGCGCCGCGATGGTATATGGTGCGCGCCGTGGCATTGCCAATGTCGAGAGTGCGCTGGTAGTTGGACACATCGCCCTCGACATCAAGATACTGTATCTGGAGTTCCCCCAATGGCTGGTAGTTTTGCGAGAAGTGCCCCTGCACATCGTGCTGCAGCCTGTCGGCCTCGCGGTAATCGCCCTTTCTGAGAGCCTCACGGATGGAATGTATCGACTTGTTGGCATCGGGAGAATATACATTCATGTTGCACGGCTCACCAGTCCACAACGTTATGTCGTTGAGCGACAGGCGGTCAGTCTCTGTGCCGCCATAGACACAAGCACCCATCGTACCGTTGCCTATGACGAGCGACTCCTCAAAGTATTTGGCAGGACGGTCATAGCGCAATGTCTGCGCATTGGCGCATAGCACTGGCACAAATGCCAGCATAATGTTTCTGAACAGTTTTTTCATGTTTGTCTTATATATTTCTATAGAGAAGGTCCTTCTCGTTTTATTAAAGGAAAGGCTTATCCCACTTTATAGGAAAAGGCTTATCCCACTTTATTGGAAAAGACTCATCTCACTTTGTTGGAAAAGACTTATCTCACTTTTTTGAAGGAAAGACGCGCCCATAGGGTGTCCTTCCCCTTTTAGCGTTCACTTCAGCCTCACGCTCTTCTTCCTGCCCTCATACAAGATGCGGGCTGAACGTCCGTCAGCGAGCGTCACATTCATGTCAATGGCCTTTGCTGGCGCATATTTGCCACGCCGCGTAGATAAGGTGAGAACCTGGCTCTTCTCGTTCCACTTGATGTCAAACAGAGCACGCTCTCCCTTCTCGTAGGCATAGCCATCACCTGCATCCTGATATACAGTGAACGAAGCATCGGCTCCTGGGTAGACACGGATGTTCCAAGGCGCTTCATCATACTGAGCCGAATAATCTATGTTGCCCTGACACATCGGTATGATGCTACCAGCTGGCACATACACAGGTATGCGTCCTATCGGCGCATCGGCCGTGATGGTCTGCCCACCGTCATACGTCTGGTTGGTGTAAAAATCATACCATCGCTTGCCAACAGGAAGATACACATCGCGTGTCTTTGCCACGCCCTCCAGAGGCTTTGACTCTGGAGCGTAATACATAGGCGTGGTGACAGGAGCCACAAGCAGGCTCTTGCCCAGCATAAACTCGTCTTTCAGATCAAGCACATTAGCATCTGAGGCATAGTCGAACGCCAGCGGGCGGAGCATAGTGCCAGCGTTGAAGCTCACGTCGGCAGCCAGTGAGTATGTATATGGCAAGAGGCTGTAGCGCAAGCGAATGCAGTCTATTATCGCCCTGTAGAAAGGACTGTCGGCATCACCGAAGCGCCAAGGCTCACGAGGCGTGTCGGTGCCGTGGCTGCGCATGACAGGCAGGAAGGTGGCATACTGGAGCATGCGCACATAAAATTCCCTGTAACCAAGGTCCTCCACCCCTTTCTCGAAATCGCCGTCATAGAACCATGCCCATCCCTTCTTGACGAAGAAAGCGCCAGCATCGACCGTCCAGTAGGGACAGCCCGTAGACACGAAGTTGAGCCCGGCCGGTATCATCTGCGCAAATGATTTCCATGAGGCATGCGTGTCACCGTTCCACACAATGGTGCCATAGCGCTGTTCCCCTGCATAGGAAGAGCGAGTGAGGTTGACCACACGCTTGGCGCTGGAGGCCTGGCGCTGGTGCTCATACATGCCCATGGCGTGGTAGAGCGAGTAGAGCTGGCTGCGCTCATGTCCGAGCACATCGGCAAGTTTATTGCTGCACAGTCTGAATCGCTCGGCATGACTATCCCAGGTGTATGAAGCGCCGCGGTTGCCCCAGTCGGCATCAATAGGCTCGGAAGAGTCGCACCACCACGCATCAAAGCCATTGCTGAAAAATTCCTTATTGGCATAGTCCCAATACAGGTCACGCGCCTTTGGCGAGAATGCGTCATAGACATTGCTGCCAGGCATGAGCATGCCACGCCTCTGGAAGTCCTTCTCCTGGGGCGAATCGGTCATGCTAGGCCAGATGGAAATCATGAGTTTGGCGTTCATCCCATGTATGGCGTCGGTGAGGGCGCGCTTGTCGGGATAGTCGCGAGGGTTCATCTTCATGTGTCCCCAGCTGCCTGATTCCCAATAGTTCCAGTCCTGCACTATCATGTCTATAGGTATGTGGTCATCACGAAACCTTCTGAGCGTACTGATAAGGTCATTGGAACTGACGTAGCGCTCCTTCGACTGTGTGTAGCCAAAGAGATAGAGCGGCATCATAGGCACCTCACCAGTAAGCCAGCGGTAGTTGGCCACAGTGGCGTCCATATTATGCCCTTTCATGAAATAGTAGTCGAGCTGCGGTGCTGCGCCTATCTCTATGCTGGCGTGTCCGCCAGTGTTGTCAAACACCATCTCACTTCCAGCGTTGACAAGCAGTCCGTAGCCAGCGGTGGAGTTGAGCACAGGAACCATCTCCTTCAGATTATGCTGACACATATACACCTTCTTGCCACGAAGGTTCATGTAGTCCTCCATGTATCCGCCGAGGCCATAAAGGGCTTCGTCCTCTGACAGAGAGAGATTGAGAGTCCATTGCCATGAGCTGCCCACCGTGTCGCGGCGCAGCACCTCCATCACCTCCTTGTCTCCATCGGCTGTCTTGACCGTGCGGCGCGTGCTCTCGTCGAAGGTCACGTTCTCCACATATATCTGTTTGCCTGCATGCGGCTGAGATGCACTCTCCGCCAGCAGCTTTTTCCCTTGTCGGTCGAGGTATGTCAAAGCTCCCGTAGCCTTGTCGATGTTGACGACCAGACTGTCAGACACCAAGGACAAGATGCCGCCCTGGTCTGTACGCTTGACCCGCACATGGCTGTACGGATGTGGCACGCAGACACCATTGTCATTGTCGGAGAGCGGATCTCCGCAAGTCCATCTCACCCTCACCACGTCAGGCTTCACGAACTCCACACGCATGGCGCTGTTGCCTATCTTCCACTTGACTCCATTGGCTACCGATGCACCATGCTGCGCATAGGCCAAACAGGGAAGCACTAAAAGCGCAGCTGCAACTATTGCTTTTTTCTTCATTATAAGTAGGTGTCCAAAATTATTTTATATTATCAAAGTAAGCCACTCCCATATTATGAGCACCTACTTATCGAGTTTCCTATTGTGTCAAGTCTTTACAAAGTGTTCGCTTTTATTCCACTATTGTACAAGGGACAAGCCTCACATCGCTGTTGAGGCCAGACGGCACCACCTTCCACCCGTCATAATGGCCTTTCTTGTAATTGAGGTCCACCACATTGATTTCCTTGAAGCGCCGCCACTCCACTCCATCACGGTCCATCTGGGCTATGCGGTTGGCAGGCAGATTGGCCACTTCCACATCGAGCGTGTTGTGTCCCTGATGGAGCAAGCCGGTTATGTCCATGCGATAGGGCACAGCAAAGAGAGTGCCGGCATCCTTTCCATTGACTGTCACATGGGCCGTCTCGCGCACATCGCCCAGGTCAAGTATGAAGGCTGCATTAGTAGGTATCATTGGCATCTCAAAGGAAGTGGAATACACGCCTGTAGCCATTGTAGTGTTGAGGAGAGAGTCGCCGAGGCTTGTCCATGGCTTGGCGCCGTTGTCCATGGTGTATGTCTTGCTGATGGCCACAGGTGCGGCATCCTTGAAGCGCAGAGTCCACTTCTTGAGTGTAGTGGCCCTGTATTCGAGAGCGTCGTAATAACGGTAGGTGCGCAACTTGCTGAGAGATGCTGCCGCGTCGTCATCATAAGTGCGCACGATGATGCTCTCGCCACTCTTGAGCTGCAGGCGCACCCGGCCTTGTCCATCGACCTTGGCCTGCCCAATGGAGCCAGTCATGGGGTCGTAGAGCGCAGCTGCCTTAAAGGCTGTGCCAAGTTCCACATAAGCATCCACATCCTTGCCCTGAAGGTTGGATATGAAATAGTGGTGGCCCGTCTCATTGCTGCGGCGCACGCAACTGAGCCCATGCTTCAAGCGCATGGTCTCCTGCTTGGCAGAGGTAAACTGCAGTCCGTCATCATAGCGCGGCGTGGTGATGATACTTCCATTGCCCCACGCTATGCTCATGGCCTGTTCCGTATGGAACGAGACCGTCTTTTGCAGGCGCTTGATGAGTGCCGCAAACTCCTTCTGTTCCTTGTCACGCTCATAGCCAGGCACAGAGACAGGCAACGAGTTGACGAAGACCACTTTTCCTCCCTGCTCGGCTATGCTGACAAGCCGGCGCAGAGTGGCGAGAGGCATGAAGCGCACGTCGGGGACTACGATGGCAGCATAGCGGCTTGTCACGCTGTCCTGCATGAGATAGCGGTCTGAGACATAATCGACGTCATATCCGTTGTTTATGATTGCCTGCACAGCCTTGATAAACTTCGGGGCGCGCTTCTCCATGGAATGTATGTCGAAGAGAGCCACGCTGCCAGGCTGGTCGTATATCATGTCATAGTAAGGCAGGTAGACCAGCACCTCGTTGTCTGGCTTGCCATACTGCAGGAACGACTGGCATCGCTCTATGTACCGGGAGAAAGCAGGCATGGCAGACCACCAGTTATTGTTGGGCGACATGTCGACGCTGGCGTAGAAGCGTCTGCCTGGCCACGGCTCGTCGGCAGGCGAATAGCATGAGCCATGGAAGACTACATGGTTGACGCCAGAGAGGAACATGAGGTCGAGGTCGGGCTTGCATTGTGAGAGCGACGTGCGGAAATGCTCTGTGAGCCAAGTGAATGTCTCGCTCGATGTGAGCCGCTTGCCTGATATGTGCGCGGCAGAAGAGGCATACTTGAGCATGGAGATGTCTGAGTCGTTCTTCTTGGTGAATCCAGAGTCCAGGCGAAGTCCCCTGATGCCAAAGTCGCTCAGTCCGAAGCCCTCGCACTCGGGAATGTCGACAGCCGCATATATGTCAAGAAGATTGGCTGGGCTGCCATGCGCCTGGTTGCGCGTCATACTGCCATGAGCGTGCGCCCATGCTGTCCATTGCATGGTGAAGTTCTCAAGAAGGAGCTCGCCAAGTGTCTCACGATAGTCGCTGACGATGCGCCGCTCTCCGTCAGAGCGCAAGGAGTCTTTCTTGTTGAGGATGTACGTGTAAGGCTCAAAGTCGTAGCCGCGCCGCTTCTGAAACTCGCTGTAGAAAGCTGGAGTCCAGTCGGCTCCGTACACCTCGTAAGAGTCGTTGAACATGACATTAGGAAAAGCCATGCGCTGGTTGGCAAAGGCTGTGTCGAAACGCGCCAGATAATGAGCCACAGCATCGCGGCTGAAATGGTCTATCACCAGGCCCTCGCCACCAGGAGCAGCCCTTTTCACCTTCTGCCCGGTGCGTCCCACAGCATGGTTGTCATCAGCGTCAAAGATAAGCCTGCACGCGGCATCGGCCTCAGTCACAGCAGGTCCACCAAAAGGCCAGCCTGTGCCTGTAGCCATGTCTACCCCCATGCCCAACTGCCTCGCCATCTCCTCCACATGTCCGAGCATTCTCATCCAGTGCGGCGAGAGATAGGATATTTCCTTGGCTTCACCATGCTGCACACCGTAGATAGGAGTGATTTCCACTCCTCCAATGCCAGCCTTGGCATATTCCTTCATGCAGTAGTCTATCCCGGCAGAATCGACAGCGCTGCCGTGCCACCACCAGCGAGTGTATGGCTTGGCCTCCCGACCCGCAGCAGGCCATTGCTGGGGATAGGCAGAGATTGTAGACATGAACATGGCGCAAATGCCTGCTACTGTTCGCAAGCCTTGCAGATGAGGTATAGCAATTTTCATTTCTTGTTTCATTTTTACAAATATTCCACGAATTTACAACTATTCCATGTCATAGGCAATGTTTTATGGCTTTTTTATTTATCTTTGCATATAATTTCACTATATAAAGCACTATAATGTCATCAGAGAGTCAACATTCCATATCGCACAGCCAGCAGCATCCTACACCACACAGCCGAGCCTGCATTGCGGGGGAAGCTCCCTGTAAAGCGACTGCGCAACGCCCTGCCAACAAGAATGATGAGCCGCAATGGTTTGTCATCAAGGTGAGCCACAAGGAACAAAAGGCCATTGATGTGTTTGAAAGAGCCGGCATTGACACGTTCTGCCCTATGACAAAGGCTGACATCACAGTGCGCGGCGAGAAAATCATTGTGCGCCGTCCGCTCATAGCAAACACCATTTTCGCCTATGGAGCGTTCAGCAAAATCAACTCTGTGAAAAGCTCCAACCCTTTCATCACATACAGTTATGCCAAAAGCGGCAGCACGTACAGAATCCTGCATGTGCCAGACCACGAGATGGAAATGTTCATCGACTCTGCCACAAAGATGGAGAATGACATCACTTACTACAGGCCAGACGAGGTCAATCTGAAGAAAGGCGACAAGGTGCGCATCGTGGGCGGACTGTTTGACGGCTACGAGGGTGTGCTGCTGAAAGCCAAGGGCAGGGCTAAACGTGTCTTCCTCATCAACTTTGAGATGCTCGGCGCACTTGGCACTCATGTGGAAGCACAATACATAAGGCTTATAAAAGATTGAAGCGACACCCCTTGAAGGCTTCAACAAATAAGAAGGTGCTCGAATTATTTCGAGCACCTACTTCAGGGGGGCAGCGGATTTCTCCCAGTTGGCGACTGCTTAATATGCTGTAAACATAACGATACACAAACCTTAGGATGACGATGCATAAAGTGCAGGATAACGATGCACTAACCTTAGGATAAAGATATGCAAGCCTTAGGATGCGGGGGCGCAAAGCATGGCAGATTGCAAGGGCTGAAAAGCAGGGTGAGGTATCATGCGCGCCAAGTCATCAATAGTCAATCTGTGACGAATGTTGCAGTGCTCGACCACCAGACTTTACAGACACAACAAACTATCTGATGAATCAGGATTCTCATTGTCATCATGACATCCGCGGGTATGTCTTGCCCAAAAAGGACAAAAGGACAAAAAGGACAAAAGGACAAGTGACATTTCCTTGTATAATTCATCAAAATTACTTATTTTGTATAGTTTTACTATGTTTTGGCATTTTGTCCTTTTGTCCTTTTTGTCCTTTTTGTCCTTTTGTATAAGACTTGCGCATGTCTCGCAACACCATTTCCCTTGCCTTCAGGCCGCACTTTCAGGAGTTGTCACAGCATGTGGCATGGCCAAGCAGGACTGATTCAGCAGTAGCCAACCGGAAAAATCAGCTGACACCAAATAAGCAGAGCAACTGGCTGAACGGATTCAACAATAAGCGAAACGCCCTGCAAGAGCACGAGTCTTTGCAATAGATGACTCTTGTTCTTGCAGGGCGCTTCCTAATGTGGGTCCAACATTTCAAGAAACGGTCCTCACGGCCCTACTTGTTCCAATAGCTGTGAGTAGGTGTGATTCGTCCGAAGCGTCCCCACTTGGGATGTGCCTTGAATTTCTGCAAGCCAGCTGACGGCACATTCAACCGTGTGACATGAATCTCGCTGAACACATTATCTCCAAGCTCAAACGGTTCGGTGACCTTCAGATTGACCTCGACAATGCTGGTGTTGACAAACGCGCTGTCGGCAATGTATTCCATAGACGTAGGGAAGTTCATCTGCTGTATGATGGTGCCATCGAAGGCGCGGCGGCCTATGCGCTTGAGTCCCTGCGGCATCTTGACATCTTCCAGTCCCCAGCATCCTGCAAACGCTCCATCGGGAATCTCTGTGGTGCCCTGGGCAAGAGAGATGGTCTTGAGCTTCTTGCATGAATAGAATGCGTATGGAGCTATGGTTGTGGCATGGTGGGGCACAGAGAAATGTCCTGTGCGTCCGGCTGGACACAGCACAAGTGTTTTGCCATCCTTGGAATAGACCACCCCGTCGATAGACTTGTAATTAGGGTTGTCCTTGTCCACCTCTATGGAAGACAACTTGAAGCAATGCCCGAAGACATACCTGCCTATGTGGTTGACCGAGGCAGGGATGGTTACCGATGTGATGTCTCCGTTGCGGTAATAAGACGAGTCGGCCAATACCTCCTTGCCCTCTGGAATGACGATTTGCCCACCAGACTTATCTTCTGCTGATGCCTGGCTGCCAACTGTCTGGGCATGACAGAAGCAGGACAAGCTCGCTGCTACGACAAACAATAGGGTTCTCATATCTTTAGCTTTTTTTGTTCGTACAGATATATAAGCATGCGCTCACTTTATTTTATTGGGCGCACTCTTATTTTTTTAAATACTCTCTTTTTTTGGAAATACTCTCTATTTTTGAAATGCTCTCTATTACTTGAAGTTTTCTTTATTCCTGGCGGCTCTTCAACACGTGGAGCACCTGTATTGGAGCACCTGTATTGGAGTGCCCCTTTACGCTTAGCATGCTCCATAGTGAAGTTAGCAAGTGGATTCCGCTTATGGAATTGCTTTTTCCCCAAGCTTCCACGTCATCAGAGCCACTCAGCCTCACTTCTTCTTTTCCGACTCAAGAATCTGGCTGTTGCCTCCGTTGCGGTCGAGGAAGAAGATGACGGCACGGTTCCATTCATTGACCTGGTCATAAGGCTGCACCGTGTCGCCCTTATAGTCTATCCTAAGCCTTTCCTTTGGCACCTTAAACTCATTGACGAGAGCATCATAGACAGCCTGCGCGCGCTTCTGCGAGAGGCGGAGGTTGTAGGCAGGATAGGCCGTCTCGATGTCAGCGTATCCCGTGACGATGAGGTTGATGTCAGGGTGTGTCATAAGGAATGTGGCCACACTCTTCAGGTTCTTCATCTGAGCGTCGGTGATGTAGTAGCGGTCCACATAGAACGAGATGGTGGTCTGGAGAGCCTCGCTGAGGTTGACCTTTTCATAGATTTCAGGCATCATGAGGTTGGCCTCTGCAAGACGCTCGTTCTCGTCGCCAGCCATCTTGGCGAGCCTCTCAAGCACGGCTGTCTCAAGATGCTTGACGTAGTGGAAACGGCGGCGGCCGTGAGAATCCTTGAAATGATACTGCACGCCGACGAGAACATCAAAATAGGTATCGTAGACACGGTCATACGACACGCCGTTGTACTCATCGTCCGTGCCGTTGAATGTCACCTCGGCTGTTATGTCCCATGCGTTGCTCGCCTTCCATCGGCCTTGCAGTCCGACATGCGCAGCGAAATACTTGCCAGGGTCGGCATTGACTTTATAAGTGAAGGATTGCACCCCTGCTCCCTTAGTGTACCACACGCCATTTCTCCACGAATCGAGCTTTTCCTTCTCGAAGCCAAAGGTGTAGTTGAATCCGAGGCCTATGATGCCCACAAGGTTAAACTTGCGGCTCTCGCGGTATTTCATGAGGATGTTGGTGAAGTTGACCATGCCATCCAGATAACCTGTAAAGAGCTTGAACTTATAGTTGCCAAACGGGTATTTCTCACCGTCCGCAGGCACGTAGCCTGAATATGGGAGGTCGCACAGCTCCTGATCTGCGCGTCCCACCTGCGGGTGCACACCAGCCGTGAGCCTCACGCCAAACGACGGGTATATCCACTTGCCTATGCCTATGTTGATGCTCGGCTCCATATTGGAGAAGAATTTGCCGAAGCGTGTGTTCTCAGACATGGAATGACTGACACCTGTCTGAAGGAGAGCATAGAAATTGTCTCCAAACTTATAGTCGTCCAGATAGGCGAGGTCGTCAAAGTAAAGGCTGTCATCGTCAAGCTCGGTGCGTGAGTTTGTTGTCTCTTCCGTCACGACAGGCTTTTTCTTCTTGCTCTTCACGCTATCATTAGCTGTGACGATGTCCTTTCGGCTCTCGTTCATAGACTGCACGCTGTCGTTTTGCTCCACAGGCTTTGCCATCATCAGCAAAGGAAGAGCCAATAGCATCATGCAGATACTGATACTCTTGATATTCACGTTATAATTAGAATTCACTTTGTAAGAATTATTATAGTTGGTGCGTAAGGATTTTCATTTCATCAGTCGTTGACTATACATTCTATGTAGTCGCCCGATGCCTTTATGTCTTTCTCATTGGCAAAGACGCGCAATTTGTTGACAGGCACCTCATAGCGCTCCACAAGTATGTCCACTATCGACTTCACCCTGCGGCGAAACAGGCGGTCGTCCACGCCTGAGCTATTGGTTATGTATATCAGGTTCTTCGGGTCTCTGGCCCACGCCAGCACAGTAGTGTATATGTTGGTCTGCTGAAGTCGGTCTACGGTAGCGTCATTGGCATCAAAGGCTATGAGCGTGTATATGACCTTGGCATCCACATCGAGTGTATCGGTCTGTTCTGCAAGGTCGTTAAGTCGCTTGTTGGTCTTGTCACGTATGTCGCCAATCTCAGCCAGCTTTCTTTTATACACCTCTATATCGTGGCGCGGATAGTAGAATCCAGGCTTTTGCTTTCCCTTGTTGTTGAAGCGATAGCTGATGCCCACAAGCAGGTCGTTGTGTCCGTCCCATGTGTTTTCAGTCGTAGGGTTGCTGTCGTATGAGTTGTCGAGCAGGTTGCCTACCAGCTCCGCATGCAGCGTCCAGTTGCGAGCCACCCAGAAGGTCGTGGCAAGTCCGGCACGCAGATTGACGAGCGAGTGCTGGCGGTTGTCATACTTGTCATTATTGTTGAGCTGCGCTCCGTGCGAGTTGTCCTGTCCGTCAGAGAAGCGTCCTGTGTCATAGTTGCGCGACACAGAGCCTCCTATGCCAATCACTCCCTGCAGATAGAACTTTCGGCCTTCCCTGAACTTAAAGATGAGGTTGGTGAAATTGAGCAGATAGTCTATGTTAAGTCCATAGGAGTTCCAGCGGTAGCGTTTATGGAAGAGGTCGCTGAGATCGCTGCCGAACTGGTTGTCTGTGACACCTGTGTTGCGTATATAGTTCATCTGCAGGCGCACAGCGCTGATTGGCGTGATTTCCTTTCCTATTGTCATTGCGGCGGCAGGCCCCATCACACGGAAGAAAGGCGCATGCGACACATCGCTTCCCCAGTTGGAAGTGAGTCCGCCATACAGCCCGACGTACCAGTTGTCCACAAAGCTGGAATTGGCTATATAGTTTTTCTCCACCCTTGGCACGCCCATCTCATCCAGTATCTGTATGATAGAATCATTATCATTCGTGCGCTGAGCGGCGGCCACAACCGTCATCACAGCACATATCACACAAAAAAGAATCTTCTTCATAAACGCTAAAATTTATTTACTTATATTTTTTCACTTCATATCTTTCTTCATTCCCTATAATCCAACCAATCCTTTTTTCTTGAACAATACTTACTGACTTTGCCAAAACTACTTTCTTATTTCCTACACGCCTCCAGCAAAGCGGCTCATCACATCGCCACGCTGGAGCTGTCAGCGATGCAATTCCTTGTCTATCGCTTCATATTTAGAGTTGTTGCTCTTGTACTCAGGCACAATAATCTTCATCATCCTCACCACCTTCATGTCATCGTATGAGCGGCACGCCTCCACCAGTTCGTCTATCTGCTTGCTCACAGTCTCATACACGTTGGGCAAGACATTGGCGATGCGTATCTTCGGGTTGTCTGTAGGCTGTTCCTTCTCTCCCTTGATGAGCACCTCCTCATAGAGTTTCTCGCCCTCTCTCAGTCCTGTGAAGACAATCTTCACGTCGCGTCTGCCGCTGTGTATGATGAGCTTCTTAGCCAAGTCATATATCTTCACCGGACGTCCCATGTCAAACACATAGACCTTGCCGCCCTCGCCCATCGTGCCAGCCTCAAGCACCAGCGCGCATGCCTCTGGTATGAGCATGAAGTAGCGTATTATATCCGGGTGGGCCACGGTGACGGGACCTCCCATCTCTATCTGTTTCTTGAAGAGAGGTATCACCGATCCATTAGATCCCAGCACATTGCCAAAGCGTGTGGTGACAAACTGCGTGTAGAAGCCGTCTGGACCAGCTTTCTTCTTCTGCCACTCATTGAGGCTCTGCACATATATCTCGCACAGGCGCTTGGAGCATCCCATAACGTTGGTGGGATTGACCGCCTTGTCGGTAGACACCATGACAAACTTCTTCACCTTGTTAGCCACAGCCAGATCGGCCATGATGCGTGTTCCCACCACATTGTTCATTATAGAAGAGCTTGGGTCCTGCTCCATCATCGGCACATGCTTGTAGGCAGCCGCATGGAACACATAGTCAGGATGCCAGGTCTCAAAGACCTTCTTCATGCGCTCCTGGTTCGTTATTGTCGTGACAAGATACTCGGTCTTCACCTTTGGCCACCGCGCCTGCACTTCCAGCTCAAGGTCGTGCATCGGGGTCTCAGCCTGATCGATGAGAATCATGTGGCGTGGCTCATAGGATGCTATCTGCCTCACCATCTCGCTGCCTATGCTTCCGGCTGCTCCAGTGATGAGCACGCACTTGCCTCTGAGCATCTCGCCTATCTTCTCCATGTTTATCTCTATCTCCGCACGGGGCAGAAGCTCCACGGCCTCATTCACATTGCGCTTCGCCATGTCGAAGAGGTTGCGTGCCACCACTCGCCACGACGTGAGGAGCACTGTGGCACAGACTGCCGTGAGGACAAACACTCGATAGGGCACCTGTTCCGTGAAGGGCAAGGCATCGATAGTCCACCTCATGGCCATGCATATGGCTGAGCCTAAGAACACAGCATATCCCGAACGAGAGATGTTGTTGAACTCGAGTGCTCGCGAGGCGTCGGTATATGTGCGGAAGACACGCATGCCTATGAAGTAGAAAATCATGTCGATGGCAAACGTGTACAGCATGTTGTAGCCGTTTCCGACCAACTTAGCCGGGCCATACACCAAGCAATACATCAGAAGCATTGATGTGAATATGATGGTTGCATCGAGCACCGTGACAGCCCAAAACGGCAGCGATTCCCGAGAGAAATACCATTTTTCAAATTTCTGTTTCGTGTGTTTTAATGTATCACGCATATCGGTTTTCTTTTTAAAGAGCCACTATACAAGGCGCAAAGTTACTAATTTTCCTCAAACAAGCACACTTTAACACAAAAAATAAGCTTTCAATGATAGTAATTTATATTTTTCATGATATTTGATAAGTTTTTGACATGTTGTCAATAGCAGTCAGCATGTCTCCGCACATGTCTTTGCGGCATCTCGAAGCCTCTGTGTCATTCTTTGTCATACATCCTTTACATCTCAATCATCACTCCTTCATCTCAAAGACGACAGCATCAATCCAGTCGCTGCTGAGACGGTAAGGTGCTTCTGCCTCCTCGTCAAACTCCATGGTGAGTCGGCTCTCGTCCACGTCATAATACTTCACGAGAGCCTTCTTCACGGCCTTCACGCGCTTCTCTGCCAGATGCATCACAGGATTCTCCTCTCCACGTGATGCTCCGCTGTAGCCTCTGATGACGAGGTTCACCTCCGGATGATTGTGCAGGAAGCCAGCCACGATGCGTATGTTCTCCATTTGCTGGTCGTTGACAAAAGTGCGGTCTACATAGAACGAGATGTGTGTCTTCATCAGCTCGCCAAACGCTACCTTCTCGCTTCTCTCCCTGTCGTCAAGCTCTTTCTGCTTCTCGTCATTAAGGAACTCAGCTATCTTTGGGTGGTTTCCCCTCAGGGAGTTGGCCTCCGCACGGCGCACCTTATAGTATCTGTAGCTGCCATACTGGTCGGCCAGATGCACCCGCACTCCCACTGAGGCACCTATATAAGGATCGAAAGTGAAGCTCTGCGAGTGCTTCACACCATTATAGTCATCGCCCACCCATGTGCCATAGCCTCGTATGACTATGTCGGCAGGCTCTCCCACCTTGATGAGCATCTGCATTCCAGCACGCAGCGCCAGGTTGAAATGGTCGTCACGGTTTATCTCATAGCCCACACGCTTCCACAGCAGGGTCTTCTTGCTGAAGCCCCAAGAGTAGTTCATGCCCACTCCGCCAAACATCTGGACATCCACCTTTCGCGACTCGTCATAACGGCTGAACAGTTTAGTCAGGCTGAGAGCCTCATCCAAATAAAACGACGCCACGCTGAACTGGTAGCGTCCGTTGCCCAAAAGCTTGTTGGCCTTGACATCGGCATCGCTGGCACATCCTATCTGCTGGGCGTAGCCAATAGAGAAATGTGTGCTCCACAGACGCGACTGCTGTTTGCCGAAGCTGACCTCAAAGGCTGGCCTGACAACATCGACGAGCTGGTGTCCAGCCATGTTCTCCGCAAGAGAGAGCGCAGGACCGCCAAGAAAGTCGACCATCCAGTTGTCCGACACGTCATACGGTCTCCACACATCTATCACCTCAGGGTTCTTTTCCACAGGCGGATTCCACTTCACCAGTTTCGGACGCTTAGGCGGTTCCCAAGCTTTTTTCTTTTGGGCGCACACAGATGCGGCAGACAGCATCAACGCCATCATCATTATGTATCTTGCTGTTCTCATCATCACTTGATTCCATATTTTCATATTTAGCCGCGGCTACTTATATATTAAGTCGCGGCTACCGATTGGCGAAAGCCCTTATCTCGCTTGAGATGAAGCGCACCTGCTCCTCTGTGACACAGGGGCCGCTTGGCAAGCACAGGCCACATCTGAAAAGGCTCTCGCTGACCCCATTCACATACGATGGAGCATCCTTGTATACAGGCTGCAGATGCATGGGCTTCCACAGGGGGCGGGTCTCAATGCCCTTGGCATCGAGATGCTTCTGAAGGAGCAGCACCTTATCGTCAGGCGCTGCGTCACATGAGCCTTTGGATCCAGCCGCGTCAGGCTTTCCGAGACGGATGGTGGACAACCAGTAATTAGGAGCCATATAAGACTCAGGAGCCGAATGCATCCCGAAGCCATCCCGACCGTCAAGCAGGTCGACATACAGGTCATGCACCATGCGGTGATGGGCGATGTGCTCATCCATCACAGTCATCTGACCACGCCCTATGCCAGCGCATATATTTGACATGCGGTAGTTGTATCCGATCTTCTCATGCTGATAATACGGATATGCCTCACGGGCCTGGGTGGCGTAGAACATCACACGCTTCTTGCTCTCCTCGTCAGGGCATATGAGCGCACCGCCACCGCTGGTGGTTATCATCTTGTTGCCGTTGAAAGAGAGAGCGCCATACTCTCCCATAGTGCCGCACACCCGGCCCTTGTACTCAGAGCCCAACGCTTCTGCAGCGTCCTCCAGCACAGGTATCTCATATCTGGCGGCCACCTCCATTATCTCGTCTATATAAGCAGGCATGCCATACAGATAGACCACGATGATGGCCTTAGGCTTCTTGCCTGTCTTAGCTATCCTGTCTTTGACAGCCTCTTCCAGCAGGGCCGGATCCATATTGTAGGTGCCTGGCTCGCTGTCGACGAACACGGGAGTGGCTCCCTGGTATACTATAGGGTTGGCGCTGGCCGCAAAGGTGAACGACTGGCAGATGACCTCGTCGCCACGCTCCACTCCCAGCATCACCAGGCCAAGATGTATGGCTGCTGTTCCAGCACTCAAGGCCACCACATGCTTCGCTTCCTTGCCGTCGCCCATACCTTTGTCTCCGCCCATGACAAACCTTGCAAGGTCTTCCTCGAAGGCATTCACGTTGGGACCCAGAGGCACCACCCAGTTGGTGTCAAAGGCCTCTTGTATGTATTTCTGTTCGTTGCCGCTCATGTGAGCCAAGCACAAGTATATCCTTTCCATAGCCATTTAGTTTTTTCTCTCGCAAAAATAATATTATTTCGCCAAACAAACATTATTTTCGGGCAAGAATCTCACAATAATACGTTTTAAGGCACCTGCGGACAAAAGACTGCTCATATCTGTTGGCAACAGACGAGCGCGCGCGCTTGCCCATCTGCTCGGCAGAATCACGATGCTCGACCATGTACTTCATAGCCTCAAAAAGCGCTGCCTCATCTCTCGGAGGCACCACAAGGCCGTTTTCGCCATTGCTTATTATCTCTCGCGAGCCATTGATGTCTGTGACGATGCTTGGCAATTCCATAGCGCCAGCCTCTATGACCACATTGGGGAAGCCCTCACGGTAGCTCGGGAAGACCAGAGCGTCGGCCTTCTCATAATAAGGGCGCACGTCTTTCTGGCTGCCAGCCGACTCTATGGCCGCGCATTCCTCTATCTGTCGGGCTGTATATGGAGTGACAGGATCCAAGTTGTCCTCAGCAGGTCCCACCAGGACAAGCCTCACATGCGGATAAGCCACATTCAATCGCACAAATGCGCTTACCAGTTCGTTTATGCCCTTGTCCCTGACTATTCGTCCCACAAAGACGAACGTGAACTCACCATTACTTGCGCCAGCATGTGCTGGAGATGTTCTACGCCAATAATCCAGGTCCACGCCCCTCACATTGCCATATCCCAGCACTTTCATGGGCTTGGACGTGATGTGGCTCCGCAAGTCGTTTTTCACGCCCTCGCCCTCAGGAATGACGTGTGTGGCGCAGGAGCATGTTATACGGTCTGTCAGCATCAGTATCCTGCGCGGCAGTCCCGTAGCCGTAGGCCATACAAGTCCTGTGAACGTGTGCACCCTCACAGGCACACGAGCCAGCCATGCAGCCATCATGCAGAGGAGACCAGCCTTGGGAGTCATCGAATGAACCATGTCGGGCCGCTCTCTTGCCATTACAAAGGTTAGTTTGACCAATGAGATGAGGTCCTTTACTGGAGACACATGCCTCTCCATACTCACACCTATAGTGCGCACACCCTCACGCTCGCCCAGTTCGTCAAGGTCAGCATCAGGACTCGACAGGGCTACTACTTCATAGCCCTCATCCTTCAACTCGCGGAGCAGGCCACGGCAGAATATGTTGAGCGACATGCCGATGGTAGCCGCACGTATTATCTTCTTACCCATATTATCTCCTTACCGACAAACGATTTCAACAAATAAGTCATCACTATGACAATTCTATATAAATAAGTCGCCACCTTGATAGTCTATAAATAAGTTATCCACAGACAGTCTCTATGATAAGTTTCAGATCACCCAGCAAGGAGTGATGCCTGTAATAATCAAGATTGATTCTCACCTTGTCGGGATAAATCACCTCATCATTATATTTCTGAGGGTCATCCACCTTGGCAAGCAATTCCTCCTCGTTCCTGTACTTCAAGGATGCGGGTCCCGTAATGCCCGGACGCAACTTCAGGATGAGCCTGTCCTCGCCTTCAAGCATGTCGGCATAGCCAGGCACATCAGGGCGAGGCCCCACAAAGCTCATGTCTCCAATGAGCACGTTCCATAGTTCGGGAAGTTCATCGAGCTTATACTTCCTCAGTTTCGCGCCTAAAGGCGTTATGCGGCTCTCGCCTGCCACAGAGACAGAGCTGCCACCATGCCCCACAGTCATGCTGCGAAACTTGTACATGGTGAACAACTTGCCGCCAAGTCCCACCCTCTTCTGGCTGAAGATAGCCGGGCCTCCAGGCATCTTCACATGTATCAGCACCCACACGACAAGCAGCACAGGCCACAAGCAGCACAGGCCGACGAGCGCCACTATCCTGTCAAATAAGAACTTTGCCATATCTCATTCTTTATTTTTCACTCGGACATCCATCATATATCTCTATTTCTGAATATCCTTTATCATTATTCACTTGAATATCCATTCTCAGCCTTGTCATTCTTCATTATTCACTTATATATCCATTCTCAGCATACCACGCGTCATTCCCTCTTCTTCTGTCCTCTATCAGCACATCCCCATCCTTCAACTTCTCAACAAGAATGACCTCACAGGCCTTCTGACTTGCCTTCATCGACCCCACATTCGCCTCGTTGATGCTCTCATACATCTTCATTCCAAGCACGGTGGCCATCCTCATCCCGACTCTGCACAATGTCGTGCAAACGCCTTTCCCCTGATGACGACTGTCCACCATCTTGCCCAGGAAGCACTTGCCGTTGCAGAAGCTGCGCAAGAAGGCATAACCGATGATATCGCCATCCTCCTCCTGAACATATATTATATACGAAGCTGTCTTCAGCAATCGCCTAACAGAAGCCTCATCAAATCCATGAGGGCGAAACCATTTGTAGCTCTCTTCCGGCTGCTCGCTAAAAAACTTTGCCAGTCGGCTCGCATCATCAAGCGTGGCCAACCTCACGCCATCGGCACAACAACCGCCTAACCTCTTCAGCGGCGCAGCCTTCATCATCTTGAAAACGAAAGCATTCAAATCCTCTGACACACTCCATATCCAAGGAGCCTTATTCTTTATGACATGAGCTAACGTGTAAAGCATAAGCAGATGTTAAGTATGTGTTCTAAATTATTTTATAGTTTCTAGGTAAGCCGCTCCCATATTTGTCGCATTCTCTCTCGGTCATATTTTCCTTCTGTTTATCAATCACCATGAGTGCCTACTTCACTCAACTATTGTGTGTACAATTCCATATATTTCTTAGCCATCAGAGATATGTCAAACATCATAGCCCTCTCGTAGCATTTCCTGCACACACTCTCCCTATACTCCTCATCCTCACACAGCGTCTGTATCTCATGCGCCAAAGCATGATAGTCCTCATGAGGGAAGAGCACACCATAGCCACCCACAATATCCCTCAGTCCAGGCACATCGCTTGCCACAAAAGGCTTGCCGCTGGCCATGCCCTCAAGCGAGGAGAGTGAGAGTCCCTCGTAATGTGACGACAGCACCACCACATCAGCCTCATGAAGCAGAGATATGACATCCGACCTCACGCCAAGCAGCCTGACCCTGTCCTTCACGCCAAGGAACCTCGCCAAGTCCTTGCAGTCGTCCATCAGATACTTCTCGCCTCCTCCAGCAAGGAGAAGGACGTAGCTGTCGGGCAGCAGTTCCATGGCCCTGACCAGAGTCTTCTGGTCCTTCTGTTCCCTGAAAGCCGACACCATAAGAACGACCTTCTCATCCGATATGCGAGGGATGGCCTTCTTCTCTCTCCTGAATGCGCTCAGGTCTATTCCATTATAAATGACCTTGCATCTTCCAGCAAAACGCTCGCCTATGTGGACAAGCAGATTGTTCATAGTCAACTCTGTGATACATACAATCTTCTCATATCGCCCATACATCCACCTGTCAAGAAGCCGCCACTTCATGCTGCGCCTTCTGTTGGTCGTGTTGTGCTCAGTAGTGAACAGCTTGCATCGGTTCACAAGACCTGCTATCGCCACGTAATACTGGCAAGACGTGTTGTGGCTATGCACCACGTCATAACCACTCATCAGCCTCGCCAACTGCAATATGCACCTAGGAGAATATGCGTCGTGTCCCAAGGCAATCACCTTTATGCCCCTTGCCTCTATCTCGTCATAAAACGGAGTCCTCACCCCATCAAACACACAAAGGTCGACCTCATGTCCCAAGGCTTTCAGCCTCGGCAACAGGTCGACCATCAGTTTCTCTGCCCCACCCGTGCGGAGAGAGGTTATAACATGAAGTATTCTCATATCATGCTCATTTTCTATTTTTCCACATTATCAGCAAGTACAAAGCGAGTCCCGCAGGACTCAGCAGCACAGTCACCATCTTCAGCGGGCTGTTTCTCAGCCAATCGCCATCCCTGCTTATTAGGCATGATGATATGTAGTGCACACAGACACGCACCTTGTTCCGCCATGTGTTATGCTTCAGCCCCATCTCCAGCAGCCTCAGCTTCGCAAAGCTTCTCGCGCTGTTGACATACTGCCGCCATATGCCCTGGCTCATGCTGTCAGCGCCAATCTGGTACTCCACATTGCAAAGGTTCTCATTCATCAGCAGCACAGGATAGTCATCACACACCTGGAGCATCATATACACTGGATTGAAGTTCTTCTCACCAGGGAAACCTATCTGCGGAGCCACCCTCTTCATCAGCGAAGTCCTCATCACAGGCTTTGTGTCTCCCGAATGGAGATTCTTCAGCGTAAGGTCGTAGAAATACACTTCCTTCAGTCCCTCTGGAAATTTTCCGCCTATCAGTTGCTTAGTCGCTATATTGTAATCCAGGCCCAACAGGCCAGCATAGCGGCTGTCGCCATGCTCCTTCCAGAAAGAGACTATCTTCTCTACGGCATCGTCAGGCATGTAGTCATCGCTGTCTATGCAGACACACAGTTCTGTGTCAATATTGGCATACGCCACATTATAGCCTGTGTACAGTCCGCCATTCTCCTTGTATATATAGCGCACGGCAAAGCCCTTACTCGTGTCGGCCATATAGCCATCCACCAGTTCGCGCGTGTTGTCGGACGAACCGTCATCCACCACCAGCCACTCAAAGTCCATGCATATCTGCTGGCACAGAGACTCATACACGCGTCCTAAAGTGTGCGCCCTGTTGTATGTAGGGGTAAAAACAGTCAAAGTCTTCATAAGCTTCTATTGATTATATATGGCGGCAGTCTCTTGTAGCCTGCTGAATGCACATGCACATAAGCGTCATGCCATCCCTTGACACAATTAGAGAGCACCTTCATGTTTGCGTATCTCAAGGCGACAGCCATATGCAGCACCAGCTGCCACGCCATCTTCATGGAGAACATGACAGCAGCAAGCCTTCTCCTGTCGCCACACTCATACACCATTCTCCGCCATGCAACAAGCATCCCATACGACCTTATGTAATACTTCCTCACATTGGAATGATAGCCGCCGCTACTCGTCTTTGCGTCAAGATTTCTCACTCCGCTGTCATACAGGACACCGCATTTATAGCCATTTCTGAATATCTTGTACGACTCGACAGCATCTTCCCCATACGCGAACCCCATCTCGTCCAGCCACAGCTCATCCTCCAGTCTGACAGCTTTCAACACCGTTTTCTTTATCATCCAGCAAGGTCCTGAGAACGTTTCTGTGCTACAGAACGACTGCTTAGGAGCATTATTATAGGAAAAAGAACCGTCAAGTCCCAGTCTGAAAGCCCATCCGTCATCACGCCGCGGGAAGACCCCGTTGCTAACAACTGCGCAAATCTTCTGCGCCCAAGACATATCCTGATTCTTGAATGTGTCTGCAGCTACACAGTCTGCCCCATGCTCATCCATAGCCTTCAGCATCCTCTCGGCACTGTCATCAGCCAGTTCCACATCGTCATCGAGCATCAAGATGACATCAGAATCTATCTCTTCATACCCCAAGGTCCTCTGAGCCACCATGCCTTTCTTCACCCACACATATTCCTCCTCACCCACCGTAAACGGAGGTCTCTCATACCCATGGGCTATATATACCATCACTTTGTCAGGCCTCACCGTCTGCCTCGCAATACTCTGCAGCTCTTGTCTGAACACATCGGGGTTGGTACCCAATGTGCGGATTGCTATTGAATAGGTCAACATAATCATCTACAACTTGCCAAGCATAAACATTATTATGGTAAAAGCAGCATGAGCAAGCAGTATAAGACCAGCCTTCTTGTCTTGGTCAGGCCATATATGCAGTCTCACGACAGCGTATGCTATCACTACAGGATACAAGAACCAGCTCAGATAAGCGAAACGGTTGCTAAAGGCCGCCTTGATGACCATCACCCAGAAGGAGTTTGCCAATATATATGTCGTTGCCAATACATTAAAAGTCTTCATGCTGTCCACATCGGCTATACGGCCAGCTCCTGTAACTCCAGTCTCTGCCTCTTCCGCCGTGTCACCATACAGAGTGCGCTCCTTCTGTGCCTTTTTGCAGATATACCACGTGAGCCACACAGGCATGGCACTATACAGCAGGAAGTCCCAACGGAAGCCTGTATTTGAGAACTGGTCTCCATACTCGCCCATGCCGCCAGCATATTGTGTCATACGGTCATCAAAGCCCATACCCATGAAGAAATTAGACACAGGTCCGCCTGCTACCAACGATATGCCAATGCTTGATATCCAGAAATATATTGCCCACATCGGATTTTTCACCACAAATGAAGCTGCCAGGAAGGCCGCAACAGGTAACAGGGTCGACTTGTGAATGCCCATAGCAAATATTGTCAACAGGGCTGGGAGCACCATCTGCACAGGCTTCTTGTTGACTGCCATAGCCATTATCCAAGTCACCATAGAGCACGCCAAGCCATTGCGAATGCCGTTAGTGCCAAATGTGAATGTTGAAAATGCGGACAGGAAGAAAAGCATGCCCATCCATGGATTTTCCCATATGAGCTTCTTCATCGCCAGCATAAGAAAGCCGAGATACCCTATTTCTATTATCAAGAACCACGCATTCACCGTAAGGCCTGAGGACTTGCACGCCAACATGACACATGTCCACAACCATTCTTCTTTCATATCTATCACCCATGCAGCCGGTCCGCTGGCTCTAGCATAACCAGCCGCATAATTGATAGTGTCTCCAAAGACAAAACTTACAGGGCGAAGGCCCATGTATATAATCAAGAAAAACGTAAAAAATATGGCTGGTATTGCAGAGTTCTTCTGCAACAGCTTATTGCAGTTGTTGGAACCTGCATAACTGCAATACAAGAAAAAACACCATAAAAATATTCCCCAATAGTATACATTCTTCAATGTATGCGGGTCTATAGGCAATGATCCCATCTTAAATTCCTCCTAAAACATTCTTTATAATCCTTCTCACAGGCCTCATCATCTTCATCTTCCACAATGCCATCTTGCCATGTGGCGACTTGCTGAACCAATGAATGGAAACTGTTCTCTCTGTCTTGTTCAATTCACCTGTAGCATCTGTATAAGGGCACAGATAGTCTACAGGCAGAATCCTTGCGCCGCAAACAGTCTGTTCGCTGCCATCCCTCACGAGTCCATTTTCCTCCATGGCCATGGTGTTCAGTTGCGGACATCCCCACATCTTGCCGTTATCTGATTGGTATGTACCGCCAACGACGAGGCCCTCATATTGTTTTACCATCGCCCTTACCGCCTCATGGTGCGGTTCTGCCGCAAAGCCAAGTCCTGTATTGATGTATTCAGGCGTTTCCCATCCAAACCATGCGCGACAGCCTGCCAGCAGTTCGTATGGTGTCCTCACCACTTCTACGTCTGTGTCGAAATACAGGCCTCCATACTGCTCCACCACAGCAAGCCGCACATAGTCACTCAGATAAGCCCACAGCTTGTGCTCATAGCAATACCTGGTGTACTCGCATTGACCAACATCAAAGTTACCTTCATTCCATTCCTTTATCTCATAGCCAGGAAAATATTTCTCCCAACTGTCCCTGCACCTTACCGCCATCTTTGGCAAAGGCTTGCCGCCAAACCAGCAATAATGTATAATCTTTGGTATCATCCCAACAATTTATATATTTTTTCAATCTCTTCCGCATTACCATAATCATGCGCACTCAGATAATGAGCCATGCGCTCGCGGGCTGCCTCATCCTTCAAGAAGCCTGCCATCACTTTGGCGCCTTCCTCTACATCCAATGGCATGATAACGCCATCCACTCCGTCGGTCACCTGTGACGCTGCAGTCGGATAATTGGATATGACTACAGGCTTGCACATTATCTGCGCCTCTCGCACCGTGATTGACTTGCCCTCAAACTTGCTCGGCTGCACATAGACATCACATGACTTGATATAAGGATAAGGATTCTCCTTTTTCCCGAGCAGCACCACATAGTCTGTCATGCCCTCTTTCTTTATATTCTCTCGCACGGTTTCCTCTATCTCCGCGCTGCCATAACCTATGACATACCACCTGGCATCCACGCCCGATTCTCTCACCCTTCTGCACAACTCTGGTATGATTTCCATTCTCTTAGGAGGACAATACCTTCCTATCGTGAGCAACTTCACTGCACCATCTTCCTTACACAACCTGACTGCGCTCTCATCCGCCCTTCTTCTGATAAAGCCAGAATTGAGAATGTTCTCTATCTGGACTATTTTACCCCTCAACGATGGGAAAACTTCACAAAACCTTTCTCCCACCTCCTCACTTATACTGGCTATATAGTCCAGCTGTCTCCACATCTTCTCTTCGGCTGCAACATCTATAGTTATTCGCGTGTAGTCTGTATGAATCCATCCTATCTTTTTCTTTGCCCTTACATTGTTGAGCGCGACAAAGTGCGGAGTCAAAAAACTGACAGCAAGGTCGTATTCCACATCAGGATTGATTTTGGGAAGCACACGCCATGTCATGCTCTGCTGAAAGAACATGGCGCACTCGTAGGGCTTATCCCCAGCCTCTACTCTCTTGCAGAAACGTCTGGTGCGCATTATTCCACACACTCTGGCAAGAGCAAGCCTTATATACCCGTTCTTCACAACCTCCGCAATGGGCTTTTCTGTCAAAGAGTATGCCTTCACCTCTGGCAACAGATGCACCTTGTCCACAGGTATATACTTCATCAGCTCTCCCCTGTGGCTATATATAAAGACATCCACATCCAGCCTTTCAGGGTCCACACTCTGCAAGAGTCCAAGCAAAGCGCTCTCCGCTCCGCCCAGTTCCATGTAGTGCATCAATATAAGTATTTTCGGCTTCATATCTTTATTTTCTCATTAGGCAGTGCTCATAATGCACGCAAGTCATCATACCTCTCCATTGATATCTCATTGAGGAGTTTTCATAATGTACGCAAGTCATCATACCTCTCCGCTGATATCCTCTGCCAGGCCATTCAACCACACACATTCATCCCTGCTTATTGAGCCTTTTCTGTCCTCATGCTTCAGTTCGCTTGGTGCCAAGACCAGCACCTGGCCATTCACACAATAGTCATACAGTCCTCCAGGACATTGGGCATATTCAGAGAAGCCATTATCCACAAGCACCAGCACAGAGTGCCCCTCTGCCAGACAGAAGTCTCTCACCTTCGCCTCATGCTCACTGATAAAAGGAGACACAAGCGCATAGCCTCCACGAGCTCTCCTCACACAATCATTCATATATCCGCGCCTTTTCTCATCGCCCCAGGCCCTTCTCACATGCACCTGCCATCTTGGCAAGCCAAGGAGATTGGCATTGCCTATGGCATCATAACGCCTGCCAGCTATCACGATGCCCCTCATCGGCACAAGCCACCCTGGATAATGCTGCTTCAGCCAGCGATGCCGAGGATTTTTGTGCACATAGTCTATCATGGCTCTCAGCTGCCCTTTTCGGCGTAAGCGTGTCTCGTCATAGTCTGGCTCAAAAAGAGCATGATCGCGCTTTATGCGCTCTGAGCTAAGCGAGGTGAGCTGCCTTAAAAAGGCATCTATGCCAGACGGAGAAAACGGACCCCACCCAACAAAAGCACTGGAGCCCCCAGCCTCACCCCTCACGCCAGTCTCCCTCACTATGCCAGCCTTCCTCACTATGCCAGTCTTCCTCCCCATGCCAGTCTTCCTCCCCATGCCAGCCATTCTCATTCCGTCATCTGTTTTTCCGTTAGGCGACTCGACCATTTTATGGTCGCCACAACCCTCACAATTGCCCCCATATCTCTCCTCACTCATCTCCAGCCATCTCCTCAGCGCCTTATTGCACCCCTGCTTAAATCCTCTTATTACCACGCCCACATTCTCCGGCATCCTTTCCTTCACATAAAGCACAAAGTGCACATGCTCCGGCATGCACACAGCAGCCAATATCTGCACGCAGCCACCTTTCTTAGCGACAAACCCTGGCATGCCCTGTATGGCTCTTGCCACCTCCACACCCAACGGGGTCAGCTCGCAGCAAGCATTTGCCACGCTATCACCCACTATACGTCCCAGCACCTTTGCCCTATCGCTGCACACAAGTGTAACATGATATATGCAGCGCGCCTTATAGTCATGATATGGCATGTGCTGACGATGGGTAGGCTTATCAACTGTCATCTTACTCCTAACATTCACCAATAAAATCACACACGGAAACGGCATCAGCAACAACCTTCTACATCCCTATGCTCATTCTCAAGAACCTCACCTTTGACAGTCCATAGCTCGCAACAAGACTCAAGACAAAGGTCAATAAAGTACAAACAGCTATCTGAGCTGCTCCTGGCAAGGCTATCATCCAATCCATCCTCCATAGCACATTGCGCATCACCAATATATGAGTCAGATATACACCATATGTCAGAGACGATACAGAAGCTATCCATTTAGGCATTTCCTTAACTTTAGCACAAACATGCCTCAACACTATCCACCATACTACACACATCATCATGACACTCACACCCAAATACCAGAACACCCTATAAAAGTCTACTTCCACGTCCAAGAGCCTCATGGCAGCAGGAAAAACCAACGAAACGACGATAAAAAGCGGAAGTATCAACCTTTTTCTCCATCTATACAACAAAGACTCGTTCTTGCCGTAATACTTGTCCAAATATACCGCCAAGAACATAATAGCCGACATATCCATGAAAATAATACAGCCAGCTCGTGTCACCTTCATCAACATCTCTGAACATCTCCACTATCGGCACACACAATGTGACAACCCATATGAGTAAATAAAACTCCACTTCCCGTATTCTAGCCACATCCATCCATCTCCGCAAAACAGGAGTCAACAGATACAGGCCAGATATACTGTACATATACCACAACACTGCGTTCTCATCATTAGGAATAGACATTGACTCTAATCCCCAACCCACTATACTCCAAAAGACGAGAGGTACAACAACTCTTGTGATACGTTTTCTCAAAAAAGCAGACACGCTAAAGGCCTTCCCCCCCTAACGATAGAGCCCCACTTACCATAAAGAACAGCCCTATACATGGAGCAGCAAGATAACTCACCAAGACAAGCAACAAACTGTTGTCTGCATTAGATTCAGGTAATGGCGAATGAATCAGCACAACCATAACACATGCCAAAATACGTATAACGTCTAAAGAGCTGTCACGTCTCATATATTGTACACCAAAGTATATTTCACTTTATTTTTTTAACAACGCTTTACTCTTCCCTATATGGTTTCTTCTTTCCAACAAGTCACGCATCCTCACATTAAGTCCGTCAGGACGGTCGACAATCACATAAGACACTCCATATATCATTGCAAAGACAGTCCCATGGAAGGAATTACTGATAACACAATCTGCATGCTTTACCAGATTGACAAAAACATCTGGACCTGAATAAACAAAATTCCTGTCAGCATAAGCTACACGCTTACTACATATAGCATATATCTTACAATTATTCTCCCTTGCATATTTCTGTGCGGCAGACCTTATCTCATCCGTAAGAAAAAAATCATAAATCAGCACGTATCTTTCATCCGCACGATTAAGCTCATGCCATAAATCGTTCAGTCCTAAGACCTCATCCCACTCTTCTGCACTCAATAGAAACACAGGGTCTTCCTGCAATTCTCCATGAATTCCCATATCTGCTAATATATCCAAGGCAGATTGCTCACGGACTGTAATTCTATCAAACCTCTTCAGCCGTTCTTTTATCCAAATCCTCTTCTGTTCATCCTCTATCTTTGGCACAGCAAAACTGGCTGCAAAACTCTCGCGTCTTATACCAATGGGACCGAAATCCAAATAGTATGCAGGATCAGTTCCATTTCGGAAGGTTGGATTCCATATCTGGTCACTTCCAGCCATATACACATCAGCCCGGGGCGGATTTTTCCTCAAGTCATCCACACTACTATAGACTCTTGTCAATGGAATATATTTCCTTGAAAAAGCCGAAAAGACCTTATGCCGCCTCACATCCTTTAATCTGTCAGGGAAGCGAACAAAAAACTTGACGAAGTCCTTCACATTCCGCGGCCAATACCACAAGCGCGGACCACGCATATAGTCAGGCCGATAGTCTATGACTTCTACTTCATGTCCTTTTTTAGTCAGCCAATATGCCAAGGCAAAGCATTGAAGCCTTGCTCCATGATTATCAGCATTCTGACAAGTTACTGTACATATCTTCATAGCCTTTTACTTAACGGCGACTCTTTTTACCAACTCCATCATTTTTACAGGCAGGCGAGAAGCATAATACCTCATGGCAAGCGGAACATCTTCTATCATATCAATAATATGTGCCACCTTATTTATCCTCGGCAAATCAGTTTCCGAGCGAAGAGCCTTCATCACATAGGCATACGACAATGGACGCCTCGCACACTTTTTCATCTGTGACTCACACACAATATCCGCAGTTGAAGCCTCAACAGACAACATTCCACGCATATTCTCCAACAAAGACTTGCCTCTGTCTGTCAGACACACTATGCCACTAACGCCCTCCTCATTCTTGGAATACTTACTTCCCCACAAATCACCTATACGGATATCAGCCGCAGACCGCAAACCTTTGAACTTGCACTTTTCATAACAAGGCTTTGACAAGCAACGGTTTTTCAGATACATCTGATAGAACAAGTCACCATCTGAGAACCTTGAGACATAACGTCCCGTCACCTTCATAACCCACGAATCATGCCAGCCAGTCTCCTTGTCACGCCACACTATATCATCAAAATGACCTATCATGCCTTCTACATACGACTGGTATTTATCCCACATCAGCATAGAAGGCACTCCATGGCAAAAGAAATCCATCAGAATGACCCTATCCCTCATCTTCATCATTTTCATCCATCTGCTTATAGAATCAATCTGACAAGGTGTCCCTACTATCAAATAGTTGTTTTCCTTCTGAATTTGGGAGAAGGCCGGAAATGCATTGCTTTGGATATATTTCGAGCCTATCGACCTCTTTAGATCCTCTTCCGTCATAGCGAGGAAATGCTCAGTCCGACTCTTTACTGGATTGTATCCGCAGACTATCGCAGCATAACCATGTCTCAGCAGATGGCGCCCTATTTCATAGCCCACGCCTCCACTCGAGCAGACATTCCTCACGCCATTATCCTTACTCCATCCAGCAAAGCACTCTGGCTGCATAGCATCATCATGCTCCACTCCATCCTTACGGAAAGAGCAAACATCCACACATATGCCACAATCGACACATATGGTCTCATCCACCTCTGGCTCGTAAAAGCCAAAAGCATTCAGCACCATACTGATGGCATTTCTCTTGCATGCAGCAGCACAAACGCCACAACCGTAGCAATCCTTAGTTCCAAGTATTGACATCATCTGATCAGGATGTTAAATCATCAATAATCCTCTCAACCTTCTTCACTTCTGTCCTGCATGTATCATTTTTCTCCATCAAGACAGCCTTTCTTATTCCGACACGAAGTTCATCATCTTTGACAAGGCGCAATATCTGCTCGCCTATCTTCTCACCATCCATCTCCGCTATCAGTCCATTCTTCTCATGCTCTATCTGATTATAGACGACATCAAAGTTTGTGCTTACAACAGGAAGACCCAAAATCTTCGCCTCGGCTATCGTCATGCCAAAACCCTCATGGCGAGATGTCTGAACATACACATCCGCCTGAGCCATATATGGGTATGGATTAGTCTGCAATCCAAGCAGCATAACAGACCCTTGCAATCCATAAGAAGAAACCATACGCTCAATATTCCCCCTCTCAGCTCCTTCTCCAATAAAGTACCACTTAAACTTGACACCCTTCTGTTTCAAGAAGCGAGCTGCCTCAACTGCGATGTCATATCCTTTTAGCGCATGCAAGCGTCCTGTTGTGACAAACACATATTCATCAGGACATGTTCTCAAGTCCTGCACCTTTTGCTTTGATAGCTCACGAGTGATGGACGGGTTGATGATGTCCCATACCGTATGGTATTTTGCAGAAAACTCTGGCATTCGTTTATCCATCATTCGATGCAATATGTCAGAGACAGGACATATACAATCTATCTTTCTGTAGAACCTTGAATTATATTCTATATTATATCCTGTTTTAAAAATATCCGCATTCACCCATCCCACTTTCTTGCAATCGTGAAACTTGTCTGCCACGACATATGTCACAAGACCTTGATGATACGCGAAAACAACATCCCATTTTCCCTCTGGAGCCTTCATAGCCCAACCTCTACTTTTATAATAGGTCTCCCCCCAATACTCTTTCTTCCCTATTATATTGTTCAGTCGCCACACACAGGAATAGATCAGAGAAGAAAGTCTCAGCGACATTTTTTCAACGGCATTATACTGTGGTTGTTCCACAACCTTCACGTCCTTGGGAAGGAGATACATGAACGCTCCTTGTGGATGAATCATCCATATAGACAATTCATATTTTTGCCTATCCAGCAAAGACAATAGAGAGACCAAACTCTTCTCCGCTCCGCCACATCCCAATGACTCTATCACAAAAAGCGCTCTCTTTTTTTTCGAATAAATATCAGCACTCATATCTTTCTATAGTTTTCACGTCATGACAACATCATCCATCACTCAAGCTTTAACATCACATAGTTATATCGCCTCAGTATTTTCTCCACCAGCGCCCGCACTCTCCACTCTATCTTATATCTCCACGTATATGCATATACCCTTCTCGCCCCTTCTCGCCATGTGCCAAGAGCCAGATGCTTCGTGAATGTGTCTGCTGTCACTACAGTGGAATCAAAGCATCGCTGCGGATAAACAGTCAGCACATCATCCTTACATCGCTGGATATAGTCTGCCAGAACACTCGCATTGAAGCCTATTTCCTTGGCAAAGACCGTAAAAAGATAAGAGTTGAGGGTCATGTCCATCCTCAAGGCAGGAGGCAAAGACTTGTCTGGCGAAGTGATGAAATGACGGCCCTCATAGTAATCCAGACAACGCTTGATGAAGGCATTGCCCTTCTCCGCACCAAAGCAGCATGTGGTCAGATAGACCTCCATGGTATGAGCAATCTGGTGCATCGAATTCTCACGTCCTATAAAAGCATGACACTTCAGCAATGGGTCAAAAGACTTATACACCATCACATCCGTGTCCATATAGATTCCACCATATTTGTGCATGGCATATAGCCTCACCACATCTGACGCAAAGGCGTATTTGCGTTCTTGCAACGCCTCTTTCACAAAATCATAATCTATTTCATCCAAAGAGGCGTCATCCCAACATCTCAACTCATAGTCCGGCATGTATCTCTTCCAGCTTTCCATGCATTCCAGCATCTCTTTTGGAAGAGGATTTTGGCCAAGCCACACATAATGTATTATCTTAGGTATCATAGCAATCTTCCGCTCTTAGGACTTGTCATCCAACCTGCCTATCACTTCCTCTCTCACTTCCTCTATGGTCAATCGCCTATTTAAATTTGGATGCAGCAGCCTGTACACGATGACCTTGAACTTCAAGAATCCCTTGGATTGATAAACCTTTCTCACAGGTCTATCCAGCGATTTATTGCACTTATCCCATTCGTCCTGCAAGTGATGCTTCGACAGCTCAACCACCCAAGGTGCCTGGCCCGCATAATGTATTATGACAGGAGCCTCAACACACTCTCTCAGCTCCTCTGGATAATTCCTGTAGTAATAATCACCATAAAAGTATCCGTCTATGATGTCATACTTCAATGGCAAAAGAATCTTCGTGTCACGACAGATGTAATTTATCGCATCCTGATCTGGAAACTTAATCCTGTCATTGTTCTCACGTCCCCACTTCACCACCTTGCCGGCAACATCATGCTCACGCCAATAGTCAAGGTTCATAAGCATCACGCCCGCACACACATACTCCTTCTCCATCTCATATCCGCAACGCTGATATGTCATAGCATCTTTCGATTGAAAATCTACCGTGCCCGCAATGGCCTTGTCAGTCATGTCAAGTGAGAAGAGATCCTCTATATTTCCTGCTACCAAGACATCCGCATCCAGATACAGCACCCTGTGTACGTCCCCATCCAGTATCTCAGGCAGGAGAACTCTATACCAGGTGTAAATAGTCCAGGTATCCTTCAGCCCCCTCAACTTCGAGTCGTCCACAATCCTCACATCCAGCTCAGCATTGGGATACACCCCGACCAGGCGCTCCAACTTCCCCTTATTCTTCTCGGACACATAGTCACTAAGTACATGAACCACCACGGGACTACTATTGTTGTTGTCCAACATTCCCTTTATCGGCACCTGAATATATTCCGCGTAACAGTCATTTACACAGAAAGCAATGTGCATTGGCTCTCCACCCATATCCAACAAAGATTATATTTCTCTCTATAATAAAACTATGACTTTCACACTATATAAGATAAGACTGTATGCCATTAGCCATGTCTTCAGCGCTCATCCCTGTAACGACGCTTTTGGGAAACGTCTTTAATTGCTCTTCCGCACCCGTAAAACATGTAGCGACTATAGGTGCAGCAAAACAACGAGCCTCAGCCAATGTTATACAATATCCCTCATGACGAGACGGCTGGACATAAACATCACAATCCTTCATGTAAGGATAGGGATTAAGCCGCACGCCTAAGAAGCGTACATTATCCGTCAAGCCCAATCTCTCCACCTTATCCTTGCAAGACTGCAGTGATACACCCTCACCAATAAAGTACCATCTTACATCAAATCCTCTATCTAACAAAATCTTTAATGCATCTATAGCCACATCCTGTCCTTTTTCTGTGGAGATTCTCCCGACTGTCAGAATCCTTTTCCCTTTAAAATCATCATTAAAAGAGTCTCCATCATCAGCCAACCGAACAATTTGTTCATGAGGCACGACGTTGTACCTTACTACTGTCTTCTTCTTGAATTCAGGAAACATTCCATCAAACTTCTCCTTTGCCGTTTCTGACACTATGAATATTTTCTCATATACCCTATACAGTTTTCTTGTCATCGGCACATCTATCCCAAACTTTGTCACATCAAAATGTATCCATCCGTATTTCTTTTTTGCGCGAATCTTCTTACAGACATAATAATCTATCATCTGACTCGGACCTGCAAATGCGACAGCAATATCATACTGCTCACTCTCCACAGGAACATTCCTCATCATATATTGATAGAACCAATACCGTCCCTTGGTCATCTTATAATGAACACTCAGCAAAAAATATACTATTGCATCAAATACATGTCCCTGTTTTAACAAATTCCTCACACTGTATAAAGGAGGGTCATTTATCAATGACTTCATCGGTTTATAACAATCCACCCAGTGTACATTGACATACTCTGGAAGCATCTTTATATATCCATCAGAAGAACCTATGAATCCCACATGCACCTCATATTCATTCCTCGGCAATGTTGTCAGAAGTCCCAAGAAAGCTTTCTCTACACCTCCGACATACATTCCACCCAACTGGAAATATATCTTCTTCATACGTTTAATGCTATAGCCTTCCTATCAGAAAGCACTTGAGTGTTTAAAACAGAAATAGATGTTGTGCACAAGGAACATTTTCCATGTAGCAAGATGTCTCCAATTATAGAAATGCAAGATGTCTCTGCTGGCACGCCTGAAAGTATCAAAGAACTCTTTCTTTGATTCAAACGCTTTCTTATAAAGGCATTTTCTCTCAAAGATGAAGAAATTTAATGCCACATGAAATTTCTTCCATCCTCCTTTCTGATAATACAAGCGCTCTATCCTTTCCATGTTCTCCTTCTGTATCGACCAAGCCTGCTTGCTATTATCACGCAAATGCATCAGCGATTGTGAATTATCTTTTCTATAATCATACAATGATTCTTCTACGAACCTAATAGTTTTTGCATAATAATATATATGGTACAGCACAAAAGTATCCTCACTATAACTTGTTGGTACAATAGCATTCCAACACTTCTCATAGTATTTCCTTTTTATAATCTGATTCCACAAAACACCCGAAAAAGACCTTACTCCTTTGGGATTGACTATTGCTTCATGAGGGCTATCACTATAATCAACTTTTATTGCTTTTCTCTCATCTCCTCCTACTTCCCAGTAATTACAAACCACAATGTCTGAAGAATATCTGTATGCAGCATTGCACATCTCTTCAAACATTCCCTTTTCACACCAATCGTCACTATCGCACCAACCTATATATTCTCCTTTTGCCAGCTCTATACCCTTTTTTCTACTCTCACTGACACCTACATTGATGGGATTATTCACAATAACAACCTGACCTGCTCTTTCAGGGTATTCCCCTACCACACGCTCTAGTATCTTCATGGAATCATCAGGAGTGCAATCATTGATAAAGATAAACTCTATTTCCTCCTTCATCGTCTGTTCCATCAAGGAACGGACACATTTCTATATATACCTCTCAACATTATAGACAGGATTGATGACAGAAACTTTTACCTCACTCATACATTATTTGTGTATTTTATTGATGAGAAGCATGAAAGACAAAGCGAA
>CAKQRW010000011.1 GCA_934271655.1 uncultured Bacteroidaceae bacterium | reverse complement strand
AATGCTTGTTCAGTCGATGCCCAATGCTTGTTCAGTCGATGCCCAATGCTTGTTCAGTCGATGCCCAATGCTTGTTCAGTCGATGCCCAATGCTTGTTCTTGTAGATAATAGCCGTTGTAGTATATTCTTGTGAAGTCAATCTCGTTGCAGAAGAGTTTGTAATCCACATCCTTATATCCGAATCGGGCGAAGAATTGCTTGATATGCTCCTGTTGCTTGGCAAGAGTTTCAACTGCTCATGTTTGTAACGATTGTATTGTCCCTTATTTATTTTTTGTCCATTTTTATTCGGTATTAAAGTAAAATTGTCATTGTTTATTCTATATATATTTATATTTTTGCCAAAATATAAATGAATTTGGCTAAGTATTATACAAAAAAAAGCTGGATTATGCTCAGAAAAGGCTGTTTTCAGTAGAATAATGAGTCTTATATGATACTTCGCTGATACTTCTTTACAGATTTTTAGAGAAGTGTCATTGTGTATAATACCCATTGAATCAGATAGATAAGAGGCACTATTGCCTAGGTAATGATACTTTGATACTTTTTTTTGAAAAATATCTTACGTGTGCACGCGTAAAAAAGCTAAAAGCTCCGAATACTAGAATTACTACTATGTCAGGATGAAGAAAAATCCTGCAATTCGATTAAATCTCGTTGCTGAGGTTTGCCTGGTAATGATGGTCTAACTTCGTTTTTTATAAGTTCAGGATTGTATTATAGTAAAGAGAACTATTACTGATAATACGCCAGATTCAGTCTGCCTCACATTAACAGCTTTGGTTATCTCATGAGACTTCATCAATGGAGTGCTTGCGTGAATTCTAATGAAGCGCTTCGTTGAATTCTAATGAAGCGTTTCATTGAATGCTAAAGAAGCGTATCGTCGAATGCTAAAGAAGCGCTTCTTTAGGGTGTAAGGAAGCGCTTCTTTAGGTGATTGTAATATAAGTGTTGTAGCATTAAAAGCCTGTAATGTCAGTTGCTATGCCACCTTGTTCAGTTTCTTGATGATGGCGAAAATGAATACGGCAGCGACTATGCAGATGACCATGAGTGTGCCCCATACCACGATAAGCTCGTTGCCCCAGAGATAGCCCGGAATCTGTACAAGGAAGTTGCCGATGGCAGTAGAAACAAACCATCCGCCCATCATCATGCCCTTGTACTTTGGAGGCGCCACCTTTGTCACGAAAGAGATGCCGATAGGGGAGAGAAGAAGCTCTGCGAAGGTGAGCACAAGGTATGTGCTGACAAGCAGATTGGGCGATGCATCAGCCATGTGCAGGTTGACAAGTGTACCGTCTGGAGCCTGTGTGTACTCAGGCGCAGGCAGGCCAAGCGAGCCCATGCTCATGATGAGGTATGCCAAGGCAGCCACAAGCATGCCAAGACCTATCTTCACAGGCGACTTAGGCTCTTTGCCTATCTTGCCGAGAGCGCTGAATATGGCTATGCTGACAGGTGTGAGCATCACTACGAAGCAGGGGTTGAACTGCTGGAAAATAGGTGCGTCTACCTTCTGGATGAAGTCGGGCGCTGGGAACATGCCGATGATGAAGGCTATGCCTGCGGCCACCAGCGCTCCTGCCACGATGCGGAGCATGCCGCGCTGCTGAAAGAGTCCAAAGAGACCGTAGACGATAAAGATGCATGCGAGCAGGTTGCGCACGTCAAACATCATTGACTGTATGCCTGTGGATGATGTGGCTGTGTAGTCGCGTGCGAAGAATGTGAGTGTGAGTCCGTTCTGGTGGAATGCCATCCAGAAGAATATGACCACGGCGAACACGAGGCAGAGGCAGATGATGCGCTCCTTTGTCTCTGCAGGCGACAGCTCTTCTGCTGCTTCCTTGGCTGCGTCCTTCACGTTGTCTGCCTTTTCCTTCACAGTCGTGATGACATGCTTGAATGTAGGCTTGCCTAAGAAGTAGATGAGTATGGAGATGATGAGTGAAGCGAACGCCACGCCGAAGGCGTAGTGGTAAGAGGCCGCTTCCGAAACACCGAGTGAGGCCTGCGCCCATTCCATGATGCGGATGGCCGCTGTCGGAGCGAAGAGGGCTCCCACATTGATGGCCATGTAGAAGAGGGAGAAGCCTGAGTCGCGCTTGTCGGCAAACTCAGGCGCGTTGTACAGGTCGCCCACCATCACTTGCAGGTTGCCTTTGAAAAGGCCTGTGCCGAGGCTGACGAGCAGCAGGGCTGCGCCCATGGCTATCATGGCTATGGCGTCCTTGCCGAGCGGCACAGACAGCAGCACGTAGCCGGCAAACATGATGAAGATGCCGATGGTGACCATCTTGCTGTAGCCGAACTTGTCTGCGAGCATGCCTCCGAAGAGCGGCAGGAAATAGACAAGCATGAGGAAACTTGAAAAGATGGTGCTTGTCGTCTTCTCGTTAAAGCCGAAGTTGGCTTGGAGAAACAGGGTGAAGACTGCCAGCATGGTGTAGTAGCCGAAGCGCTCACCCGTGTTGGCGAGGGCTAGTACCCATAGTCCTTTCGGCTGCCCTTTGTAGGAATTCAAAAGGAAGTAGAACCATAGTATGAAGCATACTACAATCCAGGGTGTGGAGATTGTTTGAAACATGTCTTGATTACTTGTTTTTATTTGATTTGTTGTTTATGAGTGTTCTCAGAATCATTGCTGCCAGGCTGTCGGCGAGCTTTGCGTCATGAGTGCTTGGGCTTATGGACATAGCATGCCTGTTCTGCCTGTCGCGCTCATGGCCAAAGCCCAGCCTGTCACTTGACGTTTGGCTTCTGGAGTCCGTATCCTTTCTTCTTGTCCTCAATGAGCAGGAGGAAGGCTATGATGATGGCTATTACGCCAAAGCCTGCGAAGATGGTCATGGACTCTGTGTAGTTGATGACACCGTCGGCGCCCGTGTTCTTGTCGTTCACGGCTCCAATCCACATTGGCACCATGGAGAGGCCGATGTTCTGGATGTAGAAGATGACGGCATAGGCTGTGCCGAGAAGCTTCATCGGGATGATCTTGGGCACAGAAGGCCACATGGCTGAAGGCACCAGACCGAAGGCGATGCCAAGAACCACCATCACACCTATGGCGAGAACCACATTGTTCAGCGGCAGGGCAAAAGTGATGTGCACGAGTGTGAGCAGCACAGAGCCGATGATCATGAGAGTGGCTCCGCGGCCATGCTTGTCATATATGTTGCCGAAGAATGGCGTGAGGAAGATGGTGCCGAAAGGAAGCATGGCTGGGATGAGTCCGGCAAGGTCGGGGTCTACGCCATACTTGAAGACCATCAGCTTGGTGGCAAACTTGAGGAATGGGAACACGCCAGCATAGAACATGAGGCACAGGAATGTGATGTACCAGAATCCGCGGTTGGTGAAGAGTGTGCCGAGGTCGCTGAACTTGAATCCGTCCTCTTTCTGCTGCGACGTCGAGGCCGTTGCCGCATCCTCCTTCTTGTCCATCACGTTGTAGACGATGAAGGAAATCATGCCGATGCAGAGGCAAGCCGCTCCGAGACCCACTGAGGCACTCACACCTCCGCAGAGCTTGGCGAATGGAAGTGCGGCTCCGAGCGCCACGGCTGTGCCGATACGTGCCAGGGCCACCTGCAGACCCATGGCGAGTGCCAGCTCATGTCCGGTGAACCATTTCACTATGACTTTGCTGACGGTGATGCCTGCTATCTCGCAGCCCACGCCATAGATGGCGAAGCCGAGTCCGGCGTATGCCACCTGCGCATGCACATCGCCTCCGAAAGGCACCCAGATGGTGGCAGAGCCAAAGTCTTGTGTGACAGCCCACCACTTGATGACGGCTCCGCCAAACATCAGCGCTGTGGAGAGCACGCCTGTGAAGCGGATGCCAAACTTGTCGAGGATGATTCCTCCGAAGAAGAGGAGCAGGAGGTAGACGTTCATCAGACCGTAGGCTCCTGAGAACCATCCGTATTCTGATGATGTCCATCCGAGACCCATGCCATTCTCCGAGCCTTTGGCTGCGGTGAGCAGTGGCTCGAGTGGAGACATGACATCTGTGAAGAAGTAACCGAACATCATAGTGACAGACACTATGATGAGAGCAGTCCATCGCATGGACGCTGAGTCACTCAGTTTTTTTTGAAGTTTTTCAGTCATTGAAGATTATTTTTTAGGGGCTGCATAGACTTTTATTTCAGCCATTTCTTCAGCCAGTTGAAGTATGTCCTTTGCCAGAGTATGCCATTTTGCGGCTTGAGCACCCAGTGATTCTCGTCAGGGAATATCAGCAGCTGTGATGGCACTCCGCGCAGCTGCGCCGCATTGAAGGCTGACATGGCCTGAGAGGAGACGATGCGGTAGTCTTTCTCGCCTTGGATGCAGAGGATAGGTGTGTCCCATTTGTCGACAAAGCGGTGTGGGGAGTTTTCGAATGTCTTCTTGTGTCCGTTCCAGAAAGCACCACCCATGTCCCAGTTGGCAAACCACATCTCTTCTGTCTCCAGATACTGCTGCTCGATGTTGAAAATGCCGTCGTGGGCGATGAAGGCCTTGAAGCGCTTGTCATGATGTCCTGCCAGCCAATATACGGAGAAGCCTCCGAACGAGGCTCCCACGCAGCCGAGGCGATTCTTGTCAACGTATGGGAGATTGGCTGCAGCGTCGTCGATGGCTGAGAAATAGTCGTCCATGCAGTGGCCACCGTAGTCTTCGCTTATTTCTTCGAGCCACTCCTTGCCAAAGCCAGGCAGTCCGCGGCGGTTGGGAGCCACGACCACATAGCCGTTGGCAGCCATTATCATCATGTTCCATCGGTATGACCAGAACTGGCTCACAGGACTCTGCGGTCCGCCCTCGCAGAAGAGCAGCGTAGGATATTTCTTTGTCTTGTCAAAATGTGGTGGAAGGATTATCCAGGAGAGAAGGTCCTTGCCGTCCACAGTCTTAGACCATCGTGGCTCGCAAGTGCCCCAGTCGATGTTGTCGCGGAAATACTTGTTCTCGCTTGTCACCTGGTCTGCCGTCTTCTTGGCAGGGTCTACCAGGTACAGCTCCGGGCTCTCGCACATGCTTTGCCTGCCGCACAGCAGCTTCTTGCCGCAGAGTGCCACCGAGGTGTAGTCATACTGTCCGCTGGTGATCTGCTTGTGTCCGCCCTTCATGTCTGCTGCATACACGTGAGTGGTGCCGTGCCATGTGCTGATGAAATAGATGCACTTGCCGTCTGCTGCCCATACGTATGAGTCGACCGGCGTGTCGATGTCCTTGGCCAGTTGCTTGATGGTGCCGGTCTTCAGCTCCATCACCAGCAGACGGTTCACGTCCGACTCGTATCCGTCTCTCTCCATGCTCTGCCATGCCACATACTTGCCATCTGGCGAGAATGCGGGGTTGGTGTCGTAGCCAGAGAGCAGAAAGCAAGACACCACATTGCCTGGATAGCTGCGGTCGTTCACTTTCTGGTCTTTCAGCGACTCGGTGTAGTCTACCTGTGGACGCACGTATCCGTCACCCTTGCATATATTGCGGCTCTCCTTGGTCTGCACATCATATATATATATGTCTGCGTCGGTCGACACGGCATAGTCCTTGCCTTCCAGCTTGCGGCATGTGTAGGCTATGTGCTTTGAATCGGGGCTCCATGCCAGTTGCTCTATGCCTCCGAATGGCTTCATTGGACATTCGTATGGCTCGCCGTTGAGGATGTCTGTGGCGTTCTTTATGTCAGTCCCGTCAAAGTCTGCCACATAGGCATGCGGTATGGTCTCGACCCACTCGTCCCAGTGGCGGTACATGAGCTGGTCTATCACACGTCCTGAAGCCTTGTCGAGGTCGGAGTAGTTGTCCTTGGTGCGCTTGCCATATTTGATGGTCTTTATCATCAGCACTTTTTTTCCGTCGGGAGAGAAGGTGAAATCATCTACGCCCTCTGCCTCTCGCGACAGTTGCTTGCGGTCGGTGCCGTCAGTGTTCATGGAGAAGAGCTGCATGTTGCCGTCGTCGGCCATGCCAAGGTAGGCTATGCGCTTTCCTCCGTCGATGAATTTTGGGGCCACCTCAGAGGTGCTGGCTGTGGTGAGCAGTTTCTCGTTCTTGCCGTCTGTGCCTATGGTGTAGATGACTGTGTGGCTCTTGTTCTCAGCCACGCTGTAGTAGCTCACGTTGTAGGCCACGCTCTTGGCGTCGGGAGCTACGTCTGCACCGCCTATGCGTCCCATGGCCCACAGGAGTTCGGGCGTGAGAGTGCGGTTCTCAATATACGGATTCTGACGTCCAATGAATGATTGGGCGTCAGAATCGATAGTTGCCATTGCTAATGCTGTTGCTAATAAAATGCTTTTATTCATCATGTAACGGTTGTAAAGTAGGCGCTCGTAATGTCATGCCTGTATTTGCGTCTCGCCATCTGTCTTGATGAAGATTTCTTTCCTCTTTGGGAAAAGAATCTTTTTCTCTTTGAGGAAAATCTCTTTCCTTTATGAGAAAGGCCTCTTTCCTCTGCTTGAATGAACTATGCAGGCATAGAGGTTAATGGGCAGAAGGAAAAGGTGCCTGAGAGAGTGGCATTATATAGGAGCGGCCTGCTTTGGTATCACAAAATAATAATAGTGTCCGGCTTATTGCTGGTTTTTCTGATTTTGTGCTTCCTGCTGCTGGCGGAGAATCTCCATCTGCTTCTCCTGCATGGCTTGCAGTCGCTCCATCATGCTGGAAGTCTTCTTCTTCTGGTTTGCGTTGGCCATGCGCTCCTTGTGGCGCTTCTCCAGTTTGGCGAGGAGAGCCTCGTCATCTGTAGTCTGTCGGAGGAACCACATCATCAGTACGCTGATGATAGAAGAGATGAAGTAGTACCAGTTGAGTCCGGCGCTGTAGCTGTTGAATGAGAAGAAGAAGATGAGCGGCATCAGGTACATCATCCATTTCATCATGCCCATCTGTTGCTGCTGCTCTGGAGTCATGGAGTAAGACTGCTGCTTCTGTGTGATGACAGAGCTGATGATTGTGGCCACGCACCACAGCACGCAGAAGATGGAGATGTGGTCTCCGATGCCCCATATGTTGAAGCCCCAGTTGATGACATCATCGTATGTTGACAGGTCGTCTGCCCAGAGGAAAGACTCACCGCGCAGTTCGATGTAGTTAGGTATGAAGTTGAAGAGCGCTATCCAGATAGGCATCTGTATGAGCATAGGGAGGCATCCGCCCATAGGGCTCACGCCGTATTCGCTGTAGAGCTTCATCATCTCCTGCTGCTTCAGCATGGCGTCCTCTTTCTTAGGATACTTGGCGTTGATCTCGTCCACCTTCGGACGGAGCACTCGCATGTTGGCAGACGAGAGGTAAGACTTCTTCATCAGCGGGAAGACAAGCACCTTGACGATGATAGTGAGGAGTATGAGGATGACGCCCATGTTCAGTCCAAGGCTTGTGAGGAAGTCGAATGCATAGAGGAACACCAGTCTGTTGATCCATTTGATGACAGGCCAGCCCATGTAGACGAGCGACTGAAGGTCGAGGTCGTCTGTCTTGGAGATCATCTCCTCGTTGTCCTTGAGTGTGGAGAACTTGTTAGGGCCGAGATAGAGGTGGAAGCTTGTTGGCTTCACGCCCTTTGGGTCAAAGTTTGTGGCGAAGTCGGCAGAGTAGGTCTTCAGGTAGCCTGAGCCTTTCTCCAGTTGCGTGGACTTCATGTTGCTCACCTCCAATGGTGAGTCGGCCACAAGCACTTGCGCGAAGAACTGTGTCTTGAAGGCTATCCACTTGGCAGCCTCCTTGAATTCCGACTCCTCCTTGTCGCTGCCGCTTGTGGAGAGCTCCTCTGTGTCGCCTTTCACGGTGCGGTAGGTGATGGTAGAGTAGCGGCTCTCGAAGTCGTAGCCCTTCTCCTGCTGCTTCATGTCTTCAGTCCATGTGATGCTTATCTTGTCAGTCTTCGAAGAGAAGAAGTTTTCCAGACCGTTAGCCTTCACGTCCATGTCGAGCACGTATGAGCCAGGCTTGAGCGAGTAGATGATGTCGAGCGAGCCGCTGGCCACAGGCAGATGCATGGTAACGCCAGTGGCAGTAACGTCAGTAGGCTGGAAGAACAGCTCGTCGGTCACGATGTTGGCAGACTTGCCGTCAACCATGAGCTTCATGTTCTGGTCCTTCTTGTCGAAGAGCACCACGTTGCCGCCCTCGCGGCTTTTGTAGGTGCTGTCTTTCAGTTCCACCTTCTGCATCTGTCCTCCCTTGTTGGAGAGGGTGACGCGGATAAGCTCGTTCTCGATGACTGTTGTGTTCAGTTGGCCCTGGCGAGCCTCATAGAGGGGATTGAGCGAGTCGGTCATCTCCTCCTTGATCTTGGCAGCCTCTTTCTGCTGCTGCTTCAGTTCCTTGGCAGCGTTGACGGCGCTGATGGAGTCCTGAATGCGCATTTCCTCCTGCTGAACGCCACGTGTGTGGTTCTCGTAGGCCATGAAGCCAAAGACCACAAGTGCCATAAGGATGAAAGCTGTTAGTGTGTTTTTGTTCATTTCTGTTTTATTGATTGATATTTATTTTCTGATACTTATTTCCCGTTGACATATGTTTGATATTGGTGGTTCAGAGTGTGCGTTTTGCTATTGTGAAGACCAAAATCAATGCAAAATTACAAAAAAATGATGAAAAGGCCGTGCTGCTTATTGCTTTATTTGATATTTTTCCATACTTTTGTATTTGAATAAGCATAAATTGTTTGCGAAGCAAATGAAAAAGTCCTGCTGAATAAGGTAGTCCCATGATATGATATCCAGATGCGGAGAAATGTTTTCTTCCTCGTCAGGGGTGTTGCGCGCTCTTTGTAATGGGCAAAAGGACTGTCGCTTGGCGGGATAGGCTTCGTTCTCAGCAGGAAAGAAGTGACATACAGAAAAACAATACATTTACGACAATGAAAAGGCTTTTATTTTGTTTGCTGGCGGTCCTTGCTATGGCAGTCAGCGCTCAGGCGAAGAAGTATCCTCAGATGAAGTTTGAGAAGATGACGATTGACCTTGGCACATTTTGCATGGACGACCCTGTGAGGAAATGCACGTTCAGATTTACCAATGTGGGAAAATCCAAGCTTGTCATCCACAAGGTCCGTGTCACCTGCGGATGCACGTCGGTTGATTATCCCAAGGACTTCATAGCTCCTGGCGGTAGCGGAGAGATAACTGTCACATATGACGGGTCTAACAAGATGCCAGGCCACTTCATGAAGAGTGTAACAGTGGAGGCCAACACGAAGGATGTGCTTACCCGCCTCTTTATCAAGGGTGACATGACCGATGTGCCTGTGGCGAAGAAGGTGGACAAGACTGGAAAAAAATGACAGAAGACGAAAGGTGGAGTAGAGGAGGTCAAAAACATACGCTCTGTATGGCTGCAGGCCTAATGAGGTTATGTGGCCAGTAAGTAGGTGCTCATAATTATTTTTATATTTGCCGTGCTCTATCTTGAGGCAGATTTTTCTTCTGTTTGAAGGAGACAAAGATTGTGCAAGCCGAATGCAGAGCGTCAAGCTCGCTTGAACGCTATGCTGAGGCGCAGCCAATCTTATTTAATGCGGGCATAGTGACTGATAAACAGAAGGAAAAGATGGCCGAGAGAGTGTGCGGCAAATATGAGGGCGGCTTATTTAGATACTATAAAATAATTTTGAGCACCTACTTATAATCTAAGCGACACTATGGTCGTATAGGAAAAAGATAAGCAAATCGCCCTGCAATGGCAAAAGTCTTTATTTCCAGTGACTTTTGCCATTGCAGGGCGATTTGTCATGATATGCCATTCTCACAGCACAATCCTCATTTCCTCTTTGGCGAGCCATGTGTCGGGGAACACAGCCTTTGCCTCTCTCAGCAGCACATTCTCGTCCTTGTATCTTGATGAGAAATGTCCGATGACGAGTTTGCCTGCCTGCGCCTCCTTGGCAATCATCGCGGCCTGTTCGGCCGTGCTGTGGAATGTCTTCTTGGCCAGCAGCTTGTGCTCGGCGGTGAAGGTAGCCTCATGGTAGATGCAGCTCACGCCTTGTAGCAGCTGCGCCAGTCCTGGCCGGTACTTCGTGTCGGTGCAGTAGGCATAGGAGCGTGGAGGAGCGGATGGGGTGGTGAGACGGCTGTTGGGGATTACCGTTCCGTCGTCCAGTGTCCAGTCGGCCCCGGCCTTGATGTTGTTTATCTGGCACACAGGTATGCCGTAGAAGTCAATCATGTCGCGCTTGATGTGCGGCAGCGTGGGCTTTTCCCTTAGCAAGTATCCGCAGCATGGCACGCGGTGTGACAGCGGAAAGGCCGATACTGTCACAGACCTGTCTTCATACACCACATGCGCCTCCTTGTGGTCTATCTCGTGTAGAATGATTTTGTATGGCGACTCCGCGCAGAAATAGTCTATCTGCGTCTGGAAGATGCTCTGCATTGGCGCAGGCCCATAGACATGCAGCTCCTGCTTCCGTCCGAGCAGACCGAGTGTGGAGAGCATGCCGAGCAGTCCGAACACGTGGTCACCGTGCATGTGGGTGAGGAAGATGGCCTGTATGTCAGAGAAATTTAGCTTCATCTTGCGTATCATCACCTGTATGCCTTCAGCGCAGTCCAGCATGAATAGTTTGCCGCGTATGTTTGCCACCTGTGTGGAGTTGAGATGGCGTGGTGTTGGCAGTGCGGCTCCACAGCCTATTACGTTTATTTCAAATTGTTCCAATTGTCCTTATGTTTTTGTGTAAGTCTTAGTGTTGTCGTATGGAAGCCGCCAAGGCAGTCCAAGAGTCTGAGGAGTCTCCGCTCCAGCAGCAGAAGTGTTGTCGTATGGAAGCCGCCAAGGCAGTCCATGTCGTTAGAAAGTCCTCTTGCTCGGGTGGCGCTGGCAGATGCTGAGGAAATCGCAGTAGGCACAGTCCTGTTCGTCATCGCATTGTGTGAAGAATCTCTCTTCCTCTCCGTTGCTGAAAATGTGTCTTATGAGTTCGAAAAGCCTGTTTTGGAAATCTCTGCCGCATATTGCATTGAAGTCGTTGACGGTCTTGTCCTTTTCCGTGTCGTCTGCGTTCTTGTCCAGCTTCACGATGCCTGAATGGTTTTTGCCGCACTTAGTAGAGCTGTACATCAGGGCAGGGGCTATGGCCTTGTGCTCGAAAGCAGGGTCGTGATCGAGCACGAGAGAATAGTAAAACGTCTGGAAGATGTGGTCATGCTTGCTGCACTTCTCCTTGTCAAATAGATCGTCTATAGTCGTCTTGCCAGGTTGTTTGCTGCCAGTCTTGTAGTCGACGATGCGGATGCGGTCGCCGTCTGGCAGGTGCAGGCAGTCGGTCCTGTCGATGTAGCCGCCAAGCAAGAAGCGCCTTGCCACGCCGTTGCACTCAATCTCCGCCACCATATTGTGTTCTGTCTCCGTGTCTATGATGAAGAGTCCGCCGCCCTGTTCCTCCAGTTCTTCAGCCATCGAGGTGTCGGCCTCAAGCTGGTGCTGCACAAATTCTCTGATGACATGGCGGTTGATGAGCTGTGTGCCGTTGAGCTGCAGCGTGCGCCCGCTGTCTCCTGCGTAGTCAATAGTGTGTCCCTGCTCGTCGGTTTCCTTGTAGTGGAATAGTTGCACAGCTATGGCATTGTTTATCTTCTGCATCACAAGCGCTGTGTCGTCACGCATGGCCTTCAGCGTGGAGCTGTCGAGCTGACAGCCCCGATAAGGCTCATACAGTTTCTGCATGGTGTGGTGGAAGATGGTTCCGAACATGGATTTGTCTATGTCGTCCGATACGTCTTTCTCCTCACTCAGTCCTGCCACATATCTGAAATAAAACTGCAACGGGCATTTCATGTATTTCTTCAGCGCGGAGGGCGACAGCTTCCTGTTCTCGTTGAATGTGCTGTACAGGCGTTTCATCACCTCGTCAGTCTTCTCGATTTTCAGTTCGTCTACCTTTTCCGCCAGACTGTCTGCGGCAAACACCCTCATGTCTATCTTCTGCCCTGGGCAGAGCAGTTCGCTGGCCTCAGCCAGTGTCTGCAGCATGAATCGTGACATCTCGCCCTTGCTGCCTCCATCCGTACTGCTGTTGTACGTCATAGTCACCTTGTCCGCTCTTTGCATGAGACGGTAGTAATAGTATGCGTATAGGCTCACTTCTCGCTCTATTGTCGTCATGCCGAAGGCTGCTCTCAGCGTGTATGGAATCAGCGATGGGCGCTTGTCCGACTTAGGCATCTGCCCCTCGCCCACAGAGAGCATGATGATGTTGCGGAAGTCGAGGTTGCGCGTCTCCAGCAGTCCCATCACTTGCAGTCCCGATGCAGGCTCGCCGTGGAAAGGTATGCTTGCTCCGCTGAGCAGTTGCATGATAAGTCGTGACAGAGTCTCGTTGCCCACGCAGATGTCAGGAGTGCGCTTGAGTATGAGTCTCAACCTGTTGATGCGCGTGTAGGCTGTGAAGATAGCCTCTTTCTGCATCTGCACGTTGAAGTCTTGGTTGCCCGACACATGCTGGTAGTTTCTGCCTGTAAGTGTGATGACATCAATGAGGTAATCAGCCAGTTGCTCGCCGCTGACGTGCCGGAAGATGATTCTGAGCCGCTCATCATCTGCAAATACTTCTGAGCCAGGGAACATCATGTTCGTATTCGTCATCATCCGCAGTCTCTCGCCGCATGCCTTGCCAGCCAGTTCATGTATGAGCGGATGCCTCAGCACAGCTGCGGCCTGCTTGTATCTCCATGCGCCAGATATGGTGGTTCCGGATGTCTGCAACTCGATGAGAGCTTGCACGAGTGAGAACACAGGCGTGTTGGCCAGTGGATAGCCCATGGTGATGTTGACAGCCATGTCCTCTGGCATGCTGTGCAGCACAGGTTGCAGCAGGTTCTCGTCGCAGAGTATGACAGCCGTCTCGCGCAGAGGCTCTGTGCCGTTCACAGTCTCCTTTATCCATTTGTTCACGTATCTGGCTTGCGCATTGTCTGTAGGCGACTGTATGAAGGCTATCTCTTTTGGCTTGCGCATGTTGCGGTAGACATCAGAGTCGCTCAGTTCGCTGCCCAGCACCTTCATGTCTTCCAGTATGAACTGTCCAGCCTCATACTTGCTCTGCATCTTTGTCTGGTTGCTGCGGCGTGTGTACACTTCGTCATAGTCCCAGTAAAACTTGGTGTTGCGGTGGTTCTTGAGATACTTGAACAGTTCCATCTCTGTCTTGTTCAACACATTGAAGCCTATCACCACATAGGTGGAGGAAGCCAGGCGGCGGTCGGTTCTTGCCATCGTCTCTTCGTCCTGGCTTGTCAGGTCGTCTATGACCAAGCGTTTCATCATGCCCTCATACACCATAGCCTTCTCCTCGCTCTCAGCGTTGAGCAGCGATGCGCGGAATCTTTTGTAGATGTCTGTCATGTTGTTCCACATGGTCATAAAGTTGCTTTTCAGCTTGCTGGTGCCGTCGGGGCGGTTGAGGAAATGTCCGAAGAAACGCTCTATGGCGTCACGCTGCTCGTCTGCCAGGAAGGAGAAATCCGTCATCTCCTTCAAGTCTGCAATGTTGACAAACAGCTTCTCGGGGTCGACCATGTTGTTGTCTATGTCCTGAAAGTCACTCAGCATCATCTCCATGAGCGGATAAGCCTGGTCCACACTCTTTGTGTCAGACTGCATCACCTCCTTGAATGTCTCAAAGAGTCGCAGCGCCAGATAGATAGGATCGGCGTGGGTGTATCTCGACAGCGAGGCGAACAGGTCGCTGATGGTGGTGTATTCAGGGGCCCAAAGAGTCTTGCCGCCAGCTTTCTCCCACAGATATTCGCTGAAGAAGAGAGAGGCGCGCTTGTTTGGAAATATTATAGTTGTGTTCTGAAAGTTGCCTCCCATCTTCTCGTAGAGGTCGTCGGCAACAATTTTCATGAAAGGTGTCATAGTCAGTTTGTCCTTTTAGAGTGAATATGGTTGCGTGTAAGGATGAATAATGTCACGTGGCCAGTATCTTTTCCTGATAGCGTGAGACGCATCGCCATCTTGCTTAGGCCTGCGTGTCCACTTCTATCACGGCATCATCAAAGATGTACCAAAGATAGGCCCTGATGTCCTCATATCCCATCTCGCCGAGAAGTCGCTCGTAGTCCTTTATCTGGCTCACATTCTCAGCAGGAGCGGATAGCTTGCCGCTCTTCGTGCGCTTCACGGCCCCGCGTGCTGTCTTGTAGTCGATGATGATGGCTTGCCGTCCATTCACTATCACGCGGTCGGGGCGTTTCGTCATGTAAAGTTCATCTTGGCTGAAGAGGATGGTGCGCTCGTTCAGCACCCGCCATTCGGGAGCGAACCACTCTGGGTGTGTGACAGAAATGTCCTTTATGAGCCTGGCCACAGTCTCTTGCGCCTCGTCGGCCTCTACTAGAGACTCAAAGCATCCTTTGGTCTCCAGCATCCTGACAGCATGCGGCACGTCTGCGGCTGTGTGCACCATTTGGAAAATGTTGTGGTAGAGATTGCCGAGGCTGATGAGCCTTATTTTCTCCTGGTGCATCTTGGTCTTCATGTCGTCGGCATCGGCCGTGATGAACATGTCCGACTCGTAGCTCTGACGAAACTCCGCCACGGAGCCGTTTGAGACGAATGGCGCATTGAGAGGGCTGTACTCGCTCTCCAGCATGTTGTGGTTTTCGTCTGTCGCTCCTTTGTCGCTCTTTTCCTCTGTGGACACGATTGTTCCGCATTGCCATTGTGAAAGCAGGCGGTCGCACTCTTCGTTCACTGTCATGTAGTCGGGCATCGACTCTATGATGAAAGTCTGGGCGTTGTCAGTGTTTTCACTGTCATAACCAGCATCCAGCTTGTTGCCTGTAAGAATGATGAGATTGTGCTTGGCACGGGTAAAGGCCACATAGAGCACGTTTATGTTGTCCACAAGCGTTTTAAGTTCCTCCTCTTGGCGGTCGGCGGCGAAGATGCTGTCGTCTGTGGCGCGGCTCACGCTGACAGGCAGCAGCGGCATCTTGTTGTAGGGTGACTTGCTTGGCACGCACCACATCACTTCGTTGGCTTTGGGCGCTATTCCCCACATGCAGGATGGAATGATGACAGTGTGGAACTCCAGTCCCTTCGACTTGTGCATGGTCATTATCCTCACTCCGTCGGCTGCTCCATTGGGGATGGTGGTCTCGCAGAGCTTGTCGTCCCAGTTTTGTATGAAGAGAGATGCTGATGCCTGGTTGTCGCTGCAGAAACGTGCCAGCATGTCGTGGAAGCAAAACATATATGCATCCTGTCCCTCCAGCGTGTTCAGCTCGAAGATGCGGTAGATGTCTTCCACCTGTTCGGCCAGGCTCTTCATCCTCAGCCTCTCTCTCTCATAGAATCTGAAGCCTTCAGGCAGTGTGGCTTCGATCTCTTCTGTGCTGCGCATGGTGACAGACAGCGGATTGTCCAGGTGGAGGATGCTCTTGGCGTAGCTGTATGCCAGGCACACAAGAGGCATGCTGTCCCCTTCTGCCTCCAAGGCTCTCAGCGCGCTGATGATGATGTTGACGGCTGGCGATGCGTCAAGGCGAAACGCATCGTCGGACACCACTTTCACGGGGCAGTCTTCCTGGTGCTCGTTGAAGTAGTCGCTTATGGCCGGCACCTCCTTGTTGGTGCGGGTGAGGATGGTGATGTCGTTGGGGTTCACCCCATTCCTGACCAGTTCTGCCACATTGGCTTTAAGGCGTTGGAGCATGGCCTCGCTGATGTCGTCCGAAAGCGTGTAGGGCCATTCCTCTGTGATTTCTTCTTGGTCGCTGGGCCCGTTGTCGGCCTCCTCTGCGTTCTCATTGTTGCCCAGACCGTGGTAGTCGATGTTCTCCACTCGCACAAAGCCTGTCTCCTTCTCTTTCTTGGCTATCTGTTCCACGTCGCCATAGGCCGTATCCAGTTCGGGACATGTGTCGGAGAGCAGGCTGGTGGCATTTCTGAACAGCGCATTGTTGAACTCCACCACGCGCCGTGACGAGCGGTAGTTGTATTTGGCAGGGATGTTGCCGATCATGCCTTGCAGGCTAGGCTCTTTCTCTATGTTGTTAAGTATTTGCCAGTCGGAGTTGCGGAAGCGGTAGATGCTCTGCTTCACGTCGCCCACTATCAGGCAAGAGCCTCCGGCAGCCATGCTGTTCATGATGAGCGGCTTGAAGTTGCTCCATTGCAGTGTGGAGGTGTCCTGAAACTCGTCAATCATGATGTGCTTTATCACCGTCCCGGCTTTCTCATATATGAAAGGGATGTCTTCGTCGTTGATGACATCGCGCAGGAAGTTGGCTGTCTCGCTGAGCAGGAAACGGTTCTTCTCATTGTTTTGTTCGCGTACTGTCTCGCTTATCTTATTGAGAAGCATGAGCGAATAGAGGTGCTGCTTGATGGCATTCACAGTGTGAAGGTCTGACAGGTAGGCAGTGTGCATGTCGAATAGTTCCTCAAGCTTGGGCATCAGCAAACTTTCCACTTGCGGCTGCAGCTCTCCTTTCTTCTTGGCGTTCTTCTTGAACCACTTGTCGCTGTTCACGATATATTCAGCCTTCTTGTCGCTGAAGGTTCCCTGGTTGCTGCTTTCAGGCTCTTTCACATCGTAGCAAGCAACCTTATTAAGAAAGTTGATGATGTCCTTTACACCGTCATGGCCAAGATAATCTATGTCATCGCATGTGTCAACCATTTCTTTTGCCAGTTCAGTCATGTCATGCTTCTGCTTATCCACCACTTCATTGATCATTGCCCTGAATTGGTGTATAGAGCTTTGGTCTGTTATGGCTTTTCTCACGTCGTCGCCATGGATGAGATATTTCTCCTTGAAGATGTTCTGGCCGAAGTCCTTCACTGTGGCATCGACCTTCCAAGAGCGGTTGGAGGCTATTTTCTCATCTATGAAATTGACGATGGTTTTGAACTCGTCCGATCCCTCTTTCATATTCTCTATGATGGAGTCCACAGCGTCGCCCAGCGCCTGTCCGTCGTCAAGCTCCACACGCATGTTGGCCGACAGGTCCATCTCGTTGGCTATCTCATGCAGTATGCTCTGGAAGAATGAGTCGATGGTCTCTATGTGGAAACGGCTATAGTCGTGGATGATGTTGGACAGGGCTTCCTTGGCTCTCAGTCTCAGTGTCGCCTGGTCTTTCACCTCCATCCCTGAGTAGTGCGGCTGGGCAAGCTTTTCCTTGGCGCTGGCAAGTATGGGAGCTATATACGCCTCGGCCGATGGCAGCCCGTGGGCTATGCCGTATAGGGTGCCGAGTATGCGTTGCTTCATCTCTGCCGTGGCTTTGTTGGTAAAAGTGACGGCGAGTATGTTCTGATACTCCATAGGATTGATGGCGAGCAGAGATATGTACTCCACTGCCAGTGTGAATGTCTTGCCTGAGCCGGCAGAGGCTTTGTACACGCGAAGAGGTTGGATCATGGTAATGTTATGATGTATTATTATATGGCTTTAGTGCGTCAGCTTCCATAGGGGTGAATCATGTGGCGCAAGTATGGCATATTGGCTGATGATACTGGCATGAAGCTGTAGAAATATTTACAAAGTTAATGAAAATATAGATAATGCACCGCCTCTAAATGTAAAAACATACTTCTGAAAGGCTTTTTTATTGTTGGGAGGATACTTATTCCACAGACGGCCATCGCTTTTTGGATAAATAGTTGTAACTTTGCCATGTGCCGCTTTGGCACAGTGTGTGCTGATTACTAACTGGTGCAGACCTGAATGCTGCCAGGTGCAGACCTGAATGCTAACAGGTGCAAACCTGAATGCTAACAGGTGCAAACCTAATTACTAACTGGTGTAAACCTAATTACTAACTGGTGTAAACCAAATTGTTTATGATAATAAATCGAACGAAAACATGCATGGCTGCTATGGTTCTGGCGCTGTCGCAGGTGTCTGTCTGTATGGCCCAAATACCGCGGCAGTCCATCAGCTGGGACTCCCAGAGTCTGGTCTTTGACGGGAAGCGGGTGATGCCTGTGATGGGAGAGGTGCACTACTCGCGCATGCCCCGTGAGGAGTGGGCCGACGAGGTGAGAAAGATGAAAGAGGGTGGTGTGACGATTGTGGCCACCTATGTCTTTTGGAATCATGTGGAGGAGATGGAGGGCGTATACAACTGGAGCGGACAGCGCAGCCTGCGTACTTTCCTTGAGGTGTGCAAAGAGCAGGACATGCCCGTTGTGCTGCGCCTCGGCCCTTTCTGTCACGGAGAGGTGAGAAACGGCGGCATACCCGACTGGATGTTTGCCAAGGGGTGCAAGATGCGGGAAGAGAACCCAGTGTTTATGGAATATGCGGAGCGGCTGTACAGGCAGATATTCTCTCAGGTGCAGGGCTTGCAATGGAAAGATGGAGGTCCGGTCATAGCGGCTCAGTTTGACAACGAGTATAGGGGACATGGCTCTTATCTGATGGCTCTCAAGCGAGCTGCCCAAAGGGCGGGCTTTGACTTGCCTTTCTACACCCGCACAGGTTGGCCAGAGCTGCGCACGCCTGTGCCGTTCGGCGAGATGGTGCCGCTATATGGCGACTATGCCGACGGCTTTTGGGAAAGAAGCATCTCTGAAACAGCCGGAAATTATTACAAGGCTTTCAACTTTAAGGCTTTCCGTAGCAGCACGGCTATCGCCACGGAGCAGCTCGGCAGACAGGAAGAGCATATCGACGACGGTGAGCAACGCTATCCTTATTTCACATGCGAGCTTGGCGGAGGGATGATGACAGCTTATCATCGCCGCCCCTATGTCTATCCTGAAGATGCTTACTCCATGGCTGTCGTGAAGTTGGGCAGCGGAAGCAATCTTCTTGGCTATTACATGTATCATGGCGGCACAAATCCAGCGGCCCTGATGCCAGGGAGTCGTGATGATGGAAAAATAATGTACCTAAACGAGAACCAGCGGACTATAGCTACCAACTATAATGATTTGCCAGTGAAGACATACGACTTTCAGGCTCCTTTGGGCGAGTTCGGACAATGCAATCCGCATTACTACATGCTTCGCAAGTTGCACCTCTTCATGCACGACTATGGTGATGCGCTTGCCACGATGGAGGCATCATTTCCCTGCGCGCAAGATGTGCCAAAAGCTGACGACAGCCATTTGAGATGGTCTTACCGCTCAAGCGGCGACCGCGCCTTTGTCTTTGTCAACAACTACGAGCGGCTGCAGCGGCTCACCGACAAGAAAGGTGTGAGCTTTGAGGTATGCGGAGTCTCATTTCCGCAGAAGCCAATGACCATCCCAGCCGGCACGGCATGCATCTTTCCTGTCAATATTGATGGAATAACATATGCCACTGCTCAGCTTGTTGCCAAAAGAAATGGAAAAATATATCTTGAAAAGATACCGGGTGTGCCAGCGGAGCTGTGTGTGGATGGGAAAGTGATGAGAAATGTGCGTGCCAAGGGGCTGGACAAGCCTGTGTATAAAAATATATACTTGCTTGATTCACATGCAGCAGAGAGACTTTTTCTGAATGATACTCGCGGCTGTGGCGTGCCGGTGGCCGCAGAGGTGAAAAAACTTCGTGAGGCTGACGCTATGCGTGTGATAAGATTTGGCGCGCAGAAGGTGGCGGAAGAACCAGCAGACTCCGATTTTATCCATGCGGCTGTGTATGAGATATCTCTGCCTTCAGAGGAGCAGCGGGCAGGAAGGCTGATGTCTGTCAGCTATACGGGCGACTGCGCTCGTCTCTATGCTGACGGTGTGCTGGTGGCTGACAATTTCTATAATGGCCGTCCGTTCCTTATGGGACTCTGGCGATTGCCGCCGATGTGCGACAAACTTGAATTGCGCATCCTGCCTTTGCAGGATGACATGCCTGTGTATTTCCCTCGCGAGGCTGATGTGTCGGCAAAAGGAGAGATGCTGAAAAAGGTGGAATTTGTGGATAGATGAAAGCATTAAGATGAAAAAGGATAGTTTATGAATGAGATGAGATGCCGTCATGTGTCGCATGCGGTACAAACATATATAGGAATAATAGTATAATAAAAAGAATGTTATGAAAGATAAATTCAGATATTGGGTAACGGCGATAAGCATGCTTGCCCTCACGTCCGTACAAGCTCAGACCATATCGCTCGCAGGCAAATGGTCTTTTGCCATGGGCGACAAACCAGTGTATAACGATGAGGTGACTCTGCCTGGCTCCATGCTCACCAATGGCAAGGGTGACGATGTCTGCGTGGAAACGAAATGGACAGGCAGCCTATATGATTCCTCGTACTTTTACAATCCTTACATGAAGAAGTACCGTGAGGCAGGTAATATGAAATTTCCTTTCTTCCTCACGCCCGACAAGCACTATGTGGGAAACGCATGGTATAAGAAGGTGGTCAGGATAGCTAAGAACTGGAAAAGGAAGAAGGTGACGCTGTTTCTCGAACGCCCGCATATAGAGACTTCTGTCTATGTCAACGGTCAGCTGGCAGGACGTGATTCTTCGCTCAGTGTGCCTCATGAGTTTGACATCACGCCTTATGTGCGCTTTGGTGAGGATAACGAGATAGCTGTCCGGGTGTACAACGGCATAGAGAACGTGTGTGTGGGGCAGGACTCGCACAGTGTGACCGACCAGACGCAGGGCAACTGGAACGGACTGGCTGGTAGAATGGAACTGAGGGCAAGGCAGCGTGAGCATGTGGCCAACGTGCAGGTCTATCCTGATGTGGAGAAGAAGGAGATAAATGTGGTGATGGAGGTGGTAGGTGACAAGCCGCACCACGATATGGCTTTCATCATTGCGGACATGAGCGCTGCGCCAGGCGGAGAAATGTCGTCCGCACGACGTTATGAGCGCAAACGGCTTGCCAAGGATGCTGATGGCAAGGTGTCTCTCACATTGCCTGTAGAGGGCGAGGCAAAGTTGTGGGACGAGTTTCATCCTAACCTTTACGGCCTCACAACGATAATGGGAAAAGATACGGTGCACATCACGTTTGCGCTCTCGCAAATGTCTGTCAAGGGACGCCAGTTCTACATGAATGGCAAGCCTGTCTGGATGAGAGGTACTGTGGAGAACTGCTGCTTTCCCGAGACTGGTTATCCGCCAACAGACGAGGAATCGTGGCTCAGGATATTCCGCAAGTGCAAGGAGTATGGGCTCAACATGATGCGCTTTCACTCGTTTTGTCCGCCAGAAGCAGCTTTTGCCGCTGCTGACAAGATAGGCTTCTATTTGCAGCCCGAGGGACCTTCGTGGCCCAACCATGGAGTGAAGTTGGGCAATGGAATGAATATAGACCATTATCTGTGGCAGGAGACTCAGCGCATGGTTCGTGAGTATGGCAATCACCCGTCGTTCTGCATGCTTGCTGCTGGCAACGAGCCTTCGGGCAACTGGGTGAAATGGGTCAGCGACTTTGTTGACCGATGGAAGGCCACGGGCGACAGACGCAGGGTCTACTGTGGGGCTTCTGTAGGAGGCGGATGGGCTTGGGATGCCAAGAGCGAGTATCATGTCAAGGGTGGGGCACGTGGACTCGATTGGAATAGCCGCATGCCGCAGTCGCAGGATAATTTTGATGATAATATGCTGAGAGTCACTCAAAAGGGCAGAACTCTTGTCACGTATGATGTCAACGAGCCTATGCTTGCCCATGAGTTGGGACAGTGGTGCGCCTTTCCTGACTTGAATGAACGCAAATTGTATACAGGTGTCTATAAAGCAAGGAATTTCGACATATTTGAAGACTTGCTGAATGATAACGGCATGAAGAGTAGGGCAGAGAAGTTTCTCCATGCCAGTGGCAAGCTTCAGACCCTTGCATATAAGTATGACATAGAGCGCAATCTCCGCACCAAGGACTATGCTGGTTTCCAACTCTTGTCGCTCAACGACTATAGTGGACAGGGCACAGCCTTGGTTGGTGTGCTTGGTGTGCACTGGAACGAAAAGGGCTACTGCACGGCTGATGAGTGGAGGCAGTTCTGCTCGCCTGTTGTGCCTCTGGCCAGGTTTCCCAAGTTTGTGTACAGCAGCGCAGACACACTCTCTGTGCCTGTGGAACTTTACAATGCTATGACCAGCGGATTGGATGGTGCCACTGCGTGGTACACCGTTACAGAGGAGCCTGCACAGGTGAGTTTGTCGCGACCTTTCGACGAATTTGAATGCAAACATTTGGAGCCTGGAAAAAATTTAAAGGTAGGCAACGTTGTTCTTCCGTTGAGCCAATATACACACCCTGTCAAGCTAAGACTCTCAGTCACAGTGAGAGCTGCAAGAAAAATGCCTGAGAATTCTTCTTGTGACGAGAACAAGGAAAGACGCTCGGATGTTGATGAATACACCAACAGCTGGAACTTCTGGGTCTATCCTTCCGATGTCAAGATGCCAGAGGCAAGGGATGTGTATGTCACAGATTCTCTTGACAAAAAGGCTTGCTCTGTGTTGCGCAAAGGGGGCAAGGTCTTGATTCTTGCTGCAGGAAAGGTCACGCTTGGAGCTGATGTGAAACAGACATATTTGCCTGTGTTCTGGAATACAAGCTGGTTCAAGATGCGTCCGCCTCACACTACGGGTGCTTACATAGACACGTCGCATCCGCTGTTCAGGCGTTTTGACTCAGACGACTGGAGTAATCTGAACTGGTGGGAGCTTCTCAACAAGGCCCAGGTGATGAACTTGCGGGAGATGCCGTCAGACTATCAGCCTGCCATACAGCCCATTGACACATGGCATGTGAGCCGCAAGTTGGGGATGATGATTGAGGCAAACGTGCTGGGCGGCAAGCTGCTGATGACCACAATGGATCTTTCGAACAATCTTGAACACCGTCTTGTAGCGCGACAGATGCGCAAGGCTGTGCTTGAATATATGCAGAGTGATGACTTCTCTCCATCTCTCACGCTCGATGAGGAGACTGTACACGATTTCTTCACCAAGTCGGCTCCTGCTGTGAACATGTTCACGAACGACTCTCCCGATGAACTTAAGCCGAAGCTCAAGTAGGCAGGGAATGGAACTCTGCGTGTACAGATTAGGCAACAGTAGGTATGTGCTCATCCGATAGGGTGAGCACATACCATATTGGGGACTATGCCTGAACAATAGGATAGCTTTTCATAACCATAGGATAACGGTGCGTAATCCATAGGATAGCTGTTTATAATCCATAGGGTAAGGATGCGTAATCCTTAGGACAGCGATGCATAGCCAGCAAGACTGTGATGTGTAAAGCATTGAAAAGCGATGCGTAAAGTTTTTGGGGAATAATGCGTAAGTTGTAGGATAATAGATGATTACAGTAATGGTTGTGACGGTTATGAAAGCTTTAAGATTGAAAGAAATAAGGATTGTCAGAACGCAAAGTGTTGCATTTTGTTCTCGTATTGTAGAAGGCATTATCTAAAGAAGCGCTTCGTTAGCATTTAACGAAGCGCTTCTTTAGCACTCAATGAAGAGCTTCTTTAGCACTCAATGAAGAGCTTCTTTAGCACTCAATGAAGAGCTTCTTTAGCACTCAATGAAGCGCTTCTTTAGAGTTCGTGTAAGCACTTCATTGATAGAGTCCCATGAATAGCCGATGCGGTTAATGCGAGACGGTAGGAATCTGGTGTATTTTTCAGTATAAATCTTTTCTATTATATATGCATTCTCTGCGCGATATTATACCTATACTATATTATATATGTATTCTCTACACAATATACTATAATAAGTAAATCGTCTGCCCTGCTTGCGCTGGCGATTGTTTATGTATTCTCCATACTATATATCATAATACCCACTCTATTGTCATGTTCAACTTTCAGCGGACAGCAATAAAACAATGTTAAGGTGTCCACCTGCGGTGAATCTCGGTAACCAAACCGTTCTTTATTACCAGTTCGGTATTGGAACAGTTGAAGTTATCTTTTCTGTAGTCGGGAAGTTGGTCTAAGTATTCCTTGTAGTTTGAGCATATCGTATCAGAAGGGTCGTGGAAGTCAATCCCGCAGTCGATTAAAATAAAATTCTTGTCAAGTCTAAGCTGTGTCTTTCCCAGTTCGGTATATACCGAGTAATCGTCCATAAGCATCGTGCGGTACGTTCCATCTCCGTTTGCTACCAGTTCAGCTCCCCCATTCTCTATGCCGCCGTTTACGGTCTTTGCCCCATTGCTTTCTTCCTCAATGGAGACAATCACCATCGGCTTGCCCTCGTAAACCAGAGTGTCGCCCGTGCGCATACGTTTCACCTCCGAGCCATCGTAGATGTCTTTGCTGAACACGCTGCAAGTCATTCTGCCATCATTCCAGTCGATGTCAGCGGCACTGAAGCCCACGGCAACAGTGCAGTTGCTGAGCGAGTCTATATTCAGTCCGCTGTCCAATGGAGCCACCCTCATGTGTTCTGATTTTCCTCCGCTTGCGCAAGCCATAAGCAGCATTGCAACAGCGGCAAAAGAGCAAGTTCTTTTCATATTCATCTTTTTGGGTTTGGCAACAGATATGTTTCCCTTGTTTATATTCTTCACCGTATTCATACTTGTCTTTATATCATTGTGTTTATGTTTTTATGTTTCCACCAAATGATTTGCAGCGCCAATCATCGGGGTGGTTCCGGTGATTGACGCTGCAAAGTTATATACATTTTTGTTTTTTTGCAAGACGGTTTACCTATTTGTAATGCTTTCTTTTGTTTTCATACCCATTATTTTGCTCCACATGATTCTTTTTAGTCGTTTCTCAAAATATTTGCACATAGAGTATGTTGCCAGTCCGTCTTGCGTAGGCCAAACCTTAGCTAATCACTTGCCTTCAGAGTATTTGAAGGTGGCTGTGGCAGGATTCCAGATGTATGTCTCTGTGGCGGCCGGAAGAGCAGGTGTCTGTCGGTCGCTGCCATCGAGTGTGAGTGTGAGCGGATGGAAGGTTGTCACCGTAAGCTTGTCGCTGTTGCCGTCCATTGTAATGAGGCGGAAATCGTCTGAAAGCGACTGTGAGAAGAAACGCTCAGATGGAAGCTGTTCCCAGGAAGTGGTGTAGAAACTTACAGACGAGTCGGTGATGCTGTCGCTGTGCACCGTGCTTATGACCATGATGACAGCAGGTGTGGCATCCTTAGCCGCAAGCTCTGATGATGTCTCAGTGGCAAGCACCTTGAACGTCTGCTCTGCACTCTTCGACACGGTGAGGTGTGCATAGGTGTCAGTAAGCTTTTCCATTGTGGAGAATGTCTTGTAAGCGTTGCGCGTGCGCATCTCCTTGTTGTTTCGCTGGTTGTCCACAAGTTCCAGACGGTTATACTCACTCAGGGCAGGGCATACGCTCTCTGGCATCTTGAGAAACATCTCCTTCAATGAAGGAAAAGACTGGGCGTCAGCTGTTGCAGCTGACACTCCAGTCAAGAAAGTTATGAGAACAAAATGATTCTTTTTCATTATTTTTCCATTCTTATTTGTGTGTTATTCATGGCGTATAGCCTCTATCGGATCCATGTTGGCTGCCTTGCGGGCAGGAATGTAGCCGAAGAGCACTCCTATGGCGGTGCACACGGCGAAGGATACATAGATAGACCATGCTGGTATGCTTGATGGCATTCCCATGAGAGGCACCACAAACTTGCTGACCAGTGATCCGAGCAGCACTCCGAGCACACCGCCAGTGAGTGATATGATGACCGACTCGATGAGGAACTGGAGCGAGATGACCATGCCTGTGGCTCCCACGGCCATGCGGAGTCCGATCTCCTTGGTGCGTTCTGTCACAGACACGAGCATGATGTTCATGATGCCTATGCCTGCCACGAGGAGAGAGAAGGCCGCTGCCACCACAAGGATGATGGTGACGGTGTCCATGGTGGACGACATGGTGCTCATCATCTCTGCCTGTGAGCGGATGGTGAAGTCGTCGTCTGCCCCGTCCTTTATCTTATGGTTGCTGCGCAGTATGCGTGTGAGTTCTTCGATGGCAGGGTCTGACAGTTCTTCGGTGAGCGCTGAACAGCTGATGGAGTTGAAGTAAGTCTGCGCTGCTATGCGCTTCATGACACATGTGTAGGGGGCTATGATGACATTGTCCTGGTCCATGCCCCACGAGTTGTAGCCTTTGCTCTTCAGCACGCCCACTATGCGCATAGGTATGGACTTGAAGCGGATGATCTTGCCAAGCGCCTCAGCCTCTTTGCCTTCGCCGAAGAGCTCTTCCACGATGGTGGTTCCCACTACGCAGACTTTAGCTGCCTTGTGTATGTCCTCGTCGGTGAAGCAGATGCCCTGTGCCACTGTCCACTGCTTGATGTCCAGGTATTCTGGCGCTTCGCCATAGACAGTGGTGTTGGTGTTGTTGTTGCCGTATATGACTTGTCCTGAGGCTGTGACCTCTGGCGAGACATCGCTCACGAATTTCTTCTCTGCCATGATGCGCTCGTAGTCTGCCATCTTTAGGGTCTGCATGGCAGATGGATCTTGGCGGACGCCGCCACGCATGTCGGCTCCTGGGCGTATGTTGATGAGGTTCGTTCCCATGGTGGAGAGCTCTTTTCGGATGCTTTCCTTGGAGCCTTGTCCGATGGACATCATGATGATGACAGCTGCCACGCCAATGATGATGCCCAGCATGGAGAGGAACGAACGCATCTTGTTGTTGGATACAGCCATAAGGCTGACCTTTAGTAGATTGAGTATGTTCATTGCTTTGGGTGCTTTTTTGTTTTGGACTTTCGCACGCACCGTAATAGGAAGATGGGGTGTATGCTATTGGTCGTCTTTTGAGGCATATGCTCGTCGGCGTGCGGTGTTTATCGTCGCGCGCCAGCCAGCCGCCACCTGATTAGTCGTCTTGCGGTTTAGGCAAAGCCGCGAGAGCCTCAGCCGCCGACTTGATGTTGGTGTTGATGGTATCCTCGCGTATCTTGCCGTCACGGAGGTTGATGTTGCGTGATGAGTATTCGGCTATCTCAGGGTTGTGGGTCACAAAGATGATGGTGTGCCCCTCCTTGTACAACTTCTGGAAGAGCACGAGCATCTCGAAAGAGGTGCGTGTGTCGAGGTTGCCGGTAGCCTCATCGGCAAGAAGCACCGCAGGGTCGTTGACCAGGGCGCGGGCTATGGCCACGCGCTGCATCTGTCCACCTGACATCTGGTTGCTCTTGTGGTCGAGACGGTCGCCAAGTCCAACGTCCTCAAGTGCCTTGATAGCGGCTTCGCGCCGCTGCTTGGCGTTGTATTTGTTGTTGTACATGAGCGGCAGTTCCACGTTTTCCACGGCTGTGGTCTTGGCCAGCAGGTTGTAGTTCTGGAACACGAAGCCTATCTTGCGGTTGCGCAGTTTGGCGCGCTGGTTCTTGCTCATCTTGCGTACTGGCGTGCCATCGAGATAATACTCGCCGGATGTGGGCGTGTCGAGGCATCCGAGCTGGTTGAGCAGGGTCGATTTGCCCGATCCTGATGTGCCCTGTATGGTGACGAACTCGCCCTCATAGATTTTGAAGCTGACACCGCGCAGAGCCTTGACTATCTCTGAGCCTACGTGGAAGTATCGTTTGACATTGTCAAGCTCTATGACCACTTTGCGTTTATCTTTTTCTTCTGCCATTGCTTTAGTCTGTTTTTTTTGTTGGCGTAAAGTAGGTGCTCAATAGTAAAAATGCTTATGAGCACCTACTTATGAGTGCCTGCTTATTTCTTTCCTCCCTTCTGCTCGTTCTTGCTCTTTGGCGGACGTGGCATGAATGGGTTGGATGTCTCTCCGTCCTGAGCTTCTTCCTGTCCGCCGCTTATCTCAAAGTCGGTGAGGACCTCTGTGCCGCTATTGATGCCAGAGAGCACCTCGGTGTATACTCCGTTGGTCACGCCTGTCTCTATTTTGTGTGCTGTGAAGGTGTTGCCGTCTTTGGTCCACACCTTGACAGGAGCTTCCACGTCGTTGATCTGTTCGCCTTCCTGAAGAAGGGCCTCGTTGGGCTCGAAGTGGAGGGCGCGTGCTGGCACGGCAAGGACACCGTTTTTCTCCAGTGTGTAGATAGTCACGTTGGCTGTGAGTCCTGGCTTGAGCTTGAGGTCATTGTTTGGGGCAGAGATGACTACCTCATATGTCACCACGTTGCTTTCGGTAGTTGCTTCCTGGCGCACCTGAGTGACGCGTCCCTCGAAAGTGTCGTCTGGATAGGCGTCTACTGTGAATGTGACGCGCTGTCCTTCCTTCACGCCGCCTATGTCAGCCTCGTCGATGTCGGCTATCACGCGCATGTCGGTGAGGTCCTGTGCTATGATGAACAGGGTCGGTGTGGTCATGGCTGAGGCCACCGTCTGTCCTTCCTCCACTTCCTTGGAGAGCACCACTCCGTCGATAGGCGAGGTGATGGTGGCGTAGCCGAGGTTGGTGTGAGCTTTCTGCACGCTCTGCTGCTGCACCTTGACTTGCTGGAGGGCCTGTTCGTATGACAGACGCGCGTTTTCATAGTCGTTTGCTGAGACGAGTCCTTTGTCGTGCAGCGTCTTGTAGCGCTTGTAGTTGGCTGTCTGGTAGGTGAGCGATGCCTGCGCGTTGGCAAGGTTGCTCTGTGCAGAGGCAAGCTCTGACAGCAGGTTTGTCTTGTCAAGCTCGGCTATGACCTGACCCTTGTGCACCTCGGAGTTGTAGTCTACGTATATCTTGTCGATGATACCTGACACCTGTGTACCCACCTCCACTTCTGTCACAGGCTCAATGGTTCCTGTGGCTGTGATGCTTGTGCTGATGTTTTGCTTGGATACGGCCTCAGTGGTGTATGATACTTTCTCGCTTTCGCTGCATGCTGAGAATAGTGCTGCTGTGATAAGTGCAGCGAGAGATATGCTTTTGAATTTCATTTTATTTGTATGCTGTTATGTGTTGTTGTTATAATGTGATTTTCTCGCCTGCGTAGAAGCGGAGCATTGCCTGGTTGAGCAGGGTGGTGTATTTGGCTTGCAGCAGCTGTTGCTCGGCTTGCAGCATGTTGTTTTTGCCTGTGGTCAGTTCGACGATGTTTTTCAGTCCCAGGTTAAACTGCTCGCTTACCAGGTCATAGCTCTCGCGCATGCTCTCCGCGTTCTTCTTGGCGTAGCGGTACTGCTGCTGTGTGCTTGTTGCGTTGAGCCAGTAGTTCTCTATAGATGAATAGAGCTGTTTTTGCTGGCTCTGCAGGTCGAGGCGGTTGCTTTGTAGCGTGTACTTGGCCTTGCGGATGTTGGTGCGTGTCTGCATGTTGTCGAATATGGGCACGCTGACACTCAGTCCGATGGAGTTGCTCATGTTGTTTTTCACCTGTTTGGCGAATCCCGTGTGCTGTCCTGATGAGTTGCTTGTGCCTATGCCAGCGTTGATGGATATGGTTGGCATGTAGCCTGCCCTTGCTGACGACACTGCTATCTCTGACGACGCAATGTTGAGTTGGCTGGCTTTTATCTCAGGGCGTGTGCCGAGGGCTGAGGCGTATACAGACTGTTCGTTGGGAATGTCTGCGAGCACGCGTGTGTCTGCTATGTCGGGTGTGGCCACCTCAAACTGTTCGGTGTCGTGTATCTCAAGCAGCTGCTTGAGTTGCAGTTTGTAGTTGGCGAGTTGTGTTTCTGCCTGTGAAAGCGAGTACTGGTCTTGTGTCACTTGTGCCTCAAGTTGCGCAAGGTCTACTTGTGCGAGACTTCCCACTTCTACCATAGCCTTGGCGCGGTCGCGCTGCAGCTGGCTGGCCTTGATGATTTCCTGGCATACCTTCACTGCTTCTGTCTCATAGAGCACTTGCACGTAGAGTTGCGCTATCTGCTCCTGTATGGTGTTGGCTTGCTGGTCGGCTTCGAGTTGGGCTTTTTCTTGTGCCAGTTCGTTTTGCTTGATGGTGTTGGTGTTGCGGTTGCCGTTCCACACAGTCCAGTTGGCATTGATGCCGTAGGAACCGTTGTAGGATACTGTATTGCGGTTGGTCGTCATGGTGCCGTTGGCAAGATTGATGGTGCTTTCGGCAAACGGCCTCCAGTTGGCATTTTGGTTTGTGCTGAATGAAAGTGATGGAAAAAGAGCCGACTTGCTTTGGAGCAGGTCTTCGTGGCTCGATGCTGCAGAGAGCTTCTTCTGCTGAATCTGGATGTTGTTAGCTACGGCATAGTCAAGGCACTCTTGCAGAGTCCATTTCTTCTGCGCGAGAGCTGTGCTGCCAATGGCTAATAGCAACAACGCTGAGAGCGTAAACTTTCTTTTCATTTGTGTTGTCTATGTAAATAAAACTATGTGTTATTTTTTTGTTCTCGTCACGTTTGATGATACAGTACGTATGGTGGTTTAATGTGCATAAAGTGGTTTAACATTCTTTTGCGTGCGTCTTTGCGGGGCTTAACACTTGTTCACGTGATGAAATGTCATGGGTAGGCTTGTGGCACATGCATGTCGCTTGACTTTTACATACTCTTGCAATGTTGTTGTTGATCGTTGTGCCACACTCCTTCATGCAGGTCACTTGGCTTTTACATACTCTTGCATTTGATGAAATGTCATGGGGGATAGCTTGGGGCACATGCTTGTACAGCTTGGAGATGTGGCATTATGTTGCCGCTGTAGTGGTGATGCGCTGGCTGTCGTTATATAATGCGCTGGCTGTCGTTATATAAATATGATGTGTTTTTATGTATGCAAATGATACATGCAAAGTAAAAAAGAAAGCAGTCGGGCTATAAGCCGGGTTCTGTGCGCCTGCGTGTGCAGTCGTGTCTGTCATTTATCCACTCCATGGGTCGCCCCATGGCTCTAGCGTTCTACCCTCTACCGAACTATCGGGCGGGCCGCCCTGGTGGCGGTAGTTTACATGAACTTGCAGCTCCCAAGATGCACAGCCAGCATGTCACCATGCTGCTGGTGAGCTCTTACCTCACCTTCTCACCATTTCAATCGTGGCGGGCCATATGATGTGCTCCTCCGCGACTGTTGTTTTTTTCTTCTGCATTACTCAGCCCTCGCAGACTGCTTCTACATTAGGAAGTGGGATGCCCTGCGCTGCCCGGACTTTCCTCTCGCGCTGCACGTATGTGCTGCGCCAGCGACAGACTGCCCGGCTGCTTTCTGTTCACAAAGTTAGGCAATATTTCGCTAATGGCAAATATGTTCTGGGTATTTTGTTTGTTTGGGTTGGTATATTTTAGTAGAAAATGTTGCGTTTGTCTTTTTGCAACAGAAAAAATAACAGCCCCTGGGTCGTTGCGAACCAGGGGCTGTGTGTATGTGTGAGTGGTCTTTGTCGTTCAGGAATATATGGTGTGGTCTGGAACGTATTATTTGATAGGCTTGTATTTTGGCACAAGCGTCTTCATGATTATCCAGCCAATCAGGTAGGCTACGGCGCAATAGCAGAACACTATCATGTAGGCTGCGGGTTTGCCTTCCACGCCGAAGAACTCGAAGGAGCGTCCTTGCGCAACCTCGGTTTCTGCGTATGTGAAGAGCATGCCTGAACCCTTGTTGATGATGAACGAGCATAGTCCGCCGAATGTTGTGCCGATGCCTGTGATGGTGGCTATGGCGCTCTTTGGGAACATGTCTCCGATGGTAGAGTAGAGGTTGGCCGACCATGCCTGGTGTCCAGCTCCTGCCAGTCCTATTATTATGCAAGGCCACCATGGCGACACGCCAGCCAGAGGCTGGGCGAACATGGCGAATATTGGCAGGAAGGCGAACATGAGCATGGCGCGCATGCGGCCTGCGTATGGATCCATGCCCATCTTTTCCACAAAGAGCTTAGGCAGGTAGCCGCCATAGATGGATACGACTGTGACTATGAGGTACAGCACGAAGATGAGAGCCTGTCCCATCGGGGAAGAGGAGGGATAGCCCAGCTCGCTGAAGTAGGCCGGAGCCCAGAAGAGGAAGAACCACCACACGCCGTCGGTCATCAGTTTGCCTGTGATGAAAGCCCATGTCTGTCGGTACTTGAAGCAGTCGAGGAATGAGAGCTTGATGCCTTCGTCCTTTTCCTCAGCCTTGGCTTGCGCCTCCTCTGCAGAGTCTTTGTCCGATTCTATATAGGCCAGCTCGGCAGCGTTGACATGCTTGTTCTTTGATGGGGCTGAATACATGAAAATCCATAGTGCAGCCCATATGAAGCCGATGGAGCCGATGATGATGAAGGCCATCTCCCAACTGGTGTGCTCGGCGAGCACAGGGATGGTGAGTGGGGCAGCAAGGGCTCCTACGGATGCGCCTGTGTTGAAGATGGAGGTGGCAAGTGCCCGGTCTTTCTTTGGGAAATATTCGGCTGTCACCTTTATGGCAGCGGGGAAGTTGCCCGACTCGCCTATAGCCAGAATGATGCGGCATGCCAGGAAGAGCCATACGCTGAGTGTGCTGATGGCGAGGGCAGCTTGGCTGCCTGCCTGCACGGCGCGCAGTTCCTCTACCGAACCGAGACCTTCTGCTTGCATTGTCACCCATCCGCATCCGGCATGGAGGCACGCTCCGAGCGACCATATGATTATTGCCCATACGTAGCCTTTCTTTGTTCCCATCCAGTCAATGAACTTGCCTGCAAAGAGCGATATGAAGGCGTAGAATAGTGAGAAGGTGGCTGTGATGTTGCCGTAGTCGTTGTCGTTCCAGTGGAACTCAGGCGCGATGAAGTCCTTCCATGTGAGTGATAGTACTTGACGGTCCATGTAGTTGACTGTGGTGGCGAGGAATAGCATTGCGCATATTACCCAGCGATAGTTCGACATGGCGTTTGATTTTGTGGTACTCATGATTAGTTTGTCTTTTTTATAGATTTTAGATGATTAAGATTATGCGTTGAATGAGCATTTGAGTGTGTGTGGTGGGTGGCCTGTACTGTGAGTGTCGGATGTGTGTCTGTGGTCTGGCTGCTAATGCTTTTCGTGACAGCCGCTCCTTTCCCGTCTTCACAGGTCTTCTCTTCTGAGACTTACCTCCACTCCCGCTCCTTGGCACTCAGCTCCCATGGGAGGGTTCTCCTTGATGAGTCTTATGGTGACCGCATGTGCGGCTGGATATTCTCTCAGTATTGTCTTTGCGATGCGTCCTGCCACGTGCTCCACAAGTTTGGATGGTGTCTCCATCTCGCGCTTTATCGTGGCGAAGATGTCTGCATAGCTTATTGTGCCGTCGAGGTCGTCTGTCTCTATGGCCTGCGTGAAGTCAGCCTCTATGATGGTGTCAATTGTGAAGTATGCTCCAACGGCTTGTTCTTGCGGCAGCACGCCGTGGTGTGCATAGAGCCTCAGACCTTGGATGATTATATTGTTATGCATGTCGATGTCTTTTCTGGGCGTGAAGCGTTGGCTGTGTCTATGATGGCCATGCTTCTTGTGCAGTATATGATTTCTTGTGATTTGTGATGCAAATGATGGCGCAAATGATTATGAGCCCTTACATGGCTTGCGGCTCTTCTGTGGCCGTGTCATAGTCGGATGTGTATTTGCGAAGGGCTCTTGCCACTCCGTTCGCCCATGTGTTGATGTTTTCATTCTCCAGCTGGAGAGAACTGACAAGTTTGATGACATTGTTGAGTGGCATGCGGTAGCGGAGTATTCCGCTGATGAGTTTGGCGTAGTTCCAGTATTCCTTGTTGAAGCGTTCCGACAGGCCCTCGATGGTGGTCTTGTAGCCGCGGCGGTTGACGAATGTGAAATCATAGCGCTTGCTGCCATCAGGCTCCATATGTTTCACTATGTGTCCGTGTGTGACTGTCTTTGGCAAGGCGATGCCATCGTCGTCATCGAGCACGCCAGTGAATATCTCGTATGGGTAGCCGTCGAGAAGGCCCACGAATGCCACCCATTTCTCTTTCTTGTTCTGAAACTTCACCACATCGCATTCCAGGCTGGCCGGACGCTTCTCTGCTATGTCGAATTGTGGACGGAATGAATATATTTCATGGTCGATGAGGGCTGAAAGATGCTCCCTGTCAGGGTTTTCCACAGATGTGCTGCTGTCGTAAAGAGCCTTGTGGAGACGTTCTTCGCCGAAGTCGCGCAAGATGTTCAGTATAGTGGATGAGATGGTCTTCATTGATGCCATGTGATGTGTCTTTATTGCATAAAAGTGTTAAGTATGGGCAAATGTACATTTGTTTTGCGACATAACCAAAAAAATGTCGAAATAAATGCTTAACTTTGGCAAATAATATCATTAACAACAAAAAAAGCATTTTTTGTATGACATCTTTTGATAATAGAAAGACTATAAGGAAGTATAAGAAGGAAGATGTTCCTCAGGAGAAACTGGAGCAGTTGCTCTATAGGGCTTCGAGGGCTGCCACTATGGGAAACATGCAGCTGTATAGTGTTGTCATCACTCGGTCGGAGGAGATGAAGGATAAGCTTTCTCCTCTTCATTTCGGGCAGCCGATGGTGAAGGAAGCTCCTGTGGTGCTCACGTTCTGCGCTGATTTCAACCGTTTCAGCAAGTGGTGTGAATTGCGTAATGCTGATGCAGGCTACGACAACTACCTCTCATTCCTTAACGCGGCTTCAGACACGCTGCTTTATGTGCAGGCTTTCTGCACGCTGGCAGAGGAGGCTGGCTATGGCACATGCTATCTTGGCACCACGCTCTACAATCCTCAGGGCATCATAGATCTGCTGAAGCTGCCTCGCCTCACTTTCCCTGTGGCTACCATCACGCTTGGCGTGCCTGATGAGGATCCGGCGAGGACAGACCGCTTGCCTCATCTGGCTTATCTGCATAGTGAGACTTACCGTGAATACACTCCGAATGAAATAGACATCATCTACTATGTGAAGGAGCAGATGGAGGAGAACCAGCATTTTGTGAAGGTGAACAATAAGGAGAACCTTGCCCAGGTCTTCACAGATTGCCGCTACACGCGCAAGGATAATGAGGCTATGTCGGCAGGACTGCTTGATGCTCTGAAGAGTCAGGGATTCTTGAAATAAATCGCAAGGCATTTCCCCTTCATGTATAAAAAATCAGCAAGCGCCAGCATCTTTTGATATGCTGGCGCTTGCTGTTTTTAGTCTGTAGCCATGAGACCTGTAATGTCTTGGCTTGATATATCGCAGAGCGGCATGGAGTGTGGCTGTCCGTGATGTGCCGTATGCCTGTTCTGCCTTTGGCATGCTATCCCCTGTTGGTCTTGAGCATGCTCGTCATCTCTTCAATCTCGTTGCGTGTCTTTTCGTCAATGTCCATCATGTCTTTCACTTGCTTGATGGCATGGATGACAGTGGCATGGTTGCGGTTGCCTATGTTGATGCCGACCTGCACATGCGACTTGCCTGTCAGTTCGCTGGCAAGATACATGGCTATCTGTCTGGCCCGGGCTATCTGCTGTGTACGTACCCTTGAGTCTATCTGACTTATTTTCAGGTTGTACATGTTGCATACACATTGCTTCACCTCGTCTATTGTGATTGGCCTGTCTTCCTTTGCCACGAAGCGCGGCATTATTTTTTGAACCAGACTCATGTTGATGCCACAGTTGTACACTACAGAGTAGGCCATGAGCGAGTTGATGAATCCCTCAAGGTCTCTCACGCTGTCGTCAACATTCTCTGAGATGAACTTCAGCACATTGTTTGGAATCTTCAGGCCTTCCTTCTCTACCTTAGCGGCGAGAATGCCGAGGCGCAGATTCTGGTTTGGCTTCTCTATCTCTGCCTGCATTCCCCACTTGAAACGGGTGAGGAGACGGTCTTCCAGTCCCTGAATGGCGATAGGTGGCCTATCGGCAGAGAGTATGATCTGCTTGCCGTTGATGTGCAGGTGGTTGAATATGTGGAAGAATGTGTTCTGTGTCTGTGTCTTGCCAGACAGCTCCTGTATGTCGTCAATGATGAGCGTGTCGATGGTCTGGTAGAAACGGATGAAGTCATTCACCTTGTTTTGGCGCACAGCGTCTGTGTACTGCACCGTGAATAGGTGGGCAGACAAGTAAATGACCCTCTGCTGCGGATGCAGCTCTTTGATGCGCAGACCTATGGCGTTGATGAGGTGTGTCTTGCCGCAGCCTGATGGCCCATAGACAAAGAATGGGTTGAAGGTCTTGGCCGGGTGCTCTGCGATAGACTGTCCTACGGAGCGTGCCAGACGGTTGCTCTCGCCTTCGATATAATTGTCAAAACGGTAATACGGATAAAGCTGCGAGTCGAGGTCCTGCACTTGCGGCGCTGTCACGTCGTCTGGCGACTTGCGGGCGTCTTCGCGTGGCTCTCCGTTGACTACCTTTGGCGCCATGTCTGTCTTTTCTGTCACCTCGCCACCTCTCTTGTTGTTCGCTACGGCAATGTTATAGTATAGAGACTTCACCCTGTTGCCAAACACACGACGGAAGGTGGCTGCCATCAGGGGAAGGAAATTCTCTTCAAGGAATCGCTTGACGAACTCACTTGGGACATCAAGTACAAGTTTGCCTTCGTCGAAACTATGAAGCTTGACGAATGCAAACGATGCTGCATATTGTTCGGGCGTGATGTTGTCTCGAATGATTTCAAGGCATTTCTCCCACAGATTATTTGTATCTTGTCCCATTGCGATTTTTGAGATGTTTTGGTGAACTTTAAAATTTGCGAGTGCAAAGGTAGCTTTTTTTTTTAATATGACCAAATTATTTTTGTCATAATAATAGGCGTGAACCTTCTCTTTTGCCATAAAATATCGTTCTCTTTCTGATATGTATGAAAAAAGAGGAAAAGACTTGTTGAAAATGCTTCTGATGACGTAATGTGTTGTAATATAGTATTATACGCTCAAGAGTTGCCAGTGGCTCAGATGTGATGTTTCAAATATGTTTCACGGATAAGCCTCTGTTATTGACAAGCTTTCTATGTTGCACGGCGTGATGACTCTCTGCCGCTCCTCGGATTGAATGTGGAGAAATATAAAAATCATTTCCCTGCCTCTGCAACATGGCATTTTTTATGCTCCTTGTTGCGTCTTGCTGGACTTTTGCAACACCCATTAGCCAACGGACATCCTGAGCAATGCGTTGATTCATGCTTGCTTGTCAATTGTCTGAAGGCCTTGCGTGCAAGGTGTGCGATGGCCAAAGCCAATATGATGTAGAGTATGATATCCTGCATATGTGGTGAGTTTTATTGGTGTGGCCTGCCTGGTGCAGGTCGTGGTCATATGTGTCATGGAGCGAAGGCTGTGCTTTGCCTTAGAACAAGCCTTTGACTGATTGGAAACTGTTCTTTTTGTGAGGGCAAATCGTCAGTTCATTCGGTCGTGGCACTTGCATCCATTCGTTACGCTTGTGTCGCGACAGGATGAACTGACGGTCGCTCTCCTCAAAGGAGGACCACGGATAGTCATACGAGTCCTTTCGTGTTGTAGCTGCACCGCGGCATATATTCCATGAAGCCTTAGGCGCTGTCTCCTATAGCAATGAGCCTATCTGGAACACCAGTAGAGACATTATCCATGCCAGAGCTGTGGTATACCCGGCCGTGAAGACGGCCCACCGCCATTTGCCAGACTCGTTCTTGATGGCTATGCATGCTGCGAGGCATGGCATGTACAGGAGCACGAATATCATGAAGCTGAAGGCTGACAGTGGGCTTATGCCACTTTTGGCTATCTCTCCATGGTACAGTACTGACATGGTGCTTGCTACAATCTCTTTGGCTCCAACGCCTGTGACGATGGCCACGCCCTCTCTCCATTGCATTCCGCATGGCTTGATGGCAGGCTCAATGAACTTGCCTATTTGTCCGATGTAGCTTTGTTCTATCTGCTGGTCTTCGCTGAGTGAATCATCGTGCGGGAAATAGCTCAGCGCCCACACCACTATGCTGGCAGCCAGTATGGTAGTTCCCATCTTGCGCAGATATTGCTTGCCTTTCTCCCAGGTGTGCTTGCTCACATTGATGAAAGAAGGCATGCGATATGGCGGCAACTCCATTACGAAAGGACTGCTCTCGCCCTTCACTATGTGTCGGCTGAGCAGTTTTGCCATGAAGACGCTAATGACGATGCCTGTCATGTACATGATCAGGAGCATCAGCGCAGAGTGGGCAAACAGTCCGGGGTGGGGCGACTTGGCAAACGCCGTTATTACTATAATGTATACCGGCAGGCGCGCAGAGCATGACATGAACGGGATGATGAGCATGGTGATGAGGCGCGACTTGCGGTCTTCGATGGTGCGGGTGGCCATGATGGCTGGTATGTTGCATCCGAATCCCATGATCATTGGTATGAACGACTTGCCGTGCAGTCCCATGTGGTGCATTATCTTGTCCATGATAAAGGCTGCCCTGGACATGTAGCCGCTGTCTTCCATCCATGAGATGAACATGTAGAGTATCATGATGTTGGGAAGAAAGACAATGACTCCTCCCACACCGTCAATGATGCCGCTTATTATGAGGTCTTTAAGCGGACCATCTGGCATGAGCGAGCTCACCTGGTCGCCAACCCATCCCACGGCTGCGTCTATCCAGTCCATGGGATACTGGCCAATGTTGAATGTGCAGAAGAACATCAGGTACATCAGCAGGAAGAAGATGGGGAAACCCCATATCTGGTGCGTGACTACTGCGTCGATGCGCTTGGTGAGCAAGCGCTTGTTCTTGTTGGCTTTCTTGAATGTCTCCTTCAGCGCCCCTTGGATATACCCGTATTTTGCGTCTGTGATGGCCGATTCGCTGTCTTCGCCCAGTTCTTTCTGTATGGACTCCTGGCATTCGCTGCATCTTGCCAGAATCTCGTCGGCATTGGGCAACTGACGTATGATGTCCTTCACCTGGCGGTCATTTTCCAAGAGTTTGATGGACAGAAAACGCACGGAGTAGTTTTGGTGTGGCTCGGGATTTTTCCGAATGGCCTGCTCTATCTTTCCAATGCTTGTCTCAAGTACAGTCCCATGGTTGATGTGTATATGCCTGGCTTTCTTCTGTTTGCCTTCAATGATGTTTATTATCTCGCCGAACAGTTCCTTGACACCCTCGCCTGTACGTGCCACTGTCGGCACGATTGGCACCCCGAGCAGTGTGCCAAGCTGCTCTATGTCAAGCTGGTTGCCGCTCTCCTTCAACTCGTCATACATGTTGAGTGCTATGACCATTGGCACGTCCATGTCTATGAGTTGCGTGGTGAGATAGAGGTTGCGCTCTATGTTGCTTGCGTCAATGACGTTCACTATGATGTCAGGGTGCTGCTCTATGATGTACTTGCGCACATACAGTTCCTCTGGCGTGTAGGTAGAGAGAGAGTATGTGCCAGGCAGGTCGTATAGACTGAAATGATAGTCATTGAAGTTGAGCTTGCCTTCTTTGGCGTCGACAGTCACGCCAGAGTAGTTGCCCACGCGCTCGTGCGCTCCGCATGACATGTTGAAAAGGCTGGTCTTTCCGCAGTTGGGGTTGCCGACAAACACGGCTGATATCTCATGTCCCTTGTCCCTTGCCGCGCGTCTCAGGATGTCATCGCAGCTGTCTGCCACTATTCCCGCCTGTGTCTCATTCTTGGCAGCCCAATCTTCGGCCTCTTCTTTGCTGACCACTTCGATGAGTTCGGCCTCTGCTTTACGCAAGCTCACCTCGTAGCCCATTATCTTGTATTTCACAGGGTCGTGCAGGGGCGCGTTGAGCACCACTTCCACATTCTGCCCCTTGATGAATCCCATCTCAACTATTCTTTTCCGGAAGCCTCCGTGTCCCATCACTCTGACAATGACACCAGATTCTCCTGTTTTCAACTCTGATAGCTTCATAGCGTATATGTTTTTTTCGCGGTTTTTTCGTATGCAAAGGTAACACCTTTTGTAATATCAATCAATACCTAAAAGTCAGTATTTTGTCTGCAGTGACTTTTTTTCGGCCTTTTTAAAAACAAAGTGTTGCATTGTGAAAAAAAAATCATAACTTTGTGGTGTTTTTGGGGACTGGAGTACAGTCCTGAAAGAAGCAAAATGGAAGAAGTAATACGGAAATGATATGGACAAGTTGTATCAAATGAATGACAAACTCAGCTTTGTGATTGCTAACGACTATCGCCTTCTGCTGGTGATGAGCCGATTCGGCATCACGTTGGGATTCGGAGAAAAAAGCATCAAGGAGGTCTGTGGAGAATGTGGCGTGGATGTTGACACTTTTCTGCAGGTCATGAATTATGTGAAACAAGGAGCTCCTGACAAGCCTCAGAAGGTAGATAAGGTGAACATAGCCGTTTTGCTTGGATACCTGAAGCGGACTCATGATTACTTCATAGACTATCTGTTCCCACACATCCGTTTTCATCTGCTGAATGCCATTGATTGTTCTATGGCCAACGAGGTGGCGTTCCTTCTGCTGAGATTCTATGACGCTTACGTAGACGAGGTGCGCAAGCACATGAAGGGAGAGGAGGAAGGCGTGTACACGCTTGTGCACAAGCTCCTCAGCGGTGATGAGACTGAAATAGAAAGCGACCGCCTGCTCTCACGCCATCACGACTCCATTGAAGTGAAGTTGCGCGAGTTGAAGAAACTATTCATTCAGTACTATAAGCAGACTGAAAACAACGAAAAGCTCAACTCTGCCATCATCAATATCTATCAGGCGGAGGAAGAACTGGCGGAACATTGCCTTGTTGAGGAAAATATCTTCGTGCCGGCCTACCGGCGACTTCTGCATCAGACCAAAAACCGCATGGTGAAGAAAGTGGAGGAGCCGGAAGTGGCAATAACCGAGACTGAACCGCTGTCAGACAGGGAGAAGGAGATTGTGGCAAGTGTGGCTAAAGGCATGTCCAATAAGGAAATAGCGGAGAACCTGTGCCTGTCGGTGAATACCGTCACCACACACAGGCGCAACATAGCCCGAAAGCTCCAGATACATTCTTCGTCTGGACTGACCATTTATGCCATCGTCAACAAGCTTGTCACATTGGAGGAAATCCATATGTAGAGCGACATTAAGCATACAGGACTGCTGTCCTGTCATGTTGTCACACTCGCGGTCAAGCAGCTGTGCGCAGCTGTCGGACGGCATGAATATGTAAAAAACAACCTAAAATATAATTTTCTATGGATAGAAAAGTCTGCCTTATCACAGGCATTACAGGACAGGACGGCTCATACCTCTCTGAGTTCCTTCTCAACAAAGGGTATGAGGTGCATGGCACAATCCGTCGCTCGTCTGTCGATTACCGTGAGCGCATAGCCCATCTTGAGGGTAAGCCAAACTTTCATCTTCACTATGCCGACCTCGGAGACTCTATGTCTATCATGCAGGTGGTTAACAAAGTGAAGCCTACGGAAATATACAATCTCGCCGCACAAAGTCATGTGCAGGTGAGCTTCGACTCACCAGAGTTCACAGCCGATGTGGACGCTGTAGGTGTGCTCCGCGTGCTGGAGGCTGTTCGTCTGAGCGGACTCGCCGACAAGTGCCGTATATACCAGGCCTCCACTTCCGAACTGTACGGAAAGGTGGAGGAAGTGCCACAGAACGAAAATACACCGTTCCATCCTTATTCACCCTATGCCGTGGCAAAACTCTATGGCTTCTGGATAGTAAAGGAATATAGAGAGGCATACAACATGTACTGCTGCTCAGGCATACTTTTCAACCACGAGAGCGAGCGCCGCGGCGAGACATTTGTCACACGTAAGATAACGCTCGCTGCTGCGCGCATAGCTCAAGGCAAGCAGGATAAGCTTCTGCTCGGCAATCTCTCCTCTCTTCGTGACTGGGGGTATGCCAAGGACTATGTGGAGTGCATGTGGCTCATACTTCAGCAAGAGAAACCAGACGACTTTGTCATTGCCACTGGTGTGCAGCACTCAGTGAGGGAATTTGCTTATTATGCGTTCAAGCATGTGGGCATAGAACTGGAGTTTAAGGGTGAAGGAATGGATGAGAAGGGCATCTGTGTGGATGGACCAGAACATCTTGTAGGAAAGGCACTCGTGGAGGTGTCGCCCGACTTCTACCGACCTACAGACGTGGTGAACTTATGGGGCGATCCGACAAAAGCAAGGGCTAAACTTGGCTGGAACCCGAACAAGACATCTTTTGAGCAGCTTGTCAAGCTGATGGTTGACAGTGATATGGCGAAGGTGGCTGCCGAAGATGCAGGACAGAAGGTGCGCTGCAACTTGGCTGAATACTTGGAGAAGGGCATTGTCAAATGAATGGCAGTGCCGATGTCATAAAAGCAAATAAATAGAAATAAACCAATGGCTTTAAGTAAAGATACAAAAATTTTCGTAGCGGGACACCATGGTCTGGTTGGCTCCGCTATTTGGAATAATCTAAAGGCAAGGGGCTATGAAAACCTCGTAGGCAGGTCTCACGCAGAGTTGGACCTTCTCGATCCTGTGGCTGTGAAGGCTTTCTTTGATGAGGAGCAGCCCGAGGCTGTGGTGCTCGCCGCAGCTCATGTGGGAGGCATCATGGCCAATCTGCAATATCGCGCCGACTTCATCTATCAGAATCTGCAGATACAGCAGAATGTCATCGGCGAGGCTTGGAAGCATGGAGTGCAGAAACTTCTGTTCCTGGGCTCCACATGCATATACCCTGGTGACGCTCCGCAACCTATGCCAGAGGATTGCCTGCTCACATCACCTCTCGAATACACCAATGAGCCTTATGCCATCGCCAAGATAGCAGGACTCAAGATGTGCGAGTCGTTCAATCTGCAGTATGGCACCAACTACATAGCTGTCATGCCGACCAATCTCTATGGACCTAATGACAACTTCCATTTGGAGAATTCGCATGTGCTGCCCGCAATGATTCGCAAGATTCACCTCTCCAAATGCTTGAATGAGGGCAATTGGAAGGCTGTGCGCGAGGATCTGAAATTGCGTCCAGTATCAATGAAAGTCCCCAAGATGGTTGATGGACAGGGAGCGCCTGATGGCCATGAGTCACATGCCACGCAGACCATCATGGCCACATCAATGAGTGATGAGTTCACTATCCTCCAGGTGCTGCGCCATTATGGCATCACACCGCAGGCCGTGACCCTATGGGGCACAGGAGCGCCAATGCGCGAGTTCCTGTGGAGCGAGGAGATGGCAGATGCGTCTGTGCATTGCTTGCTTAATGTTGATTTCAAGGATGTGGTAGCCAATAGTGACTTTGCGGTCAACCGTGATGGCATCAAGGAAATACGCAACTGTCATATAAATGTTGGCACAGGCAAAGAACTGTCTATCAAGGAAGTGGCAGAAAAGATTGTCGCTGAGATTGGGTTCAAGGGTGAGTTGCGCTGGGATTCGACTAAGCCAGATGGCACACTGAAGAAACTCACAGACGTGACAAAGCTCCACCGCCTCGGATGGCATCACACCATAGAGATTGACGAGGGCATACACCGCCTTTATGAGTGGTATCTTAAAGGCATCTGTATCAATCATCAGCAGTGAACAGACATCGTTGATATCGTAAAATTATTTTCATGCATATGCTTAATCTAAGCGGATTTTAATCACAAGCTTAATCTAAGTGGATTTTAACCACAAGCTTAATCTAAGCGGATTTTAACCACAAGCTTAATCTAAGTGGGTTTTAATCACAAGCTTAATCTAAGTGATTTTTAAGCGTATGCACATATTATTCCAAAAAAACAGAAAAGGAATTGGTTTCATCAAACCAATTCCTTTTCTCATTTATTGTAGTCACATGCTTTATTGTAGTCACATGCTTGAGTCTACTTGAGTCATTTCTTGAAATATGCTCTGAAGTGAGAGAATATTTTCTCCTTGATGCTCTTCGATGGAGCAACATTATCGCTTCCTGCAAGCGTCTCTATAGCTTTTTGTTCTTCCTTGTTAAGCTTTTCAGGGATGTAAACAGAGATATTGATGATTTCGTCACCGCATTTTTTGCTATACGCGTTGATGTCTGGAATACCTTTGCCACGCAGGCGGAGCACTGTGCCAGGCTGTGTGCCAGCCGGAACATTTATCTTTGCCTTGCCATCATGTGTAGGCACTTCGAGCGATGTTCCGAGTGCTGCTTGCGGAATGGTGAGCAAGAGATTGTACACCAGATCAAGTCCATCGCGAACCAGTTCTGGATGAGGCTTCTCTGTCACCACAATTTGCAGGTCACCGTTGACACCGCCACGACGTCCGGCACCGCCCTTGCCTTGGAAATTGTATGCGTAACCTTCCACCAGGCCGGCAGGCAACTCTATGTCCACCTGCTTCTCGCCCTTGATGATGCCTTCGCCATGGCACTTCTTGCAAGGATTCTTTATGATTTTGCCCTCACCTTGGCAAGTGTCGCATACAGTCTGTGTCTGCACGATGCCGAGCAAGGTCTGTCGAGTCTTGTACACCACACCTTGTCCCTTGCAGCTGCTGCATGTCTCTTCCTTGCCATCTTCAGAACCTGTGCCGTTGCAGTCGGGGCACGTTATGTCGGTCTTCAGATTGAATTTCTTTTTGGTGCCGTTTACTATATCTTCGAGATCCAGCTCTATGCGCATACGGAGGTCGCGACCTTTGTATACAGGCTTACGCGCTTGGCCTCCGCCACCGAAGCCGCCGCCAAAGCCGCCTCCGAAACCACCGAAGCCGCCTCCGCCACCGAAGATGTCCCCAAACATGCTGAAGATGTCGTCCATTGACATTCCTCCAGCTGCGCCGCCACCGAATCCGCCTGCTCCTGGAGCAAAGGCGTCAGGGCCAAACTGGTCATACTTGCGGCGCTTGTCTGGGTCACGCAGCACATCGTAGGCTTCTGCAGCCTCCTTGAATTTCTCTTCAGCCTCCTTGTCGCCCGGATTGCGGTCAGGGTGATACTTGATGGCCATCTTCTTGTACGCTCTCTTTATCTCATCATCGGAAGCTGTCTTTGACACTCCGAGCACCTCATAGAAATCTCTCTTAGCCATAGTGTGTCTTTTATTCTGCAACAGCTACCTTTGCATAGCGTATAACTTTATCGTTGAGTGTATATCCCGCGGTCATACAGTCTATGACCTTGCCTTTCTGGTCGGCTGGCAAGCCTGGCACCATGGCTATCGCCTCGTGGAGGTCTGAGTTGAACGATGCTCCCATCACGTCCATCTTCTTGAGCCCTTCTTGTGCAAGAAGTTTGAAGAACTTGTTGATGATGAGGTTGAGACCCTCTTTCAGCGAAGCAAGATCCTCATATTTGTCCATGTTCTCTTGAGCTCTCTCCAGGTCGTCAATGACAGGCAGCAGGGTGGTGATGACCTTTGTGCCGCCATTCTTGATGAGGTCGGCCTTCTCTTGCATCACACGTTTGCGGAAATTGTCAAATTCCGCAGCCTTGTAGAGCTGTTGCTTCTTGAGGTCAGCTATTTGCGCCTCAAGTTTGGCTATCTTGTCTGCTTCAGTCTCCTCGGCATTGTCTGACTTTGTTTCAGCATTGTCTGCGTCAGTTTGCTGATTCTTCTCATTGATGGGGATGTCTTTCCTCATCTCTTCTTTCTTTTCGTTGTCTTTATTGTTGTTCATGATAAGTATGTATTTTCTCTTTATATATATGTGTCTGGCAGACAGCCATGACATTGATGATATGACATCTTTAAATAAATGTCACAAAAAAGATGCCAATGTGTCGTTGCATTGGCATCTGTGTGACATGTTGTCAGAATTATTCCAAAACAGCATCATTGATTGTCATGCTTTGAAACTCTATAGAGGTGATGAAGCATTAAGTGCGCGGCCTTGATTACCCTTTGGCTCAACAGCGCATTCTCGAAAGAGCGGAGTAAATATCTTCACAATGGATACAGGAAAGAAAAGCCTCTGCTGTCCTCGTGGCGTTCCATGCTTCTGTATAGTGGAGAGTGTGTGGCTCCATGTGCGAGTGCCATGTGATGCATGCTGTAGCTGTGTCGGCAGGCAGCATAAGTCCACAGATTAGGCAAGTTCGTCGCTGGTGTAGCCTTCTGGCAGACGGCGGCAGTTGTAGCCAGATGCCATTATCTCGCCGTAAGCGCCGGCTGAGAGCATGGCGAGAAGGTCGCCGCGGTGTGTGGCTGGCAGCTTGATGCCTTTGTCAAAGACATCGCTTGACTCGCATATAGGTCCTACCACATCGTAAGTCTCTTCAGCCTCAGAGCTTGACAGGTTGATTATCTTGTGGTGAGCGTCGTAAAGGGCAGGGCGGATGAGGTCGGTCATGCCAGCGTCAACGATGGCAAACTGCTTCACCGCTCCTTTCTTCACGTAGTTGACCTTCGTGATGAGCGCGCCGCATTGTCCCACAACAGCGCGTCCCAGTTCGAAGTGCACGCTTTGTCCGTCTCTTAACTTCAGATGCTTGTGGTAAGTCTCAAAATATGACTTGAAGTCAGGAATAGGATTTTCCATCGGGTTGTCATAGTCGATGCCAAGTCCACCGCCCACATTGATGACTTCCATCTTGATGCCAGCAGCCTCCAGTTGGTCTTGCAGTTCGTTGATGCGGTTGGCCAGAGCCACAAAGTCGTCCATCTCTAGAATCTGTGAGCCAATGTGGAAATGAAGGCCCTTAAACTGCACATTGTTCATTGACAGAGCCAGGTTGATGACAGTTTCCATGTCTTCCATGGCGATGCCAAACTTGTTCTCTGCCAGTCCTGTGGTAATGTTGGCATGAGTGTGCGCGCCCACGTTTGGATTGATTCGGAAGCACACATTAGCCACCTTGCCTTTTGCTGCTGCAATCTGGTTGATGACCTCCAGTTCGGGAATGCTTTCCACGTTGAAGCAGAATATGTCTTTGTCCAGTCCGAGCTCTATCTCCCAGTCGCTTTTGCCCACGCCAGCAAAGACTATCTTGTTGGCAGGAAAGCCTGCCTTGAGCACTTGCTCTATCTCGCCGCCCGACACGCAGTCGATGCCGAGTCCTGCTTTGTTTATTATCTCCAGCACCTTGATGTTGGCATTGGCCTTGACAGCGTAGTGTACGTGATAGTTGTCATATTTGCTTGTCTCTGCGTTGATGGCATCGAGTGTCTGCTGCAGTATGCTGGTGTCGTAGTAGTAGAAAGGGGTGCGCATTGTGGCCAGCCTTTCAGTATTGAATGTGATGGGCATAAGTCAATAGTTTGTGAATGTGTTCGTATGTGTTGTAATATGAAGCGGTTGTGCCTGTTTAGTGGCACAACCGCCTCAGTGTTCGCATTATTCTTTTGTGGAAAAATACCTTTCTGAAGGATATGCTATCCCATTTAGAGGAGGCTGAAACGGATGCCCGTATCTGCCTCAAAGCTGTCTGAAGGATAAGCTGTCCCCATTTAGAGTGGTGTCCTTCTTAGAACAGGTGGTCTGAGAGAGACTGAAGCGCATGCTGCTTGTCCTTGGCCGAGATGAGGAAGGAGATGTTGTGGTTTGAGCCTCCGTAAGAAATCATTCTCACAGGAATGTCCTTCAGAGCCTCTGTCGCCTTGCTCTCGAAGCCAATGTTTTGTGAGTCAAGGTCGCCCACAACGCAGATGATGCACATGTCCTTGTCTATCTGCACGTGTCCAAACTTCTTCAGCTCGTCAACGATAGCTGTGAGGTTTGTTGTGTTGTCGATAGACACGCTCACACCCACTTCCGATGTGGTTATCATGTCGATAGAAGTCTTGTATGTCTCGAATATCTCGAAGACCTTGCGGAGAAAGCCATATGCGAGCAGCATGCGTGAAGATGTGATCTTTATGGCAGTGATGTTGTCCTTGGCTGCCACAGCCTTGATCTTTCCGCGCTCAGTCTCGTTGCTTATGACAGTGCCAGGAGCTGCTGGGTCCATGGTGTTGAGCAGCTTCACAGGAATGCCCGCATACTTTGCTGGCTGCACGCAAGTAGGGTGAAGTATCTTGGCGCCAAAGTAAGCCAGTTCGGCAGCCTCCTCAAAGTGGAGGTGGTTGACAGGCTGCGTGTTCTTCACGAAGCGTGGGTCGTTGTTGTGCATTCCGTCAATGTCTGTCCATATCTGTATCTCTGAAGCTCCGACAGCAGCTCCGATAAGTGACGCGCTGTAGTCTGAGCCGCCGCGCTGCAGGTTGTCCACCTCGCCATAGGCATTGCGGCAGATGAATCCTTGAGTTATGTATATCTCCTTGCCTGGAACCTCCTTCAGCTGCTCCTCAAGTCGTTCTCTGATATACTCAAGGTCTGGCTCACCGTTTTTGTCGGTGCGCATGAACTCAAGCGCTGGTATGAGCGCAGCGTTGTAGCCCTGCTCTATGAGGTAGTTGGTCACCATGTTGGTTGACATTATCTCACCCTGGCCCACTATTATCTTTTCCTCAAACATTGTGAAGATGCCCTTAGTGAAAGAGCGCAGGTAGTTAAACTCTTCCTTCAGGAAGGACAGAGTCTTCTGCTTCATCTCGTCTGTGGTGTAGAGCTCGTCTACGTGCTGCTTATATTTTTTCTCAAGAGTGTTGATTGTCTCGTTTGCGCCTTCTGGATTCTTCTTGTAGAGATAGTCTGATATCTCCACGAGAGAGTTTGTTGTTCCAGACATGGCGGAGAGCACTACTATCTTCTGTTCTCCATCTGTGATGAGTTTCACGACATCTTTCATTCTCTGGGGTGTGCCCACAGATGTGCCGCCAAATTTCAGGACTTTCATATTGCTATAATATAAATATGTGTATTGATATAATGTTTCTTTTGGAATATACGTGTGTTAGCTTTTCCTCAGGCCTGTGCCCGTAGTTGCTGTTGCCGCTTGCGCCAGCCTCGTTCTGCTGCGTGCCAGGGGCTTATGATTGCGCCAGCTTGCAGGTTGAGGTGGGTGAATCACTCCTGGTGCGTGCCAACTTCAGTCAGCCTGTGGTCCTCGCATACATACTGTTTGCCAGGAAATTCCTCCAGCAGATGCATGTTGTGCGTGATGACAATGACGGTGCTGCCAGTCTTGCTGATGCGTTGCAGCAGCTCCGTTATTTGTCTGCCTGTCTCGTAGTCGAGGTTGCCCGTAGGCTCGTCAGCGAGGATGAGCTTGGGCTTGTTGAGGATAGCTCTGGCTATGACGATGCGCTGCTGTTCACCGCCCGACAGTTCTGAGGGCATCTTGTAGCCCTTCGTTGACATGCCTACCAGTTCGAGCACATCGCTGATGCGCTGGTTTATCTCCACCTTGTTCTTCCATCCTGTTGCCTTCAGCACAAAGCGCAGATTGGCGTCCACGCTCCTGTCCGTGAGCAGTTGGAAGTCCTGGAAGATGATGCCGAGCTTCTTGCGCAGTTCTGGCAGCCGCGACAGCTTGAGAGTCGTCAGGTCATGGCCCATCACCTTGGCCTCGCCCTCTTTCACAGGCAGTTCGCCGTAGATAGTCTTCAGCAGAGAGCTCTTGCCAGTGCCCACCTTTCCTGTGATGTAGATGAACTCACCCTCGTCCACTTCCAGGTCGACATCCTTCAGCACCACTTGCGCTTCTTGGCACACGTTGACTTTCCTGTATTGAATGAGTTTCATGTGGCTTAGTGTTTCTTCCAGGTAGAGGAGTGGCGCTCCACCAGCTCATTGGCCAGGTCCTCGATGGAGAGTCCCTTTGAAGTGAGAAGCACTATCAGGTGGTACAGCATGTCTGAAGCCTCATAGACCAGGCGCTCGTTGTTTTCTGCCACAGCCTCTATGACAGCCTCAAGAGCCTCCTCGCCCACCTTTTGTGCCATGCGGTGGCATCCGTCCTTAAAGAGCGAAGTGGTGTAGCTGCCCTCAGGCATCTCTTCGTGGCGTTTCTCGATGAATCGCTGCAGTTCGACGAGGAACATGATGGGGTTCTCGTTCTTCTCGTTCCAGCATGTGTCAGCTCCAGTGTGGCACACGGGGCCGTCTGGATTGGCCTTGATGAGGAGCGTGTCGTGGTCGCAGTCATTGAGTATCTCCACTACATGGAGAAAGTTGCCGCTTGTCTCGCCCTTTGTCCAGAGCGTGTTGCGCGTGCGGCTATAGAAAGTCACCTTTCCGGTTTCTACTGTCTTTTTGTATGCTTCCTCGTTCATGAATCCGAGCATAAGCACCTTCATGGTCTTGGCATCCTGGATGATTGCAGGTACAAGACCGTTCATCTTGTTGAAATCAATTTCCATTATATATAATATGTGTTGTATTAACTTGTAGTGTTGCAGGCGTGTGTGTCGCTCAAGAGGCGGGCTGAGTCATCGGCCATGCCTTTTCGTGGCGGCGCATGCCTGTCCTGTTGGCTATTTACAGTCGCACGTTCACTCCCTCCGCTGCCAGATACTGTTTCAGTTCGGGGATTGGGATCTCTCCGAAATGGAACACGCTCGCCGCAAGAGCTGCGTCGCTGTGGCCGTCGGTGAAGGTATGGAGAAAATCCTCCTTGCATCCAGCTCCCCCCGACGCTATGACAGGTATGGTGAGCGTGTCAGCCAGTTTGCGCAGAGCGGCATTGGCAAAACCGCGTTTCACGCCGTCGTGGTTCATGGAGGTGAATAGTATCTCTCCCGCGCCTCTCTCGTTGGCCTCCTTGGCCCAGTCGAATAGGCCGCGCTCTGTGGCCACGCGTCCTCCGTTGAGGTAGCATCTCCATGTGCCGTCGATGTTCGGGTCGCCATTCTCATGCTCTGTGTCGTCTATGCACTTGGCGTCGATGGCCACCACACATACCTGGCTGCCGAAGTTTCGCGCTATCTCATCTATAAGCTCAGGACGGCGCAAGGCAGCAGAGTTGATGCTCACCTTGTCTGCTCCTGCGTTGAGAAGGCGCTCCACGTCACTCAGTTCGTTGATGCCGCCACCCACTGTGAAGGGTATGTTTATCTCTTTCGCTATTCTTTGCACCAGGGCTGTGAATGTCTTTCGTCCTTCATGCGATGCGCATATGTCGAGATAGACCAGTTCGTCAGCTCCCTGCTCGCTGTATAGCTTGCCGAGCTCTATAGGGTCGCCTGCTTGGCGCAGGTTGAGAAAATTAGTGCCTTTGACTGTTTGTCCGTCCTTGATGTCAAGGCATGGTATTATTCGTTTAGCCAACATACTTCTCCAGTTCTTCGAGTTTGATTCGTCCTTCATACAGAGCCTTGCCGAACACTACGGCCGGTATGCCGGCATCGTTGAGGCGGTCTATGTCCTCTATGCAGCTCACGCCACCGCTGGCTATGAGATAGATGCCTGGCAGTTCCTTCATCACCTCTGTGTAGAGTTCCACGGCAGGTCCCTGCAGCATGCCGTCCCTGCTGATGTCTGTGCAGAGCACGTTGTCCACGCCTTTTCCCACATACTGGCGCAGGAAGGGCAGCAGCTTGTCCTCACCCTCTTCCTTCCAGCCGTTGATGCTTATGAGCCCGTTCTTCACGTCTGCTCCAAGGATTATCTTGTTGTCGTTGTATTTCTCCAGCCATGTCGTGAAGAGTTCGGGCTTCTTCACGGCTACGCTGCCAATGGTGACCATTGTGGCTCCGCTGGCGAATGCTATGTCGATGTCCTCGTCCGACTTGATGCCGCCGCCAAAGTCAATGATGAGGCTGGTGTGGTCGGCTATCTTCTCTATTGTCTTGTAATTGACGATATGCTGAGAGCGCGCTCCGTCGAGGTCGACGGTGTGCAGCCTTGTGATGCCATGAGCCTCAAACATCTTGGCTACCTCCACGGGGTCTTCGTTGTAAACCTTTTTTGTGTCGTAGTCGCCTTGTGTGAGGCGGACGCACTTGCCATCGATGATGTCTATGGCGGGAATTATGTCAATCATTTTATCTCTATGAAGTTTCTTAATATTCTCTCGCCCACTGTTCCGCTCTTTTCAGGATGGAACTGCGTGGCATAGAAGTTGTCCTTGTGCAGAGCCGATGAGTAGCGCTGCGTGTAGTATGTCTCGGCTATGGTGTATGGGCTGAGCGGAGCGTAGAAGCTGTGGATGAAATAGGTGAACTCTGGCTTGTCAAACCCTTCAAACAGTCCTGACTTTGTGTTCTCTATTGTGTTCCAGCCCATCTGCGGGACCTTGTCCTCATGCTTCTGCGGTATGAATTTCTTCACGTCAACATCAAACACACCAAGACAGTCTGTGTCGTATTCCTCTGAGTGCCTACACAGCAGTTGCATCCCGATGCATATGCCAAGCACGGGTTGCTTGAGGTCGAGGATCACCTGGTCGAGCTTGTGGGCCTTCAGATATTCCATAGTGCTTTTTGCCTCGCCCTGTCCAGGGAATATGACTCTGTCGGCTGCTGCTATGCGCTCTGGGTCGTCTGTGATGACAGGCTCCAGCCCGATGCGCCGCACCGCGTTTTCCACCGAACCGATGTTGCCGGCATTGTATTTTATTATTGCTATGTCCATCTTTTAGTGTGCAGTTCTGTTAATTTGTTGCAAAGTTAGTGTTTTCTGTTGACAAATGCACTATTATTTTTTATAAAAGGTGTGATAAATGACAAAATAAGTAAGTGCTCATGATTATTTCTTTTGTTTTGAAATAAAAATGAGCACTTGCTTGGATGTGTATGCGCATTATTCCTGTCAGTTCGGCATAGGCATCATTTGACGTCGATTGTTGCCGTAGAGATGGAGTTGTCGAGATACTGAGTGTTGTAGAGTGATGTTGCCACGCTGAATTGCTTCAGACCTATCTCGCTTGCGCTGTAGATGTTGTTGGCTCTGAAGAGGGAGTCGTTGAGGGCGAAGAGCTTCTCCTGCACGCTGCTCAGTGTGATCACCTGCTTGGCCTTCGAGTCATATTTCGACTTGGCCTGGCTGTTGCACAGTGCCATGGCATACTGTGCTGATCCTGTGTTGGTCTCCGCATGCTCGCTGAAGATGTATTCGCTCACCTCCATCTTTTGCAGACAGATGCGCATGATGGAGTCATATTCCTTATTGGCCATGTCCGAATAGACGATAGAGTCCGTGTGCACGTAATAGTTGCATGTGGCTTCTGAACTGTTGTCGTTGCCGCATGAGGCCAATCCTGCGGTTATGAGGATTGCCGCCATTGCGGATGATAATAATTTTTTCATGATGTGAATAAAAATATGATAGTATGTTTGTCTAAAGCATGTGCCTTGCCGATAGCGGTGTGTTGGCGCGTCAGGATGTGCGTTCGCTCATCTGTCCCAGCGGCCTTCCTGCCTGTTGATGTGTTTGTCTATATACGATGTCAACTCGTTTTCGGCGTTGGCGGTCTCTCCGTTCCTGTGGCGGTATTCCAGCGGATTGAGCCCTGTGATGTTCTTGAACCACTTGCCGAAATAGCTTTGGGTGGGGAAGTGAAGAGTGTCCGCTATCTCTTTCACCGACATGTTGGTGTCACGGAGCAGGTTGCGCGCATCCACATACAGGGCTGTGGTGATCCAGCTCAGCGGCGATTGCCCCGACTGCTCCTTGATGACCAGGCTGAAATAGCGTGGAGTGAGAAACAGCTGGTCGGCATAGTAGTTTATCTTGTGCTCCTTGCGGTAGTGCTTGTAGAGCAATGTGAGGAAATTTTTCAGGATGTCCTCCCTCCTCGACATTGGCTCGCTGCATTCTGACGTGCAGGTATAGCATTGCAGTATCTCCATCACCAGCGATGAACTGATCATGCTCACCTGCCTTGCCGCCATCTCCGCCACAGGCTTGTTGACAGCCATGGTGTTCTTCTGCTCTTCGTCTTTTCTGATGGCAACCGCCAGCAGGGCTATGTATTGCTCTATCACGCCAAGCTCCTCGTCGGAGATGTGCTGCAGCGGACTCTGCATCAGCACAAAGATGGCATTGAAATTGGTCACATTGTATAGCACAGGCTGCAGAGCCTCCAGGTCTGCGCCTATCAGCAGGGCTCTGACATGCTGGCTGTGCTCCTCGATGTGTAGCTCGCTGTTGGCAAAATACACTATCATGGAGTTTCTCGACAGGACATATTTCTTCTCATCGATGCTGAGTTTCACATCGCCATCCTTGCAGATGACTATCCCTGTCTTGGGAATCCTCACTGGGCCGTCCTCTGCTTCCGTGAAGCGCGGGTGACTTTCGTCTATTTCCAGTATGCTGACGTCCTTTTTGTTCATGTTCTGATGTTTTATGTGCAAATTAAGTGCTTTTATTATACACATGCAACTTTTTTGACAAAATTTATGATACGGACAGTACAATTAGGACAATTCTTTCTTCATTTAAATCATCGCTTTGTGAAAATTAAGCAGTAATTTTGCAGCCATAAAGGAAAGTTTTGTGGAGTCGCACAAGATGCCTGGCAAAGGATAAAGATAAAGAAGAGATAATATATGCTATAAGAAATAATATAATAATGTGTAAAATAAAATATATATGAAAAGATTCTATTCTATTGCTGCCGCTCTGGCTCTCATCGTGATGATGGTGTCATGTGGCGAAAAGAGCACGGAGAAAGAAGTGGCTGTGCCAGTCTACACCACACAGGCACAGCGCGTCGGACAGTTCTCGTCCACGACATTTACAGGCAAGACCAAGCCTGACAGCGAGGCCAACCTGGCCTTTCGTGTGTCGGGCCAGGTGATGCGCATGCTTGTCAAGGAAGGCGACTATGTGAGAAAAGGCCAGGTGGTGGCAGAGATGGACAGCCGCGACTATGAGGTGCAGCTTGCGGCTGCTCAGGCTGAATACAAGCAGGTGAAGGCCGATGCCGAGCGTGTGATGGCTCTTTACGCAGAGGGCAACACCACTGCCAGCAATTATGACAAGGCTCGCTACGGCCTGCAGCAGATAGAGCAGAAGTTGGCCAACTGCCGCAACCAGCTCAGCGACACTCGGCTCCGGAGCACCATGGACGGCTATGTCCAGGAGCTTTTCCACCAGTCGGGCGAGACCGTCTCGGCTGGAATGCCTGTGCTCAGCATCTTCAACAACAGCAAGGTGGAGGTGGAAATCAATGTGAGCGCATCTGACCATGCCAACCTCAGCCGATACACATCTTTCTCATGCTCCTTCAATGTGAAGGGCAACGAGACATTTCCGCTTGAGGTGGAGCGTGTCAGCCAGGAAGCCAACTCCATGCAGCTGTACACCGTGCGCCTCCGTTTCAAGAACGGGACAGACATCAGCAGCATCACTCCAGGCATGACCACCATGGTATATGCCGAGGTAGGAGACGATGCCAGCGACGGAACGGTCTATGTGCCGACGAGTGCTGTGGTGCAGACAGACAAGGCCTCGGCCCATGTCTTTGTGCTCAACAGCAAGTCTGGCACCGTGAGACAGCGCAAGGTTGCCGTCGATGGAGTGACACGAGACGGGCTCATGCGTGTGAGGTCGGGGCTTGACGGAGGAGAGACCATTGTGGCTTCCGGAGCCAACAGCCTCAGCGACGGACAGAAAGTGACCGTCATCCAGCAGCCTTCGCCTTCCAATGTGGGAGGACTGCTGTAAGATAATTGAAGGCATGCGCGCATATGCTTTGGGGAAACAGGCACGCCCTTTATGAGAAAGCGTCAGCTTACACCTGCAAGGCAATAGAGCGGCAGGCCATCAGACACGTACACCTTTTAAAACAGACATATTCATTATGAACTATAGCAAATGGGCTTTAAACAATAGCAAACTCATCAATTTCCTGGTCATCATACTGGTTGTTGGCGGAGTGATGGCGTATCAGTCCATGTCCAAGTTGGAGGATCCTGCCATCAAGGTGAAGCAGGCGCTTATCATCACCACATATCCTGGAGCCTCCGCCCATCAGGTAGAACTGGAGGTGACCGACCCGATAGAGAAGAGTGTGGGGCAGATGTCATCGGTCAACAGCATCGAGTCGTCAAGCTATGCCGACCTCAGCCTCATCACCGTAGAGCTGAACACCACTGTGCCCGACAATCAGGTGGAGCAGCAGTGGGACCTGCTGCGCCGCAAGGTGAGCAATGCTCAGGCCTCGCTGCCGTCGGACGCGAGCCAGCCGCAGGTGAAGGACGACTTTGGCGATGTCTACGGCATGTTCTTCGCCATCACAGGCGACGGATGCAGCGACAAGCAGCTCAATGATTACGCCGAGCTTATCAAACGCGGAGTGAGCGACATCGACGGTGTGAGCCGCGTGGACATATACGGCAAGCGCAGCGAGTGCATCAACATAGAGTTGAGTGAAGAGAAGATGGCCAACCTTGGCGTCATGCCGGCGCAGGTCATCCAAACCATCAACAACCAGAACAAGACCTGCTATGCAGGATATTACGACAACGGCACACGTAGGGTGCGTGTGACTGTAGGCGACCGCTCTGTCACGGTGGACGACATCGCCAACACTCTCATACAGGGATATGACGATGACCAGCTGCGCATCAAGGACATTGCCACTGTCACCAAGTCGTATGAGGAGGTCACACGCAACGAGATGGCCTATGACGGCCAGCGTGCCCTGGGCATCAGCATAGCCTGCTCGCCCGACTTCGATGTGGTCAAGGTCGGTGGCAAGGTGCAGGACTTCATGGACTCTGTGGAGGGACGCCTGCCTGCAGGCATGGAATGCCACAAGGTATTCTTCCAGCCAGAGCGAGTGAGCGATGCGCTCGGCACCTTCCTCATCAACCTTGTCGAGTCGGTGGCTATAGTGGTGCTCCTGCTCGTCTTCTTTATGGGATGGCGCAGTGGTGTCATCATTGGCGCAAGCCTCGTGGTCATAGTCTTCGGTTCGTTCCTCGTCCTGCAGTCGTTCGACGGCACCTTGCAGCGAGTGTCGCTGGCAGCTTTCATCCTTGCCATGGGCATGCTGGTCGACAATGCCATCGTCATTGTCGACGGTATCTTGGTCGACCTGAATAGGGGTGTGCCCAAGCACGACGCTCTTGTGACCATAGGCGGCAAGACAGCCATGCCTCTGCTCGGGGCCACTCTCATAGCCATACTTGCGTTCCTGCCCATCTATCTCAGCCCCGACACGGCTGGTGTCTATGTGCGCGACCTCTTCATCGTGATGGCCGTGAGCCTCATGCTCAGTTGGGTGCTTGCCCTTGTACATGTGCCTATCATGTGCAACTGGATGTTCAAGCCTACGCGCAAGCAGCCTGAGGACGAGGCCGAACTGTATGGAGGCAAGGCTTATGACGTGCTGGCCAAACTGCTCAACTGGGCGCTTGGACACAAGCTTGCCGTGGTGGCAGGAGCCATAGCCCTGCTTGTGGGCAGCGCCTTCTGCTACAAGTTTGTCAACAAGGCTTTCTTCCCTGACATGGAATATGACCAGCTCTATATGGAATACAAGCTCCCGGAGGGATACAACTACACGCAGACCGAGCATGACCTGCGCGAGATACGCGCCATGCTGATGGAGCACGACTATATCAAGCATGTGACATCATCTGTGGGTGGCACTCCGTCACGTTACAATCTTGTGCGCTCCATCGCCAGCCCGTCACTGGCCTACGGCGAACTGATCATCGACTTTGAGTCGCCATCGGCTCTGGTCGACCATATCGACTCGCTTCAGGCTGAGATAAGCCGCCGTTATCCCGACGCTTATGTCAAGTTCAAGCGCTACAACCTGATGTTCAAGAAATATCCTATCGAGGCATGCTTCCATGGGCCTGACCCTGCCGTGCTTCACCAGCTTGTTGACTCGGCCAAGGCCATAGCCGACGCTTCCGACAAGGTCTACCTCACCACGTCCGACTGGCAGCCGCAGGTGCCTGTGCTCAATATAGCCTACAACCAGCCATCGGCGCGCAGCAGCGCCCTCTCGCGCAGCGACGTGGCTCTCTCCATGATGGCTTACACTGGAGGCGTGCCTGTCGGCTCGTTCTATGATGGCATTGACAAGGAACAGATATACGTGAAGTGCACAGACCATGAGGGACAGCACATTGACGACATAAACAATGCGCGCGTCTTCGGCATGCTGCCCAATGTGGGGGCATTCCTCACACGCTCGTCCATGCAGAAGCTCATGTCTGGCTCTGTCAGCCGTGACGATGTGATAGAGAAGGTGGTGCAGACACTTCCGCTCAACCAGGTGGCCGACTCTGTCGAGATACGCTGGGAGGAGCCTGTGGTGTGCCGCTACAACGAACAGCGCACACAGCGACTCCAGTGCTCTCCGTGTCCCGGCGTGGGCACAGAGGACGCACGCGCTGCCATTGCCAAACAGATAGAGAAACTGCACCTGCCTGAGGGCTACAGCCTCACATGGGAGGGAGAGAAGAAAGCCAGCGACCAGTCGATGAAGTATCTCTTCAACATGTTCCCCATCTGCATAGTGATGATGGTGCTCATCCTCATCATGCTCTTCAAGGACTACAAGAAACCGCTCATCATCTTCTGCTGCATACCGTTCGTCCTCGTCGGGGTGATGCCTGTAGTGCTCCTCACAGGCAAGCCTTTCGGCTTCGTGGCCATAGTAGGCGTGCTCGGTCTCATAGGCATGATGATAAAGAACGGCATCGTGCTCATGGATGAGATAAGCATGGAGGTGGAGCAGGGACGCGAGCTGCGCGACGCGCTCATACACAGTTCCAAGTCGCGCCTGCGTCCGGTCATGATGGCCGCCCTCACCACTATCCTGGGCATGATACCGCTTGTGCCCGATGCCATGTTCGGCTCGCTTGCGGTCACTATCATGGGCGGACTCTTCGTCGGCTCGCTCATCACGCTTGTGTTCATACCTGTGCTGTATTTCTTGTTCTTCAAGAATGTCAAGAATGTTAAGGAGGTGGAATGATGAAACGCATAACAGACTATAGAATGAAAAGAATAACTATCATCGCTTTAGGCCTGATGGCTGCATGTGCCGTCAGGGCCCAGCAACTCACCATAGAACAATGCCGCTCGCTCGCTGCGGAGAACAACAAGTCGCTCGCGTCGGCACAGTTGCAGCGCGGCAAGACAACATTCGACATGAAGTCGTACAAGGCCAACTTTTTCCCGAAGCTCAGTGTCATGGCGGCCGACATCTACAGTTTTGCGGATGGCAGCTTCACCATGCAGGGCGGCAAACTGCCCATCTACACGCTCTCGCCAGAGACTGGCACCTATGTGCCAGATGTGACGGTCAAGCCCGACGGCTCTTACGTCTTCAACAAGTACGCCGACTTCCCGTCGCAGCAGATAGACTGGAAACTGCGCAACTTCTTCACAGGTGGCATATCGCTCTTGCAGCCTGTCTATGCCGGAGGCAAGATATCCACGGCCTACAAGATGTCCAAGATAGGTGTGGGCATGGCTGAGGAAAATGTCAGGCTGAAGGAGTCGGAGGTCATCGTGAAGACAGATGAGGCCTATTCTCTTGCCGTCAAGGCCAAGGAGATGAAGGAGGTGGCGCAGAAGTATCAGACCACGCTGCTTGAGGTGAAAAAGAATGTGGAGGCTGCCTTTAAGCACGGACTCAGCACACGCAACGACATCATGAAGGTGCAGGTCAAGCTCAATGAGGCCGAACTCTCAGTGCAGAAGGCCGACAATGCTTACCGCCTCGCTCTGATGAACCTATGCCACGTCATAGGCCGTCCGCTCGACTCGGCCATCGAGGTGGTGTCGCCAGCCCAGGACGCTGAGTCGCTCATCGCCGCATGTGATGATGACGTGCAGGCCGCAGGCGGTCTTGGCGCTCTCAGCATATCATCACGCCCGGAATATTCCATCATGAACAGCAAGACCGAACTGGCGCGCCAGCAGGTGAGGCTTGCCAAGAGCGAGATGCTGCCCAATGTGGCTGTCGGAGCTGCCTATCTCTACATGAACGGCGGTGAGGTGGCTGGCAGCAAACTGCTTGACCAGGCTTCGGCGTCTGTCGGCATCACGGTCAACGTGCCGCTCGACCTCTTTGGCGCCACGTCCAACAGGGTGCGCTCGGCTCGCGTGGCTTACCAGATATCTCAGATGGAACAGCAGGATGCCTGCGAGCAGATGACACTTGAGCAGGCCAGTTGCCGAAACACATACGATGAGGCCAAGACCGAACTGCGCCTTTGCGAGACAGCTCTTGCGCAGGCTGCGGAGAACATGCGCCTCTCGCGCCAGCAGTATGATGTGGGCTTCGAGACTCTTAGTGACTATCTTGAGACACAGACATCATGGCAGCAATGCAATGCCAATCTTGTCTCGGCACGCCAGCAACTGGTGCTCGCACGCACTAAGCTCATCAAGGCAATGGGAGGAAAATGAATGCCTTATAGTGAATAAACAATGCCGTCAAGCGGACAACATAATCCGCTTGGCGGCATTTATTTTGGCCTCTGTGGGGAGAATGAAACAAGGGTCACATCTCGTAAGTGCCTCCGTGTGTATCCTATGGCCTATGCCTTATCTGAGTCAAACCATTAGGCTTGCATTGCGTCATCCTTAGGTTTGCGTCACCTAATCCTTGGACTTTCCATGCGTCATCCTTAGGCTTCTTATTGTGTCATCCTTGGCTTTCAATGCGTAGTCCTTACCACAGTTCGGGATAAGAAATTATAAAAAAGAGTGTAAAAAGTTGGTAGTCCAATAAATATTTTGTATCTTTATAAATAGAAATCAAACAGATACAAATATATTTTATTATGGCTACCGATTGCAAAGTTACTGAATTATTCTGTATTATAGATAAGTTTTGCAAACGTTTTGAAGCTGAAAATGCAGGAAAACTGCTCATTGGCGATGATGGAACAAAGCGTAGAAGGCGTAAAGCGTCTTTGTCAGACAGTGATATTATGACAATCCTGTTGCTCTTTCATTTTGGATCTTTCCGCAATTTCAAACATGACCACCTGTTCTATATAAAGGGAACCCTAAAGTCATATTTCCCCAATGCTGTTTCTTATAACCGATTCTTTGAACTTGAAAGTCGGGTATTCTTCCCTCTCATGTTTTTCCTTAACCTTCAGGCATTCGGAGATGTACTGGTATTACATTTGTAGACTCAACAATGATACCCGTATGCCATAATCTCAGGTGTTATGCCAACAAGGTATTTAAAGGAAAGTGGGTGCTCATAATTATTTTTATATTTGGCGTGCTCTATCCCCGGGCAGATTTTTCTTCTGTTTGAAGGAACTATGCGGGCATACGACTGATAAACAGAGGGAAAATATGACCGGGAGAGTGTGCGGCAAATATGGGAGCGGCCTACCTTGATACTATAAAATAATTTTGAACACCTACTTATAGCCACAGACGGAAAGGATACCATGGGATGGTGTCATGGCTTCAAACTTCATCTGGCATGCAATGACAGAGGTGAGATTATTGCATTTGCACTCACTGGAGCGAATGTCTGTGACAATGACACGAATGTGTTCAAAATATCGGATAAACGTCTGTACGGCAAGCTGTTCGCTGATAAGATATATCTCTCAAAAACTTTTTGACTTCCTTATTGAGGACGGAATTCAACTGGTTACAGGACAGAGGGTTAACATGAAAAACAAGTTGATGCCATTCTATGACAGGATGATGCTGCGCAAAAGATACATAATCGAAACCATAAACGACTTGCTCAAAATACGGCGCAAATGGTACACTCGCGCCACAGGTCTGTTACGAATTTTATCATGAATCTCATATCGGCATTGGGAGCATACTGTTTCTTTGACAATAAGCCGAAGACTCTTGTCGGATATACCATTGAAAACACAAAACAGTTGAGCTTTTTCTAACAATGCACATTTGCTTTGATATTTTTTATCTTAGCAACCATCCTGAATCTATGGATGGCTGCTAAGTATCTATAACTTTATTTATTCGAAATAGTTATGACAATTTTTAGACGTGCTATATTATCCCTAGCTGGGGTATAAATAATTGTGAAACATCGAAATCGTATTGAGCAAAAGTCCCATAAAAATTGCTACGATAAGGTATGTTAACTTTATACGCCTACGAATGTTGTGTAAACAACGCCAAAATGTGATGTTAAGAAGCTTGATTTATCATATCATTCCGTTCGATACGAACACTCATATCGAACGATACGAGCTTTCATAACGAACGGAATAAATGCGCATATCGAACTAAATGAACAGACTGACTTAACCGTGATGAAGGTTAAGATGGCTGCCGATGAGGTGGGATGGGACATGCCTGTTGGGTGACAGGTGACAGATGTGACAGCAGTTTTCAAAACCCTCGCGCGCGCAGGCGGGCAGGAAAAAATTTTTATAAATAAAAAAATATATATAATTATATGGGAAAAGTTTTAAAAACAGCTGTCACATCTGTCACCTGTCACCGATGGAGATTCGGTAAAGTGACTGAGTTGACAGATGAAAGTGACTCGTTTTGCGGATGAAAGTGACTCGTTTAGCAGATGGAAGTGACTTGTTTAGCGGATGAAAGTGACTGAGTTGGCAGATGGAAGTGACCATTCTGAATCCTTAGGTTTATATTCAAGAATCCTTAGGTTTACATTCAAGAATCCTTAGGCTTTCATTCAAGAATCCTTAGGTTTACATTCAAGAATCCTTAGGCTTTCATTCAGCAATCCTTATGTTTACGGTTCTAACTCACTCTGATTTTGGCTTTGGTCGAATATCAAGGAGTGTGGGCGTTTGTCTGTGTCATATAGATAGCAAAATGAGAACAAACAGGCATCTGTTCGTTTTATGCGTTTTGCAATATACATAGAACGCCTTAATTTGGGGATGAAGATGCCATGAGTTTCTAAATATCCTATAGCCTGTAATGAGGATATTGCGGAAAGGGAAATTTTATGTTAGATTTTTTATCTTAGAAGCAGATTTGTCTGGAAATGTTTGGAAAAGGCGAATGGAAAGAGTATCTTTGTAGCACCTGAATCTGTCATGCTTCCCATGGAACGGCATACCAGGACCAGAACTTTTAGTTTATATGCGTATGGAATACACTAACCCACCACTTGAAACAGCAATGCTTTTAGCCAATCTTAAACATGAGAGATTGGCTATCAGGTATGAGAGAAAAGCTTTTGCTTTCCTTGACAATGTCAGCTACTATGGATTTGCGGCACTCCCTCGGTCATATTTTACTTCTGTTTATCAGTCGCTATGCCCGCATGGTTCCTTTAAACAGAAGAAGAGATTCGTCCTAAGATAGAACACGCTGAATAAAAAATAATTATGAGCACCTACCTAAGCAGTTGCTCATAATCATCTTTGGGGACGTTCTCTATGCCCTGGCAGCTAAGCTTCAGATATGCTGTGAGACATGGTGAAAGCGTGTGTATAGCGACTTGGCGCACATAGCGGCAAGCGTGAGGACTTCGCTCACGGTGATGGAAAGCCACAGGCCGGGCACGTCCAGCCACAATGGCATGACGATGAAGGCTGGCACCAGGAATATGAAGCCTCGCAGCAGGGTGAAGACTGTGGATGCGGTGGTCTGCTCTGTGCTCTGGTAATAGCCAATGATGGTCAGGTTGAGCACGATGAACATGAAAGAGATGCCGAACAGAGGGAGTCCGTTGACACACAGTTGCCATGCCTGGCATCCGTGTGGAAGGAATATGGTGGAGATGGCTTCCGCCCCGAGCCACATGGTCAGCATGCCGCCAAGACCGCATACAGAAGCGACGGACAGATCTACCCTCATGGCCTGCCTTATCCTGTAGGCCGATGTCTCGCAGCCCCTCATGCCATGGGCAAAACTGATGATTGGCTGCGAACTCTGCACGATGGCGTTGCCGAACATGAAGGCTATGGGAGCCATGTAGCATCCCACAGAAAAGGCAGCCACTCCGTCTTCGCCCAGATAGCGTATGAACTGGTAGTTGCCGATGATGATGAGTGCCGAGATGGCTATCTCGCCAAGCATGGCACTGCCGCCTATCCTTGTCTGGTACATGAGGTTCCTTGATGTCAGCATGGCGCTCTTGGCGGTAAGCCGCAGACGGTAGAGCCGCAGGGTGGAACTGAAGAAAAGCAGGTAGCAGAGTGTGGCGAGTCCGCAAAGGGAGTAGCTGAGGCTTGTGGCTATGGCGGCTCCTGCCAGTCCCATGTGGGCCTGGAATATGAGATACCAGTCGCCGAAGATGTTCATGGCGGCTCCAGCGAGATTGAGCCACATGGCCACACGTGGCGAGCCGTCAAGCCTCACCATGAACATGCCCACGCTGCATGTGATGCACAATGGCATGAGTGCGGCTATCCATACCAGGTAACTCTCTGCCAGCGGAACTATGCGCTCGCTGGCGCCGAAGAGCAGGCATGTCTCTCGCTGGAAGGCAAGTATGAGCCCGCCTATGAGGCATCCTGCCAAGAAGCCTCCAAGCAGCGATTGTGTGATGTTGATTCTGGCTGCCTTGACTTTGCCTTTGGAGAGATGGACGCTGGCAGTCACAGAGCCGCCTATGCCGAACATCAGTCCTACGCCGGTCATGATGAGAAAGACTGGCGCCACAATGTTGACGGCGGCGATGGCGTCGCTGCCCACTCCGTGCCCCACGAAGGCTCCGTCGGTGATGTTGAGCGCAATCATGGACACCATTGCCACAAGTGTGGGAATGAACATCTTGCGAAAAACTTTGCCTACAGGGTCTTTGCCGAAATCAATCTCGTCTCTTTTGTCTTTCATGTCTCGTTTTTTTTTCTTTAGGATTATTTCTGTGGTTTCTCATGAGAAAGGCGCATGCCGCTTGGTGTCCTGCCAGAACTTTGCCCAGCTGTGAGGGACATGTGGCCTTTCGTGTATGAGTCTTGTGCATGGGAAGGTGTCGTCTGCACTTTTATTTTGCAAAGTTACGTGATATTCGTAAATATTGCAAATATTGGGGGTGTCCAATGGATGTGCGTTAAAATAATATGGAAAATAGTGAGAAGTTTAGAAAAAAAAGATAACTTTGCAGTCGCAAAAAATCAATTATGAGCCTACTTGAAAAAGTCAGAGCACTATCAAATTGAAAGTTGAACAGCCAGAAGTAACCTAAAACGGGTTCTTTCATGCTATAAAATTCATACGGAACAGCTCTTCTTATGCTATTAAGTTTTAAACTGTAAGCATTTTGAAGTGCCATTCTGTTTTGATGGCACTTTTTCAAGTTGGCTCAATTATGGGGGAATAAGACATGTTGAACAAAGAAAAACTGTTTATAATGGCTCTATGCCTGTTGGCGAGTGTGTCTGCACACGCGCAGCAGGATGCGGACATGGGGGAGTGCGTGGCAGACACGCTGATATGTGATGATGCAGCAGGTGGATATGATGCCTCTGACGGGACAGGCGATGATTTCCGCCGCATCATAGTGGAGCGTGGTCTGGGCATGTCGGCAGATGTCAGCGAACAGGATGACATAGTCATGGCGCAGCCCCGTTGCGCTTATGTCAATATAGAGGTAGCCTCAGGTCTTCCTTCCAGCAAGGGAAAGACGGTCAGGGGTGTCATGGAATTCTATGACGGAAGTGGCATTCGCTTCAGGAAGCCTGTGGAACTGTCTGTGCAGGGAGGCTACTCTGTCAGCTATCCCAAGAAAAACTTTACCTGTGACTTTGCTTTTGGCGATGGAGACGAGCGGGTGGAGACAGAACTGGCAATAGGCGAGTGGGTCAGGCAAGACAGTTACCATCTGAAAGCTTTCTATACGGATGTGCTCCGTGGCATAGGAGAAATAGGCTATGAATTGTATGACCGCATGGTGGCAGACCGCCTTCCTTTTTGGCAGCGAAGCGGCATGGAAGGTGAGAGCAAGGCTCGGTGCTTCCCAGATGGGTTTCCGTGTGCGCTCTTTGTTAACGGAGCCTTTCATGGCGTGTATGCGTGGCAGTTGAAGAAAAGCCGCAAGAACATGAACATGAAGAAGTCATGTGCGGAGCATGTGCATCTTGACGGCAATATAAGAGACATGTACCTTTTTGACGGCAATGTGTCGTGGGGGCAGTTTGAGGTGAGGAATCCCAAGGGACTTTACGTCATGAGCGGTGATGCGTATAATGGCGACAAGCCAAGGGAACTGATTGACGAAAAGAGCAAAAGCTATTCCCTCACGGCTGATGACTATGAGGTGAAGGAGGCGAAAGTCATGACAGCCGCTGTGAAGAGGCACATTCTGGATCTGAGTCTCTATACCGCGGCCCTAAAGGCTAAGGAGACGGCTGGAGCTGATATGGCCGTCATGCGTGAGGAGGTGGAAAAACGTTATGATGTAGAGAGCTTGCTCGATTATAATGTGCTCTACCATTTCCAGTATAATTGTGACGGCTCTCTGAAAAACTGGCAGTGGTTCACCTACGATGGTCATAGGTGGATGGTCACTCCCTATGACCTCGACCAGACGTTCGGCATCAATCTTTATGGTGTGGTGCGTCCTGCCACATTGCCTATGGAACAACTGCGTTCGGGCCCTTTCTTGTGGATAAGCAAATATTTCTGGGAAGACCTGCGGCAGCGCTACTGCCAGTTGCGCCAAGAGGGAGTGCTTGAGGCCGATGCCATCAACGCCATGATTGACGACTGGAGCGGCAGAGTGGGGGATGAGCTTTACGCTATGGAAGAGAGCAGGTGGCCCGAGAGCCCATGCTTCTCCGATGTGGTGTGCAGCGAAGGCTGGACAGTCAGTGACGAGTGGGATAAGTATGCAGATGTGCCAGCCTATTCGAGTGTGGCAGCATACAGGGCTGGAGACATAGTCCGCTATGAGGGACGTCTGTGGCAGGCTGCCAAAGACAGGCATGGTGTGAGGCCTTGTGTGCGCAATGCCAATAAGGACAGCGTCGGGCGCATCAAGGCTTGGGTGGCAGACCGTCTGGCCTATCTTGATGTGTACTATGATTATGATCCGTCCACATCTGCTGTGGATGGCGTTGAGTCATCGGGCGGACTTCAGTCTCACGGCTATCTCATAGGCATCTACACGCTCACTGGCGAGAAGGTGGCGCATCCTGGCAGAGGTGTGAATGTATATAGGTATAGCGACGGCACGTCGGTGAAGATGCTGGTGAGGTAGACAGTGGCGGATATGCGCAGCGGAAAATAGAAGTTATAGTAATGTTCAAAAAATAACTTCCGCAGAAAATCTGCGATCAAGAGCATTTGATGAGATAGTTCCATTTAGGAAGTTTATCATCAAAGACGATACGTCTGCTCTTCTCTGATTCGTAAGATTCTTTAATGGGTCTTTTCGTTTCATACGTTCTTT
>CAKQRW010000010.1 GCA_934271655.1 uncultured Bacteroidaceae bacterium | reverse complement strand
AAGTCTCGAAACACTTGTGCAAGTGGCAGAAGCACTCGATGTGGATGTGCGCTCGCTCATCGTGCAGACAAAGAAAAACCACATTGAGATAGAAGCGGAAAAACTTCTTAATATCTCATCAAACCAGTAAGACGAATGCAATTAGATTATGACAACAAAGGAAATTGACGAAAAATCGTTAGATAACGCACACCGCCTCTATGAGTCTGGCGATATAGATAAAATTCCAGTTGGAACTACAGTAGGTCTTCAGCAGATACATCATTATCTGTTTGATGGTCTATACCCGTTTGCTGGTGTCATCCGCGATAAGAATATAGCCAAATAAAATGACATCCTTAAACGCAACAAAATAGAAAAGAAACAAACCTTTGCAAGCCATGTGTCTTTGCCATGACTTATTTTAATAATTAATAAAAGACTACTATGATTGAGAAAAGATATTCTATTCTATGCCTTTTCTTGGCATTTTTTATTGCAGAGATAAAAGCACAGGTTACTTTTAAATCTCAAACATATTTCGACCCCTTGCCTTCGATTGCAATCTCTGCTTCCGACGATGTGGGAAAAGTGATGTTCGATAGTCGAGGAATGATGTGGATGGCAACCTCTTCGGGTATCTTGAAATATGATGGATATTCCTTCACGAAAATGGCATCCAACCTCAAGTCTCCCCATATGTTGCCAGACAATTATGTACAATGTATGGTGGAGGATGCACGTCAGCGCCTGTGGATAGGGACCAACGACGGAATGGCATGTATAGATTTACAATCGGGTAGTCTGAAGCATTATCATTCTCCTGCTGTCAATCAGCGTATCATTTATTCTCTGTTTGCTGGAAGAGATGGCAAAATATGGATGGGCACCGATGGTGGATTACTCTGTTATGACGAAAGGGTGGATAAGTTAGTGGAACAGAGGTTCTGCCGCTACAGTGTCAAGTCTATAGCTGAGGACAAAAAAGGGAATCTCTATATCGGAACTTGGTCGAATGGTCTGTATATATATAACAAGGAGAAAAAGTCAATGCGCTCTATAGAGGGTGTTGGCAAAAACGCTTATTCGCTTTGCATGGATGAAAAAGACAGACTTTGGGTCGGTTCTTGGGATGATGGATTAAGAATGATAACTTCTCCGTCGAATCCCAAGCAGATGACTGTGAAAAAAATCAAAGATACTGGTAATAGCCGCATCTATAACATCGTAGAAGACCACATCACCCACTCTATTTGGGCTTGCTCCAAGAGAGAGGTTTGGGTAATCAATCCAGAGTTCCATGTAACCAGAATACACAACGACTATGCCTGTGATTATTGCTATCTGGCGACAAACCAAAAAGGCTTGATGGCTGTCGCATCCAACTGGGATGGAATTTCACTTTTTTCCACCTTGACATCACCAATTCATTATCAGCCGATAGAAAATCTTTCTCCCATCAGCGACTTGCTGACTTTGGATGGTAAGCATTTTTGGTTGGCATCCAAGAATATGGGGTTGGCCATAGATGACAAGTTGGAGGATAGTCACCCTTATAGTTCTTTGATTCAAAGAAGAAACGGTGAGATTTGGGCTGGCAACATGTATTATGGCATATCTGTTTTCCCTGTCCATGGAGAAAAGAAAATTCTGGATGCCAAGAATTGTGATTTTTTAGAGGAAGAGGGAGTTACGTCTCTAGCAGAGATGAACGACGGAACTGTTCTAGTGGGACAATGGGCACATATCGTTGTATTTCTGACCAATGGGAAAGGTTATTCCATCGATTTAGCACAGCATCTCAAACCTTTCTACAGGGGCAAGGCCACGCATATAGCAGTAGATAGCAAGAAACGTGTATGGATTTCCACCCTGACCAACGGCATTCTGCTTTTGAGCGGTGATTACCACCGAAAGGATAAAGTCAAGTTAAAAAGCTATAATCTTTCAAACGGAAAATATCCTCTCGCAGAGTCAACAGCTTGCATGGAAGACAAGCAGCATAGAATATGGGCTATATCCAAGTCGGGCGGCTTGATGCTTCTTGACAAGCAAAAGGATTGCTTTACACCTGTAGGCGAGAAAATGGGAGTATGGGAGGATAAACTTTATGCCCTCAACATGGATCAACAAGGGGCTTTGTGGATGAGTGCAGACAATTATCTGATACGTCTGTCATTAGACAAACATGACACCCCAACCGTAAAAAGATTCTATGTACCTGCAGATGTAACCTACGTGAAGTTTCAGGAAAACGCAACGAGCCTATGGAATGGGAGGATGTATTTTGCAGGAAAGAATGGCATCGTAGATGTAAATCCAGCAGCTTTCATGCACCCTTCACAACAAATGAAGGAACAATACAAACGTTCGGTCGTGGTAACCGACTTGCTATTGGATGGTGTACCTTACATGGGATTGGACAGCATAAGCCGCATCAATATTTCCTCTGTTCCACCAGATTATACTCGAAAAATAGTAATCCCATCTTCTGTGCGAAAGATGGAAGTGATATTTTCCATGTTGTCATACGATAGCAATAAGCAACGTCTCTATTCTTATCGTTTGGAAGGGTATGCCAATGACTGGGTGTTATGCGGTAACGGAGAACATAAGGCTGTATTTGAAAACCTGCCTTGGGGATCTTACAGATTACACTTGCGTGCCATGGATAATTATGGGGAATGGCAGGAAATGGGCTATACTGTACAGATAAAAGTATTACCACCTTGGTGGGCCACTTGGTGGGCAGAATTGCTTTGGCTTGTACTCTTAACAGCCTTCGTATATGCTATCATCATATGGTATCGCCATCGAATGAAAATACAAAACAAGTTGCAGATTGCTCGCATCTTTACCAATATCACGCATGAGTTCCTGACCCCTTTGTCCGTAATCTCAGCTTCTGTCGATGTGCTGAAATCGCAAATACCAGAGGAAAGCTTTGCCGCAATGAAGCGCAATGTGGAAAGGCTAAATCGGCTGATAAGACAAGTGCTGGAAATTGACAAGTCGAAGAATGGTAGATTGAAACTCTTGGTGCATAAGGGAAACTTGGATAAATTCATCGCACAAGAATGTGAGAACATGAGGGTTCTTGCCAACCAAAAACATATTTCCATTTCTTATGAACCAAGTCCAGAACAATATTTTACTACTTGTTCCGACTATTTCGATACAGACAAAATGGACAAGATTCTGTACAACCTTCTCTCGAACGCCATTAAGTATTCGGAGGAGAACGGAGAAATTTGGGTCTATTGCCATCGTACGAATGATGGGAATGCTGTCATTTCTGTCAAGGACCAAGGCATTGGTATTTCTCCTGATAAAATGGAAAATATGTTTAGTCGATTTATGGATGGAGACTATCGTAGAATGAAAACAATGGGAACTGGCATTGGTTTGTCGCTTACCCATGATTTGGTGAAGTTACATCATGGAAAAATAGCCTGTGAAAGTGAAGTGGGAAAAGGAACAACTTTCGTGGTAACAATTCCAGTGAATAAATCGGCTTATCAATCACAAGAGATTGAGCAAGAATCGAAAACCTCCAGCTTCACTAAGGATGCTGAGCAGTTGGAACTTATGGGAAAGACAAATTACATTCAATATGACAAGGTGTGGAAACAATCATTGCCTTCAGAAAAGGAGTATAAGATTCTCATTGTGGAAGACAACGTAGAGCTTCTGTCTTTGATGCGCCAAGTGTTGGAAACTCATTTTGAGGTATATACAGCGAAAAACGGCGAGCAAGCCTTGCGCATTGTAGAGAAGAAGCCACTCGACCTTGTTGTATCTGACGTGATGATGCCAGTCATGAATGGTATCGAACTGACCAAACGAATCAAAGAAAATCCAGATTTTGGTCAGCTACCAGTAGTCTTGCTGACAGCCAAAACTCATGACGAAGATCGCAACGCTGCTTACCAAACAGGTGCCGACGAATACCTCTGTAAGCCATTTGGCATGGATGCGTTGCAATTGCGCATTCTCAACATATTGAAAAACCGTGAGCGTGTTCGCCGTAAGTTTATGTCGCAGACCGAGTTCGACGTGGAGCAACAGTCGTATAGCAGTCCAGATACCTTGTTCATGGAGAAGGCGATGGCATGTGTACATCAACATCTATCTGATTCGGACTACGATCGTGAAACTTTTGCCAAGGATATGTGCATGAGTTCAAGTTCGCTCTACAAGAAGCTGAGAGCTTTGACGGGGCAGAACGTTTCTGCTTTCATCAATAGTATCAAGATGAAGGAGGCCTGCAAGATGGCGAAAGCCAATCCTTACATGCCTGTCAATGAAGTATATGTATTGTTGGGTTACAGCACTCCGACCTATTTTGCTCGCCTTTTCAAGGCCGAGTTTGGGATGAGCTTCAAGGAATACCAAAAGAAGACACTGGATGCAACTACGAAATGAAATGTTTTTTGTAAAATGACATTTCATTTTGTTAGTTTAGCTAAAATAAAAAATCCTCAACCCTACTTTTGCTTTATAGCAGTAGGGCTGGGGAAATAGATTATTTTACAACGACCTTCTTTATACTTCCGTCTGCAAATTTAATGATGTTGATGCCGAAATTCATTGTTGGAATTTTATTTCCCATCAAATCATAAATGGCAATAGGGGGTGTGGCAGGTTTCTCTCCATGAGTGAAAGGTGTAATACCTGTATGGACATATTCACTCTTGTCTATACGTTTCTCCAATTTTATATAGTCGAAAAACAAATATGCATTCGAGGTCGATGTGCTGCTTGCAGCACTAAAGCCTAAACTGAATGTCACCTTCGTGGCTTTATCCAAAGTGAAATCTTCAAGATGTCTTGTTGTCCATGAACCAACAGGCAACTTGCTTAATTTGTCGTATACAGCGGTACTGTTTCCTATTTGATAGCCACATTTGTTATTAAAAGAAGCCGTTGGATTAGCAGAATTATAAATAGCATAACTCATGCGATATGTTCCTGCGGGAAGAGTGACAGATTGCTTATAACTGTTTTCTACTCCCCATCCTTGGCTGATTCCCAATGTTCCACCTGCAGTTTTGCCTGTAACATTTGTACTTGGAACGTTTTTCCCATTAAGCGTATATTTGCTTCCTATAGCAAATACTCCGCTTGAACCATTTTGATCTGTATTGGCAGTTGTCCAACTGGTGGCATTCTTGTGACTTGAAGTTCCATTGCCAAGGTTGGCTTTCAAAAAATCGTTAGAGTAGTCGAATCCCGGATTCTTTAGCAGCTCATCTGTCACATTCACATAGATGTCTTCTGGTCCAGCATCATCGACCTCACTTAAGTCAGCTTTCTCCAACTTCACATAATCATAGAAGAAGCATGGATTGCCAGTAGACTTGCAGCCTGCTGCCCTGTATCCCAAAGAGAGTGTAATCTCGCTTTCTTCCATCAATGTAAAAGGAATAAATGTGGAAATGTTCCATTCATTGGGTTCCATTGATGTGTAGTAATCATATACATATGATTGGTCACCTATTTTGTAGCCACAAAGATTCTCAGTCTCTATAATATTAGCTGCATTATATACAGCATAGGAGAGTCTGTAAGTTCCAGCTGACAACTTGAACTTCTGAGTGTAACAAATAGGTTGTTCCCAACCTTGATTTACTCCCAAAACACCTCCTTGAGCTGCTTTTTCAGCATTTAGACTCGGAATTTTCTTCCCATTCAATGTGTTATTGCTGCCTACTTTAAACACTGCACTACAGCCATTTGCATCCTTTGTGTCAGTTGTCCATCCTTCAGTATCTTTATGATTGTTTTTACCTGTGCCTATGCTATTTGTATAGTCTTTAGGATTATCAAATCCTGCGTTAACAATATAATCGTCTGTTACATCATTCCATTTTGCCTTGTTTGATATGACAAGCGAAGAAACAGAATTAGACACTCTTGGTTTATTGTCACCTATTGGATAGATGGCAATATGATATTTATTAGTACCATTTAGTGGCTTATCTATATATTGATATGAAGCACCCTTGACAGAATTGATTTCATTGAGTGGAATATTAGCTATGCTCTTATATTGAGTCTCGCCAGGTCGTTTGCACATTACAACCATAGAATCGAGCATGTCTCCATTTGGATCATCCCAACGAAGAATCACTTCATTACTTTGTGGAACAGTCTGAACGCTTAAATTTGTTGTAGTTCTATAAACTACTTTTGGAATGTATTCATACTTTCTGTTAAACGCCAAAGGTTCTCTCATGTTGGAATAATATTTTCCCAACAAAGACAAGGTGTCTGCGCCATCTTTAGACCAAAGACTTGTACGTTCTTCTGCATTCCAATAAAAGTAACGCTCTACACATGGGTTTGAATTCAGTTTTTCAAGTATCGGTTTGGTACCATCCAAAAGCATTTTTTGCGCATTTTCAGAAAAGTCGGACTTGTCTTTTACTACAGCAAATATGCCTTTTCCACTCCACCATGCACCCCAAAGCCATTCTGAAATCCAAATTGGACGATTCCCATAACGCTTGCTTATATTGATTAGGTTGTCAAATTGTCCTTGTGTCCAGTAGCAATGCATGTCAATGATGTCGCATCTCCAACCGCGAGCATCTACAGAGTCGAGAAACGCTTGTAGGTGTCCCATAGAACCATCATGTGATGATTCTGAGCAAAGACGCAAGCCTGTACGCATCACATTCTGCCAGTTGCCCAATACAGTTTCCACACTTTGTGGCGTGTCATCGGCAGAGTTTCCTGGTTCGTTGTTATTCTTGCTATGGCAGGACCATGTGACTTTTCCTATAGTCGATACTGTAGGGAAATCTTCGTAGATGTGGTTTGGGACACATTCCATATCAGGCAAGAGATTGTGGCCCTCTCCCCAATCAAAACCTGCAGTGGCATTCACTAAGTTCAAGTATTTATATTCAGAACTTGCAAGGTTGCCTTTTTTAGCATTTTGCCACTTAAAAAGTCGATAAGATGAAATTCTTCCACTCATGTTTACAGGAAGATTTACTTCCAAATCTTCATTGTCTGCGATGAAGCAACGGCTATATCCCCAACCCTCCTTGCCTAATGCAAATGTTACCATATAACCACGTTTGAGCTTGAATGAACGAATCTGGTTGTCCAACGTTGCTGTTGTCAGGGTTTTCATGAAACCATTGCCATTGTGTCCCTCTGTATAGTCTTCACACGACTTACCGCTAAAATTTTGTCCCGTATAGCATACTAATGGTCGTATATCTTTGCTATATGGCAGGATGATCGTACCGCGACCATACATCTTTACTTGACAGTTGACACCATCTTTGGCTTTTTCACCTTTTATATATACATGATCAAGCCAATTCTTAATAACTGTGGATGGTTTGATTTCTTGAATGATTAACACTGCATGTTCAGTGTTAGTTAAGTCTACGCTTGCCATTGATGCAAAAGGCTCAGTTCCTGTAATAGTGAAATCCACATCTGTAGTAACAGATACCCCTGTAGTTACTTGGTCGACTTTTTTAACTTCATTGGCATTTATAATGCCAACAGATAATAGTGAGCCTAAAAACAAGGCTACAACTTTCTTTCCGATTTTCATATAGATGCGATTTTGTTGATTAAAATATTTATCTTGTAATAGATAAAGAATGATTGCTTATTGGAATAAAGTTAGAGCCATGTAAAGTGTTTCTCTCTATTTATTCTTATTCCAATACTTTTCCAATCGTTGGTATTCTTTTTTGGTGAGTGAGAGGAAAGAACCATGTTGCGGGTCTGAAACTCCTTGGATATCCTTTGGTGAATGGAAGTTTTGCAAGTTCTCATCGGCCTGGCAGATGCGATACTTGGTAGGGGATGATGAATATTCCACATAGCCTACTCGCCAACCCTTCTCGCCTGCGATTTGGAATGCGGAGGCACCCTCACACTGTTTGTTGCCCTCGAAATTGATGAAGTCGCTTTCGCTTGGCTGTGGCCAAGGTCCCGTCAGTTTGTCTGCAAAGGTTGGAAATATACCTCTTTTCCCTCCTTCTTTCTTGATCATCATGTGCCATTTCTTATCTGCTGGCACCCAAACGATGTCGGCATCTATCGTGGCATAGCCCCAGTCAAAGAGAAGCTTGGGCTTGGTAATCTTAGTAAACGAACGGTCGGCATAGGAATAGAACATACGGTCGTACTTATCTTCCTTGCTATTCAAGATGGAATAGTAGATGAAATAGCCTCCTCGCTTTCCATCTGGCCAAACATAGCTTCCGTCCCATACCACCTGTGGTGCCCAGACCCTGCGGATCTTGCTGTAGTCTTGGTAAAAATCAGGAGCATCAGCATCGCAGAAGATTCCTGGTCCCTTACGAAAATCGAAGGTTACGGCACTCCAATGGATGAGATCATCACTTTTCAGAAGATTGATGCCGTAGTTAGACCAGCAATGACTCTTGCGGTTGCACATATCGGTAGTTACCATGACAAATCCTTTGCCATTGAAACTGCGGCTGATGTGGGCATCTCTTGCACCACCTTCTATCTCTGATAGTTTCTCGGTATCATAGACTTCCTTTCCTTTGTTTATGTCGTGCCATTTCTCGCCGTCACGGCTCAAGGCGAAAGCTGTCCATTCACCCTTGCGGCTCATGTGACAGAATAGATAGCCGTAAGGATTTTTCACTTGCTTCACTTGCGCCATGGCAGGCATGGCAGCAAGTGATAGCAGTGTAATCAGTATTTTCTTATATACCTTCATTATTTTGCATAAGATAAATTTGTTATACAAATATTACTTTGTCTTGATGCGAATCACGGTAAAGGAGTTCTCTGGCATGGTATAGGTGAACTTCTTCTTGGCTTGGAATGTATTTTTCTCTTCGAAAGAATAGCCACCCTTGCCAGTGCGAGGATAGTTGCTTGCTTCGAGGTCTCCCTTGAGAACTGAGATGATAGCCTTCGACTTGATGCGCTTGAATGCACTGAGGTCGATGTTCACCTGTTGCGCAGCTCCGATGTTAGACATCTTCAGAATAATGTCACCCGTCTTGGAATCCTGCACGCAAGAAGAACGCTCCATTGCATTGCCATCTTTCTTGATGATGGTATTGGAGAAATACTTGTCGCCATGGTTCAGACTGAAGAGCTGCTGAACATAGTAGTTGATAGTAGGATAGACCGACTTGCCGTCGAAGTAAATCAAGTTTGGATTCCACTGAGTATGTCCCACACGACCAAACAATGGTGCATAGGATGCAAACTCCACGACATCTCCGTTACGCTCCAAGTTACACATATAGGCTGCTTCTGCCAGTGCATTCTGCAGGGTTGATCCCCAAGAGGCATATTCACCCACATATACCTTGCCATAACCAGTACGAGGGTAGTTGTCGTAGCGATGCAGATTGTTGAGGAACCATTTGTAGCCGCAATAGTAGTGCTCGTCGATAACAGGCACTTTCAGGTCGCGAGCTACCTTCCATCCTTCCTCATAGTCGGATCCAGAATGTCCAGGACCTGATGTTCCAACGACCGTGATGTTAGGATACTTGGCGTTGATGGCATCAAATATCATTTTAAAGCGGACCTTGAAATCTTCCGTGATATGGTCTTCGTTGCCGATACCGATATATTCGAGGTTGAATGGCTTCGGATGTCCAGCCTCTGCACGCTTCTTTCCCCAAGTAGAGGTAACGGGACCATTGCAGTATTCTATGAAATCGAGGATGTCCTGGATATAATTCTGCATATACTCCATAGGCACTGCCTCTTGTCCATTTCCACGGCAACGCGCTGAGTTTTGGCAACTTACTCCAGCAGCTATGACAGGGAGAGGTTTGGCGCCGATGTCCTCACAGAACTGTAGATACTCGAAATAGCCAAGCCCCATGCTCTGCTGGTAATTCCAAATATTCTTTTCTGCCTTGCGCTGTTCTACTGGTCCGATGGTATTCTTCCAATTATAGATGTTGGCGATACCGTCACCATGAGACAAGCAACCGCCTGGGAATCTAACGAAGGATGGTTTGAGAGCAGCCACGGTCTCAGCCAAGTCCTTGCGCAATCCATTGGCGTGTCCCTTGTAAGTATCGGTAGGGAAGAGAGATACCATGTCGATATCGATGGTACCAGTCTGCCCGAATTGCAAGGCGAGCGTAGCTGAGTCTGCTTCCTCTTTTGCCTTGAACGTAAATTCATATTTCTTCCAAGATTCAGAGTTGGCGGTGAAGGTAGTGTCGGCAATGACATCGCCCTTCTTGTTTCTGAGACTAACATATACAGGCATACCATTGCCATCCTTAGGGTTGAGGGCCCAATCGTCCTGCCAATTTCCCGTAGGTTTCTTGACAATATTCTTCATGAAGGCCGAGAAACGGTAGGTCGCATCTTTCTTGATGACCATGCCATCATAGCCATGGTTACGAATGCCAGGTCCTTTTCCTCTCACTGTCTTTACGTTCACTTCCAGGTAGTGAGGGTTGTTGGGATGTATAGGACTCTTGCTTTCGAGTGAGAGCGTAGCTATGGTGTTACCCCATTTTAGAAAATCCCATCCTGAGAAGTAATGCCAACCACCATTAGGTTGCTTGTGGGCATCTATGTCGGATGGAGTATATTCGAAAGAGCGATTTTGCACTAATTCTGCATACAAGCCACCATCAGCAGCGTAGTTGAGGTCTTCGAAGAATATTCCGAAGAGGTTCTTGCTGATAGCCTTGCTTGAAGTTGTAGTCTGGCTCGCAACTGTTGTTGGTAAAGTGGCGAGTGCAAGCAGTGCTGCTGAAAATAATGTTTTCTTGTTCATTGTCTTGAATTTATTTCAGATTTAAATTATAAGTTGTTCTTGGCTGTGACGTATAGCCCCAGCATATTGCCCACGAAACCTCCGGCGATGTTGGTGCTAAGGAAATCTCCATTGATTGTGGAACCAATGTTCTGGAAATGGGTGCCGTCGAGCGAGTAGGCAAACTGGAAATTGTCGTTGTTGCCCTTCACTTGCAGCATGATTTCAGCCTTACCGCTCACAGGTTTCGTATCCAGTATTTCTGTCTTGTCCTTCCATCTCTTGGCGAGTACGAGGGTGTTCTTGCCGTTCTTTCGGGTTAAGCCGAGAACGATTTGAGCGTTCCGGTTCTGAAGGCAAGCGATACCTGCCAAGTCTTTTTCGCTCTTTGGGGTATATTTCAACTTGGTTGCGAAGGTAAAGTTATGGTGCAACTGGCGAGTCCAGAGTGCGGACAAAGCCTTTTTCTCCTCGATATTGTTTTCGAAAGGCTTGATGCGCACACCGCCTACATTTTTCTTTTTTTCTTTCTTGCCTGTATTCTCCAGATAAGCGAAGTGGGTTGGATTGCAGCGCTCTCCCACCCAACGGTAGTCAAGTTTGTCGGCAGTGAAATCGTCGGTGAACCCAAAGTTACCGCAGGCTGCGAATCCTTGGGTACCTTGCTGGTTGCTGGCACCTTGTGGCATCTTCAATTTTGGTTCCAATGGAATCAAACCATTCTCGAAGAGAGGCCACTTGCCGCTCCAGTCAACAGGCAGAATAAAGGTCTCACGCCCCAGCGTAGCATGACCATCCGCATTAGGTCTTACAGCCAGGAACACACCATACCACTTGCCGTCCTTGCCTTCTACGACATCAGAATGGCCAGCCCATTCCACCTTGTTCTTGCGATTAGGGTCGAGGTAACGCTGCGACAAGATAGGGTTGCTCGGTGCCTCTACGTAGGGTCCATATATCTGGTCGCTCACAAATACTACCTCGCTGTGGGTGTCGCCAGTGCCTCCTTCCGCACACATCAGGTAGTACTTGCCGTCTTTTTTATAAAGGTGAGGAGCCTCAATCCAAAAAGGATGTTTCTCCAGTTTAGTTCCGCCATCCACGATTATCTTATCGCTTCCCTTGATCAACTGGTCGGTATTCATATCATATTCCCATATTTTGATGGCACGATGTCCATTCCACTTTCTCTCCTTCGGTGCATCGTTGTGTACGATGTAAGCCTTTCCGTTGTCATCAAAGAAGATAGATGGGTCGATGCCATTGAAATGGAGATTGATGGGATCACTCCAACCTTTCGCTGGGTCTGTGGTCTTCACCATCATGTTGCCCATGTAAGTGGTTTGGGTGGTAATCATATAGAAAGTCTTGTTGTGGGGATTGTAGCGGATGGTAGGCGCATAGATGCCATTGCTGGTGTCACCACCGCCCACTTTCAACTGTGTGTCTCTGTCAAGCACATGACCTATCTGTTTCCAGTTGACCAAGTCAGTGGAGTGAAAGATAGGCACGCCAGGGAACATGACGAACGATGAGCAGACGAGATAATAATCATCACCACGACGACAGATGGAAGGGTCGGGGTAGCAACCTTGCAGAATCGGATTGTAGAATTCATCTGCTTTCAGTGGATTCTGAGCGAATACCGAGTCGTATCCTTCGTAATGAACAGTGGAGAACAAAGGCCATTGCTTGGCATTGCCCTTTACTTTTTCATTTGTATTGCCTTTGGCGAAACCTACAATGGTGGTCAAAAGCAAAAAGCCTGTTATAAGATTTCTTGTATTCATATTAGTATTTACTATTTATACGTATCTATGTTTCTGTTGCAAAGGTAAGGCAAAACAGCATAAATAGCATACATTTATAGTGAAGGGACTAGTATTTATAGGGATTTTGGGCAATAGAAGCTCTAAAATAGCGTAAATTAATCAGCATAGTACCTATATGTCTAAAAACAAATGAATGCATGACCTCGGTTTACATATTGCAAATAGAAATCCATAAATAGAACGGTTCAACTTGTCCTCAAACTTCTTCTGCAAGGCAAGCATTCTCGCCCACATAGCTGTTGTGGAAATATCGTTAGGTAAGAGTAACCACCAAAAAGGGACTGGCTCCATCATACTTCTGTATGAAAGGAGCCAGTCCCTTTTGTACTATTATATTTCTGTGTGAATAATGAGTCCGTCTTTCCTTACAGGCTCATCTTCTTTATTATTTCCATACCGCGGCGTATGGCAGCCTCGTTCATAGGAATGAGCTTGTGGTGGCGTTCGGGCAGTGCCTTGTGCAGACCCTTCACCACATCCTCCACGCTCGCTATAGGACGCACCTTGAGCAGTCCGCCGAGCACAAGCATGTTGAAGACCTTGGAGTTGCCGCTGCGTGCAGCCTCTTCCATGGCATCAATGCGGTAGACGCTGATGTCGTCACGCTTAGGTGGCTGTATGATGGAGTGTCCGTCGTAGATGATGGTGCCGCCTGGCTTCACCAGGTTCTCAAACTTCTCCAGGGAAGGCTGGTTGAGCAGAATGGCTGTGTCGTAAGTGCTGATGATAGGCGAGCTGACCACCTCATCGCTGATGATGACAGTCACATTGGCTGTGCCGCCACGCTGTTCTGGACCGTAGGCAGGCATCCAGCTCACCTGCTTGTCTTCCATAATTCCGGCGTATGCCAGAATCTTTCCCATAGAGAGGACTCCCTGTCCTCCAAATCCTGAAATGATAATCTCTTCTGTCATGATAGCCGAATGTGTTTATTTGTTGTCTACTGTGTTTTTCAGGTCGCCAAGAGGATAGTAAGGGAACATGTTGTCCACCATCCATTGGTTGGCCTCTTCTGGTGTCTTCTTCCATCCAGACGCACATGTGGAGACAATTTCCACAAGAGAGCATCCCTTCTTGTTGAGGGAGTTCTCGAAAGCCTGGCGTATGGCTTTTTTGGCCTTGCGGATATTAGCCACAGTGTTGACCGCCTGGCGTGTCACGTAGCAAGTGCCTTCGAGGTTGACGGCTAGATCTGTCATGTGGAGAGGGTATCCATGGAGGTCAGCCTGACGGCCATAGGGACATGTGGCTGTTTTCATGCCCATGAGGGTAGTCGGAGCCATCTGTCCTCCAGTCATGCCGTAGATGGCGTTGTTGATGAAGATCATGGCGATGTTCTCTCCGCGGTTCATGGCATGGATAGTCTCGGCTGTGCCGATGCACGCCATATCGCCGTCACCCTGGTAGGTGAACACCAGTTTGTTGGGCCAAAGTCTCTTCACGGCTGAGGCGCATGCTGGGGCACGTCCGTGGCTGGCTTCAATCCAGTCTATGTCGAGGTATCTGTATGCGAACACGGCGCATCCTACAGGACATATTGCAATGGTGTCCTCTTCCATTCCCATCTCTTCGATGATCTCGGCCACGAGCTTGTGAACGACGCTATGGCTGCATCCTGGGCAGTAGTGCATAGGGGTGTCGTTCATCAGGGCTGGCCTGCCGTATATCTTGTTCTCTGGTATAATGAGCTCTTCTTTAGTCATAATACGTTGTGATTTAGTTGTTGTGGATAGACATTAGTGTGTGCGGTGCCTCACCGTACATGTCGCGATGTCCATCATTATTTCATCCAGTATCCTTTTGGCCAGTTGCCGCCGAGGCTCTCTCTTGCCATTTTCTGGAAATCCTCAAATACGTCTGTCGGTGAGGATATCATACCGCCTGAGCGTCCCGAGTGGAACACTGGAGCCTGTCCCTCTGTGGCGAGGCGCACATCCTTGATGAGCTGGCCTTCGCTCTGCTCCACGCAGAGGATGGCCTTGACCTGCTCAGACAGTTTGCTGATGATCTTGTTAGGGAAAGGCCACAGCGTCTTTGGACGGAGCATGCCCACCTTCACACCGCCTTCACGTAGCATGTCGATGGTCTTCATGCTCACACGTGATGAGATGCCATAAGCCACAATGAGGTATTCTGTGTCGTCGTCTACCTTATACAGCTCGTAGTCCACCTCCTCAGCCTCTATCTTGCGATATTTCTCGGTCATCTTCTTGTTGCGGTCTTCCATGGCCTGTGGCTCAAGCTCCAGAGTGGACAGCACGTTGTACTTGCGCTTCTTCAGGCCGATGCCGTTGGCTGCCCATGGGCACTGGGCTGCTATCTCCTCGTCTGTGCGTCGGGGCGTGAATGGAGGCAGTTCCACCTTCTCCATCATCTGGCCTATCACGCCGTCGGAGAGGATGATGACAGGAGTGCGCCACTTGAAGGTGAGCTCCTTGGCTTTGCCCATGCAGTCTGCCATCTCTTGCACGCTGTTTGGTGCGAGCACGATGAGATTGTAGTCACCGTTTCCACCGCCGTAGACAGCCTGGAAATAGTCTGCCTGGCCTGGCTGGATAGTGCCGAGACCAGGACCGCCGCGGCCTACGCTGACGATGACTCCTGGCAGTTCGTTGCCCGCCATGTAGCTCAGGCCCTCCTGCATCAGGGCGATGCCTGGTGACGAGCTGGAAGTGAAGGCCAGCTTGCCTGTGCATCCGGCTCCGTAGAGCATGTTGATAGAAGCCACCTCGCTCTCAGCCTGCAGCACTACCATGCCTGTCGTTTCCCAAGGCTTGTCAAGGGCGAGTGTCTCAAGCACCTCGCTTTGTGGGGTGATAGGGTAGCCGAAGAAGCCGTCGTAGCCGTAGCGTACAGCTGCCTTGGCGATTACCTCATTGCCTTTCAGCAATACAATATTCTTTTTCTCGTCCATCTTTTTAGTCCTCCTTTTTTCTATAAACAGTGATACATCCGTCAGGGCAGACGATTGCGCAGCTTGAGCAACCGTTGCATTTCTCCCAGTCAATCTGCTCCGCATAGCTGTAGCCCTTGTGGTTGACTGTATCACTCAGTTTGACAAGATTCAGTGGACATGCCACCGCGCAGAGGTTGCAGCCTTTGCAACGCTCGATGTCCACGACGATAGCTCCTCTCATTTTTGCCATTTTGTTATGTCCTTTCTATTTGTGGTTGTTTTGTTTTCTTTGTAAATATAGTATCTATAGCTTATATAGCTCCTATAGCCTCAAGGATTGTATCTGTCCTTGCAGTAGAACTCGATGATGCTCATAGCCATCTTGCGGAGCTCTGCCGCCTCAGATGCAGGATTGAGCTTGATGGCCTCAGCGTAGGAGTCGAGGCATTCTTTCCAGTCCATCTTGGCGTAGGCTTCCTTGCCCTTCATTATCCATTCCTGCTCCATGGCCTCTGTGCTCCTCTCTTCAGCGCCGTCGGTCCTGTTCTCCTTCATCATTTCTGTCATGCTGTCTTTCTTTGGCCTGTCATGCGTTTTTCTTTGAGTCATTCTCCCTAATCTCCACACGCCTTATCTTGCCTGAGTGTGTCTTAGGCAACTCGTCTACAAACTCCACTATGCGCGGATATTTGTATGGGGCGGTAGTGGCTTTCACATGGTTCTGCAGTTCCTTTACCAGATCCTCTCCAGCCTTGTCTTTCCACTCTTTGCCAAGCACCACTGTTGCCTTGACTACCATGCCGCGTATATCGTCGGGCACACCAGTGATGGCGCATTCCACAACTGCAGGATGGGTCATCAGCGCGCTCTCCACTTCAAACGGGCCGATGCGGTAGCCTGATGACTTGATAACATCATCGGCGCGGCCTACAAACCAGTAGTAGCCGTCCTCGTCTCTGTAGGCGAGGTCGCCTGTGAAATAATAGCCGTCGTGCCATGCTCTCTTTGTCGCTTCCTCGTTGCGGAAATATTCGCAAAAGAGACCTACCTGCTTCTTGCCGTCAACACGGATGGCTATCTCACCGTGCTCGCCGGTGGCAGCCTCTGTGCCATCAGGCTTGACGAGTCGGATGTCATACTGCGGCATGGGCAGTCCCATGGAGCCTGGCTTGGTCTTTATCCATGGCGTGGTGGCAATCAGGCATGTGGTCTCGGTCTGTCCGAAGCCTTCCTTTATCTCCAGCCCCGTCACTTCGAGAAACTTGTCGTACACGGCTGAGTTGAGAGCCTCGCCGGCTGTGGTGACATGCTCCAGCGAGCTGAGGTCGAATTTGCTCAAGTCTTCCCTTATCATGAAACGGTAGATGGTAGGGGGAGCACAGAAGCTGGTTATGCGGTATTGGCCTATCTTGGTGAGGATGTCGGCAGGAGTGAACTTCTCATGGTCGTAGACGAAGAGCGTGGCTCCCGCTATCCACTGGCCGTACATCTTGCCCCATGTGGCCTTTGCCCATCCTGTGTCTGCCACGGTGAGGTGGAGGCTGCCAACATGCAGGTTGTGCCAGAAGGCTGCTGTGCCAATGTGTCCTATAGGATATGTATAGTCATGTATGACCATCTTGGGCTGGCCGCTGGTGCCAGATGTGAAGTACATCAGCATGTAGTCCTTTGATGTGGTGACGCGCTTGCCCTCATACTGTCCGGCTGCCTCCACTCCCTTGTTGAAATCTTCCCATCCTTCTGGCACCACAGGACCTATGCTGATGCGTCGCTTCAATGAGGGGCACTCTGGATAGGCGTCGTTGACATGCTTGAGTATCTCTTCGTCGCCGCAGGTGACGATGGCCTTGATGTCGGCGCAGTTCATGCGGTAGATGATGTCTTTCTTCGTGAGGAGAAAAGACGCCGGTATGGCTATGGCTCCTATCTTGTGGAGAGCCAGCATCGTGATCCAAAACTGGTAGCGGCGTTTCAGGATGAGCATGACAAAGTCGCCCTTGCCGATACCTAAAGACAGCAGATAGCTAGCTGCCTTGTTGGTCTCGTGGCGTATGTCGGCAAATGTGAAGCGTCTCTCCTCGCCCTTGTCGTTGCACCATAGCAAAGCCAAGCGGTCTGGGGTCTCTTTTGCCCACTCGTCCATCACATCGTAGGAGAAATTGAAGTCGTCGGGCACGATGAACTCGAAGTTGTTCGCAAAGTCTTCTTGTGAAGTGAAGGTTGACTGCTTGAGGTAGCGGTCCATTATCTTGTTGCTCATATATTACTGATGTCCTTTCTTGTGTAGTGTAGTGTGTGAGGGGAATGTTTGTCAGTGCGCTATTTCGTGGCATTATGAACGGCATATTGTGTTGCACATTGTATGCACACTCTGTGTAAAAGTCTATTGCTGCCCGTCATGTTAGGAATGCACACATATACATTTGCTTCACTATTTCGACTTCAAAATTACCAACATTATTCAATATGAACAAATAAAAAACTCGTAATTATGAGCGTTTTACACAAACATTCAATGAGTGTGTAAAAATGCGGCTAATAAACTGCACATGTAAAAAAAAGATGTGTAAAGAATGATTTTCCTGCAACTGCACACTATGTTTTTGTGGATACTTTCTCTCTTTTGTCCAAAAATGACTAACTTTGCATGCAAGTAAAATCTTATGACCCATGAAAAGACTATTCGCATTGCTAAGGGATAAGCCTCGCTTATATAATATTGTGGCGGAATCAGACACGAAGGCAGGCAAGGCTTTCGACCTTGCCGTGATGGTGGCCATAGTGACCAGTTTGCTGGTGGCATTTGTCGAGACACGCCCTGGTGTAGTGGGAAGGTTCAAGGACTTGCTGATGGTGATGGAGTATGTCCTCACATTTTTCTTCACGCTGGAATACATTCTGCGCATATACTGCTCGCCTCGTCCGCGTGACTATGTGCTCAGTTTCTTTGGCATCATTGACCTGCTTGCCACCTTGCCGCTCTATCTGTCGTTCATACCTGTGCTGACAGGCGTGCGCTATCTGTTCATATTGCGAGCCTTCCGCCTGTTGCGCATCTTTCGTGTGCTGAAGCTGTTCAGTTATATCAACGAGGGGTATCTGCTGTTGGAGAGCATAAGGCTCAGCATGAAGAAGATTCTGGTGTATTTCCTTTTTGTGATGGTGCTTGTGGTCATCATAGGCACGATGATGTACATCATTGAGGGCAACCAGCCTGGCACAGAGTTCAGAGACTTGGGCGCCAGCATCTACTGGGCCATTGTGACTCTTACAACGGTTGGCTATGGCGACATCACGCCTGCGACCACTCTTGGACGTTTCTTCTCTGGTGTTGTGATGATACTTGGCTACACTATCATTGCTGTGCCAACGGGCATAGTGTCAGCAACAATGATAGATGAGACTAATAAGAAGGCAAGAAAGGGCCGGTGTCCAAGATGCAATGGCAAAATCAGCAATGAGGACAACTATTGCAGGCATTGCGGGGAAAAACTATAGAGAAAATTGTAGGAGACTGTAGATGCTATAGAGACTATAGGAAATATAGGTGCTATAGAAAGCTATAGATTCTATATTAGCTATAGAGAACTATATAATAATAGAAAGTATCAATGAAAATATATATAGAAGACAACATCCAAGATATTACATCGGCTGAATTGGAGTCGATGGTGGCCTCACTGCCTGACTGGAGGCGTGAGAAAGCGATGTCTTATCGTCGTGAACAGGGCAAGAAGGAGTGTGCTGTCTCTTACCTGCTTCTCTGCAAAGCGTTGAGGGAGGTCTATGGAATAAGCGAGCAGCCTCGCTTCGTGATAGGGCAGCATGGCAAACCCGAGCTTGCTTGGGATGACATGCTGGCGTCATCGTCACAGCCTTCGCTTGCAGGAAGTGTGCCGCATTTCAATATAAGTCATTGCAAAGTGGCCGTGGCTTGTGTGGTGGCAGATGTTGATGTTGGCATTGATGTGGAGCGGACAGGAAGGTATAGTGAAGCAATGGTCAGCTATGTGCTCAATGATGATGAGGCAGAGAAGGTGGCCTCTTCTGACAATCCTGACGTGGAGTTCACGGTCTTTTGGACAAGGAAAGAAGCCTTAGTCAAGCTTACAGGGCGTGGCATTGATGATGATCTGAAGAATATACTTGTCAATAATAAGGATGTGAAGATACACACTGAGGTGCATGCCGACAAGGGATATGTGATGTCTGTGGCGAGGTATTAGAAAACTATAGAATCTCTATAGAAATCTATATAAGCTAAACAATATAATCTATAGAAGTAATAAGGGCTATGGCAACTGTGAAATAGCTGCTATAGCCCTTGCTTTATTAGCTCAGTCCTTCGATGAGTCCGTCTACGATAGTTATCCTCTCGGCCTGTGGCGACTTGCTCAGGCCAGGCATGCGCATGATGTTGCCAGCTATGGCCACTATCATCTCCGAGCCAGAGTTGATGACAAGGTCGCGGATATTGATGGTGAAGCCAGTGGGACTGCCATACAAAGTCTGGTCGGCAGAGAAAGAATATTGAGTCTTGGCTATGCAGACAGGATAGTCCTCCAAGCCCAGCTTCTCTATGCGAGCCAGCATCTTCTCTGCGGTCTTGCTGAAAGTGACACCGTCGGCTCCATAGATTTTCTTCGCCACCTTCTCAATCTTTGTTCTTATATCATCGCTGTCGTCATAGGTGAGAGTGAGCGGAGCAGATGGCTTGTTCTCTATGGTGTCGATGACAAGCTGTGCCAGTTCCTTGGCACCTTCGCCTCCTTCCATGAAAGCATTGTTTTCCGCAAAGCCAACGCCAAGTTCCTCGCAGTGGTGGCGCAGCAGCTCCATCTCCTCGTCTGTGTCGGTGGCATAGCGGTTGAATGCCACTACCACATTCTGCCCAAAGCTCTGCATGTTGGCTATGTGCCTGTCAAGGTTCTTGCAGCCTTCCAGCAGACCTTCGGCATTTGGCTCCTTGATATGGTCTATAGACACGCCACCGTGCATCTTCAGCCCCTGTGTCGTTGCCACTATGACGGTGAGCTTAGGCTGGAGGCCACTCTTGCGGCACTTGATGTTGTAGAACTTCTCAGCACCGAGGTCCGCGCCGAAGCCGGCCTCTGTCACCACGTAGTCAGAGAATGTCATGGCCATGCGTGTGGCGATGACAGTGTTGCATCCATGAGCTATGTTGGCGAATGGGCCACCATGGACGAAAGCAGGTGTCTGCTCTGTTGTCTGCACGAGGTTTGGATGGATAGCGTCCATCAGCAGCACGGTGATAGCGCCGTCTACGCCCATGTCCTTCACACGGAAAGGAGTGTCGTCAGTCTTGATGCCGAGTATGATGTTGCCAATGCGGCGGCGCAGGTCATCCAGATTCTTTGCGAGACACAGCACCGCCATTATCTCAGAGGCAGGAGTGATGTCGAATCCGCTCTCAGCCGGCACACCGTCTGTCTTTGCGCCAAGGCCAGTCACCACTGTGCGCAGGTTGCGGTCGTTGATGTCGAGCACGCGCTTCCACAGCACTTCCTTCAGGGCGAAGCCCTCCTCACGGTGTTGGTAGATGTAGTTGTCGAGCAGTGCTGCAATCATGTTGTGGGCTGAGGTCACAGCGTGGAAGTCACCTGTGAAGTGCAGGTTGATCTTTTCCATAGGCAACACCTGAGCGTGGCCGCCGCCGGCAGCACCGCCTTTCACTCCGAAGCACGGTCCGAGAGAAGGCTCGCGCAGGGCGCACACTGCTTTCTTGCCAAGCTTGTTCAGGCCCAGGGCGAGACCGATGCTCACAGTGGTCTTGCCTATGCCGGCCTTTGTTGGAGTGATGGCTGTCACCAGTATCAGGTTGCTCTTCTCCACTTTCTTCTCATCGATGAGCGTCTCTGGCACCTTGGCTATGTATTTGCCGTACATCTCCAGTTGGTCTATAGGGATGTTGATTTTCTCTGCTATCTCCTGAATGTTGCTAAGTTTGCATTCACGAGCTATTTCAATATCTGTCTTCATATATATGATTATATTATCAATGAAATATAGAATCTATAGGTGTGCAAAGTTAGCGTTTTATCTGTTCATGACCAAGGGAAAAGTACCATTTTGCCAAAGAAGGCGAAAAAAAGGCGCAGAGTCGATATGACTCTGCGCCCGTTATTGCTATTTGCAAAGTGCGCTGTCCTTATTTGAGGATAACCTTCTTTGTAGTGCCGTTCTTGTAAGTGATGATGTTCACACCCTTTACGAGAGCGTTGACCTTAGCGCCAGCAGCGTTGTAGATGGCTGCTATCTCAGAGTCAGCTGACTCCTCGATGCCATCCACACCTGTAGTCTCCTTCTGGCTGTTAGTGCCGAAGTAGCTGAGGCGGAAGTTGTCGGCCTTGAACCAAGATGCGCTCTGAACCTTGAGAGTGACAGGCTCATTGTCCTTGACAGTGAATACGACATTCACGTCGGCTCCGACATTCTTATCGTTCTCTGTCACGAGAGAGTAGCCAGCCTCGCCAGCTGTCACATTGATAGTGTTGCCCTTGTCTGAAGCTACGAGAACAGTCAGCTGGTATGTGCCTGCTGGGAGAGAAGATATCTCCTGAGATACGTAGAAGCCTCCCTCAGGGGCAGAACCGTTCCAAGTGTTGAAGAGTTTGGCTCCTGTAGAACCTTCTGTAACGTATGTCTCATTGGTGTTGTCAGCAGCCTGAGTGTCAGCTCCCTTGTAGTAAGACCATCCCTTCAGACCGTCCTCCTCGTTCTCAAAGTCTGGGTTGACGATGACTGAAGTCATGTCGAATGGGTTGTCGTCAGAAGTATTGGCTGGCACCTCTGGTATTCTGAAGAGACCTTCTACATATTTCATCTCCTTGGTGAGGGCGATAAGATCTTCTGTAGTAAGCTCGTCGTAGTCATTTGCCTTTTCCGTGACCTCTACGAATGCATTGTCGCTCTTGTCTGTGTGGATGGCGTCATCAGACTCAGATGTAGCAGTGAGAGCGTCAAAGGCATTGTTGTAGGCAGTCAGAGCCTCTACGGCAGCCTTCATGTCAGCGACAGCAGTCTCAACATCCTTGATGGCAGCTGTTGTTGCCTCCGCGTCAGAGCCTATTGCGTTCTCTGCCTTCTCAATAGCAACGTCAGCTTGTGCTTTGGCCCATCCGTTCATGCCGTCAACATTGTTGCTCTTGTAAGTCTTGGCATCTTCGATGGCTGTTTCGAGAGCCTCCTTGATGACGTTCTCGTCAGCTGCGCCGTTGTACTTGATGTCGAATGAGTACCATACCACCCAGCTGTTGTCGTTCATCTGGTTAGCCTTCACGCCGAATGTGAGGTCGCCTTTCTCAGTGAGGACAGTCTGGACAGACTTCTGAACCTTGTCAGTGTACTCCTCATTGTTGAAGATGTCGTAAGCAGCCTTCTGACTGTTTGGAACGTAAACACTGCCAGCAGCAGCCCAGTTCTCTACCTCTGAGTCAGATGCTATCTCAGCCACATTTGTGAGAGCTGTCTTGTTGTATCCTGCGAAGACAGCAGCCTCTGGCTTGTAGCCTTCAACAGCAGCGTTTTCAATGTTGGTAGCATTATCAGCGTTGCGGAAGAATGCCTTAGTTGTGATAGTGTAGGTACCTGCAGGCATGTCCTTCAGCGTGCGGCTTACAGTGAATGGGCTCTTGTTCCAAACCTCGGCTGTGCCGTACTGAGTCTTGAATGTGTTGGCATCGCCGTAAGACCACTCCTTGTCAGGAACGTTAGTGTTGGATACAGCCGACTCGCTGTAAGTGTAAGAGAGCTGGTCGTAGAGGAGAGAGATGTCGAGACCGCCCTCAGGTGTGTTGCCGCTCTCTACTGCTGCGTCGAATGCGCTCTGAATGCCGCTCTTGATGATGCCATCGAGAGATGATATTGTCTCGTTGATCTTGTCAGTGGCCCATGTGCGGTCATTGTATGCTTCGTCTACCTCATTCTTGAGAGTCTCCAATGTTCCATAGAGGCTTTCTACAGACTCATACTTGTCCATAGCCTCAGGAAGAGTCTCGTCATTGAATGTGGCGAGCTTCTCATAAGCCTTGATATTTGCCTTTATGACAGGAATAATCTCGTTGATGGCCTTGGCCACCTCTGTGTTCTTGTCTGCGTCGCCGCTTGCGCTCTCGATGAGCTCGTCGCCTTGCTCAATGAGGTCTGAGAGCTTCTGTGTCAGTTCCTCGCTGTAGTAGCCATCAGTGTTCTTTGCAGACTTCACCGATGCCTGGAGTGCGAAGAGTGATGGGTCGATGTTCATCTCGCCAGTGTAGGCGAGTGAGATGCCGTCGACAAAGAGGTGTGGCATGTTGCCAGAACCGGTATTTGTAGCCGTGTATCCCATAGAGAATGTGCCGGCTGTCTCTTCTGTAAGCTCGAACAGTACAGTCTCCTCAGTCCATTCGCCATTAGGGAATGAGAGAGTCTCACCGAGGTACTCCACACCTTCATCAGTGATGAAGCCCATGAGGTTCTTTGCTATGTCTTGAGCCTTGTTGGCATTGTAGTAAGAGAATGTGAGGGCATATTTTCCCTTAGGAAGGCTTACGCTCTGAGTGTAGCTTGCTGTACCTGTCCAGCATGTCACGAGACCGAGCAACTTGCCCTCTGTGGCTCCGTTGGAAAGAGTCTTAGGACCAAGGTAGTCCTTGCCGCCAAGGAAAGAGTTGCTTCCTACCGAGAAGACACCTGCTGCAGGTCCGTCAGTTCCAGGGTTGCTTGCTGTCCATGAAGATATCTCCTGCATACCGCTGTAGTCTACATTGTTAGTAGCCTTGTCCTTAGCGTATGTGCAGATGCCGTTGTCCTCAGGAATAGCATCGTCGTCGTCGAAGTGTGCGTTGGTGAGGAAGAATGCCGAGAGGTCTATTCTCTCGTTTCTGATCTTCTGCTTGAGAGCGTCGATAGCCTCCTGCACGCCTTCGAGTGTAGCGCTTTCATCGTCGTAAACAGCCTTGGCTGCAGAAGCGTCCACTGTGCTGAACTCAGCCTCCTTGATGACACGAGCCAGCTTCTTCTTCAGTTCGTCTACATCTGCCTTGATCAGTGGGGCAGGGTCAATCTCGCTGAGAGAGATGTAGTCGTAGTAGATGTGAGGGTTAACTTTAGAGCCTTCGCCGTTGGACTTGTAGCCGATAGACACTTTGCCGCTTTTCTCAGAGTCAATCTTGAATATGATAGTGTCAAGTTCCCATTCGTCTGTTCCTGCTGTGTAGCTTGTCTTTGTAGACATGTAAGACTCAGTGTCGGATACGATGAATCCGAAGCGGTTGGTTATGGCTTGTGCGCCAGAGGTGTTCTGCAGCTTGGCAATGAGCATGTAAGAGCCAGCAGGTAGTGTGACATCCTGTGTGTAAGTAGCCTCTGCACCCCATACAGCTACAAGACCCAGTCCCTGAGTTGAGCCTTCCGGAGCGTTAGGCGCATAGTAAGCACCGCCGAGTGTGACACCTGTTGGGTCGGCCGACTCGCTGTTGTACGTGAAAATGCCTGCAGCCTTGGCGTCAGCGTTGTCTGTGCGCTCTGTGTTTTTGATGTTGTCCGATGGGATGTTGGCTGTCCAGCCTGTGATAGCCTGGAGTCCAAAGCGGTCTGCGCCGCCTGCGCCCAGTCCAGCATCCGCCATGTCCTTGCTGTAAGTGTACAGGTTGGAGATGCCTTCTAATGGCTGGTCTGCTGTGAAGTCAGCGTTGACGAGCTGGACAGTCCTGATAGGAGTGTATTGTGTCTGGGCAGACACTACGCCGCTACCTAACATGAACGAAGCTGTAAACGCATACGTAAAAAGGTTCTTCATACAGTTAGTTGAATATAAAAGTTAATAATTAATTTTGAAATATTTTTCAGTCAGTAACAATCTCTCCTTAAAATCAGTCACAAAGGAACGAAAAAAAGGCGAAACATCCAAATGTTTCGCCTCCTTTTTGTGTGATTATTAGTAAAATTTTACATAAATGACTTATAATGCCCCTTTGCCAGGGTATTTCATTTAGTCATCTTGACAGACTTGCGCTTGCCGTCAGCTGTCTTCACGTTGAGCACATAAGTGCCATTGGCCAGGCTGGACTGCTTGGCTGTAGCCACTGCGCTGCCCATCGGACATGTGTATGTGAGCATCTTCACACCGTTGATGCTTGTGACGGTCACGTCAACTATCTCGTCAGACTCAATGCCTTTGATGCCAGTGACGAACTCCTTGTACTTGTCTGCGTCGCACTTCACGTAGAGTATGCCCTTGGCTATGTCGCTTGTGTCCCAGTAGTTGTATGACGGCAATTCAGGCAGTTCGAAGTTCAGGTCGCCTGCCACATTGACGGTTTGTGCCTTGGTCCACACGTAGAAGACGTCAGGTGTGTTGGCGTCGGTGGTGAGGTTGCCCATGTTGTAGTCGCTGATGAATGGTGCGATGGTAGTGCCAGCCGCCAGTTTCAGCGTGCCTATGTTGGTGAGATAGCTGTTGTTTGGCGATGTCTCACTTGTGGCGGTCTTGCGCAGTACAACCACAATCCTTGAAGCGGCGCCAAAGGCAACGTTCTTGCCGTTGAAGTCTATGCAGCCTGTTGCCGCTGTGGCAGATGATCCTGGCTGTATCTCTCCGTAGATGGTGAAAGAGCTGTTTGTCATAGGTTTGCCCGACTTTGTTGTGCCCGACAGCCTTGCTCCTGCATTGACGGTAAGGCTTCCTGTGCCGAGTGATGAGCCCGACTTCATGAAGAGTTCGCCTCCGCTCACCTTCACAGTGCCCGAGTTGTCCCATGCTCCTGAGACAGACATCTTGCAAGAGCCAATCTTCTCGAAGTTGCACTTGTTGGTGCCTCCGTCATCGTGCATGGTGCCGTCGAATGTGAAGTCGCCGCCTATCTCATTGGAGTTGCCCACCTGCCATGTGTTGCTTCCCTTCACGGCAGAAGAGTTCTGGAAATTGGCCACAGGATGAGCCAGTGAGCCCTTGCCTGTAAGCTTGCCTATCTTGAAGGTCTTGCACACGTTGGTGGCGGTGCATCCTTCAGCCAGGTCGAGTGTTCCGTTGGCGAGTCCTGTAGAAGCGTCGAGCGGAAGCCATATGTTCTTTGTGGTGTGCTTGATAGTGCCGGTGAAGGCAGACCAGTTGCCTGTGATGCGCACACGGCTCACAGTGTTGCGCGGCACGATGGTCAGAGTGCCAGCGCCTGTCAGCTTGTTCTGGTAGGCTGTGTAGTACACTCCAGAGAGCTGCCATGTGGCAGCCTTGCCTTGAGGCACGTTAATCTCATGCGTTGTGGCCTGCGCATCGTCCCAGAGCGTGCCGCTCTGCAGCTCCACCACCTTGGCGGGGTTGCCAGCCTGTGCTGCAATGGAGCCGCCGTTGAGTACAAGAAGCGCAAGTCCGGTGTTAGCCTTCTGTGTCTTCAGGCATCCGTTGCCTTTCTTTGTGAGGATGGTTCCGCTGATGAGCTCATCCATCTTGAAGTCGGCAGAAGCGTTGAGCACGCCTCCCTCTTTGCCGACCATCATCATTGGCGAGCCCATCTCCACGGCCGCTGTGGTCTGTAGCGCAGCTCCGTTCTCCATTGTGAACTTGTTGGCCGTCTTTGTCACGCCGCCGAGGTTGCCTGTCTCGCTGTACTGGTTGGAGAGCTTGGCCACCTTTGTCGTGCCGCCCTTCAGGAATGTGCCGCCTGTGTAGCTGTTCTCGTTGCTGATAGTCACCACACCTGTGCCTTCCTTGGTGAAGGATGCCGTGCCGGCGATAGAGCCTGAGCCGTTGAAGGTATAGGCTGCTGAGTTGTTGACAGTGACGGACTGAGGCATCAGGTCTCCGTTGAGGCTTACAGTCTTCTGTGTGGCCTCGTCGTTGAAGAGCACGTCATCGGAAGATACGAAGGTGGTGCTTTCAGCCACGCCATTGTTCAGTATGGTGAAGTTCTCATCCTCGGCGAAGTTCCATGAGCTGCCGTTGCTGCCTGTCCATGTCACCTGTGCAGGGTCGCGCATGCCGATGATTTCGAGCACCAGCTTGCCGTTCTCCACATAGAGATATTTCTTAGTAGTGGCGAGACCCTCAAGGATGATGTCCTTCACGTCGCCGTCTACCTTGTCGCTCACCTCTCCAATGATGTACTTGCCAGGAGCCATCTCGGTAGCGCCGTCTGCAGTGTGTCCCACCAGCTCAATGACAGGTGCCAGATATTTAGGGCCTGCTGTAGTCCATGCCGTACCAGTCTTCTTCTCCACCTTCAGATACTTGGTGTTGACCTTGTCGGCATTGAGGCCGTCGCTGTAGAGGTCTATGACCATGCGTGAGCCAAAGCCGAGCGAGAGAGAGTCGGTTGTTATGCTGCCCATGGAGTTCTCGCCACCTGGCCGTATGACAGAGGCGTAGTCAGCTTTAATGCTTCGGAATGTGCCGCCGTTGGAGTTGAGTTCGGCGAAGCGGTTGAGCCACAGAGGCGAGTTGGTCATCGAGCCGTCGAAGTTGAGTGTGCCGGCCCATATGTTTGTCTCTCCGCTATGCTTGAAGTCAGCCTTTGGCAAGTTGAGCACGCCGTCACCCTGCTTGATGAGTCGGGCATTGCCAGCCAGTCCGCCGCCTGTCACGTTGCATGTGTATGTGGTGTATGTTATCTTGTAGCTGCTTGCTGTGGCCTCGCTTGGCGCAGAGCCTTGCACCCATGTGGGCACGTTGAATGTCACGATGTATGGCTGCGCACCGTCTTCGATGCTCACGTTGGTGTCGGCATTGTCAAAGACGAGCACATGCTGGTCGTTGAGGCTTGTGCCGATGACACCCCCGTTGGCCACCTCGGTGCGTCCTGTCGTGGTCAATGGTGGAGGCGCGATGGTGATGCCCTCCAAGGCTCCGAGGAAATAGCTTGGGTGTGGTGTCTGGTTGTATCCGCACATCTGCCATACCATGGCGTTGCGGTACTGGTGGTCGTGCCAGAGCGTGTAGTTGCGGTATGACGTTGGTGTAGGAGTAGAGTAGATGCGTATGTTGTTGTCGGCTGTGCGCATGATGATTTCCTCACGCCAGTCGCCGAGTATGTCGCCCTGGTAGCAAGGCGTGCCCTTGGTGTCGTTGTTGGTCAGCGATCCTTCGCATGTGTAGATAGGAGTCCAGCTGCCGTACTTCACCACGCATCCCTCTGTGTTCTTGCCATTGATGTAGTTGAATGTCTCCGAGCAGAGGTCACCGTCCCAGTAGATGCGGAAGTTGGTGCACACGCCAGTGGCATCCATGTTGGCCACGGCGTTGTCTGTCACGGTGCTGATGGCTCCCTCACGTGCGGAGCATCCCAGTGAGCCTGGGAAACTGTTGGTGAAGTTGCCGCAGATGGCGCGTCCGTCATCGTTGCCAGCCTGGAATCTGTGGTATATCTTGCTTGTGGTGGCGTCGCGGTAGTTGTTGCCTGGCTGGTCCTCGTTGCAGGCATATATCTCCTGTCCGTGGCGGTAAGGGTCGAAGTCGCCGCAGTGCTGTGAGTCGCCGTGTCCGAGTCCGGTGGTGGAAAGTCCCTTTCCATTGTCGTCGATGACCATGGAGCCGTACACTATCTCATCCCTTCCGTCGAGGTCAACATCGGCTACGCAGTAGTTATGGTAGCCCTGTCCCTTCCATGGGCCGTTGGTGTTGTTGTTCCATCTCCATCTTTCCTTCAGTGTGTGTGTGGCAGGGTCCACGTCCAGCGCAATCATCTTGTGGCGTGTGTATATGCCTCGTGCCAGGAATATGCTTGGCTTCTTTCCGTCGAGGTATGGCGCGCCAAAGAAGTGTTTGGAGCCGCGGTGGCCGCCGTCAGCCTTGCCCCATGCTGCGCCATAGTCTGTCTCGTTGCTTTCCAGCAGTGGCAGCGGGTACTTGATGCACTGGTATGGCTTGCCTGTCTTGCCGTCGAGATACACGAGATATTCGGAGTTGGTGGTCACAAACCAGTTCACTCCGCCTCCTGTGGCCGAGCGCACGTTATAGGAAGCGTTGCCCACGGTGTAGGTGGTGCCGTCGGCCATGTGTATGACAGTGCCGTCGGCAGCTCTCATCACAGCCTCGGCGCATCCGTCGCCGTCCCAGTCATATGCCACGATGTTCTGCTCATTGTTCTGGAAGTCGCCCATGTTCGGGCCGCAGTTGACCCACCACAGCCGTGTGCCGTCCTGCTTGAGGCATTCGAATATGCTGTATTCGCCTTCGTAGCCGCCGCGCGGATAGCTGGCTTGCGCCTCGCTCAGGTTGTCAAACTTCATCAGTATCTCCAGTTCGCCGTCGCCATCCACATCGGCGCAGCAAGCATCGTTGGGCACAAGTGTGCTCTTGATGCCCTCATGCTTCAGCTTTATCTCCTTGTAGCTTGAAGCCCAGGCAGTCACAGGCTTGCTTGCCGCCTGCTCTTGTCCGCGCACCACGGCCTTGATGGTGTATGAGCTTGTGGTTGTTCCTGCAGTGTCCTTGAAGTTGGATACGGTGAGTGGCTTGTCATTGACCAGCGTCCCGTCGCGGTAGACATTATAGGTCACGTCATAGTATTCTTCGCCGAGTATGCGCCAACTGAGGTAAACGCCTCCGCTCACCTTCATGGCTACCAGACCTCGGTCAAGGTGGTCTGTCTGCCTTTGCGCAAATGAGCTTGATGCTGCCAGCAGAAGCATGACTGATAGAAATACCTTCTTCATGATGTTTTTTGGTTTATAGTTAAGTTTAGTTAGTTATTTAAAGTTTCAGTGCAAAGTTAAATAAAAAAAATGACAAGAGGCGAAATGTGTCGCACATTTCGCCTCTTATGTGATAAAATGTATGGCTGCAAGCCATGTTATTAACGTTTTGCAGACTATTATGATGCTGTACGCTACGTGTATATATACATTTGTGCCACGTACATGTATAATGAGTGCTACATATATATAATGTGTGCTACTTACATATATAGCGTGTGCTACATATTATATATATATAATGTATAGCAGTAGCAAGCATCACGGCAGTCACTTATTGAGGAATTTCTTGCCGTTCTTGATGATGATGCCGTTCTTCACAGCCTTGTCGCTGCTCACCTTTGCGCCAGAGAGTGTGTAAGCTCCGTTGGCCTTTGCTGTGGTGGCGCTTATGCTTCCCACACCAGTCATTATCTCGCTCTCTGTTCCCTTGTATGTGAGGTGGAACTCATCAGCCATAGCCCACATCTCGCCACCGGCAGTGTTGCGGATGCCAATCTTCAGAGTGCCTTCCTTGCCGACAATCACATTGATGCTGTAAACGTGCATGTAGTTGTAGAGCTCATCCTGTCCTGCAGGAATCTTGAGGCTGTTGTCGTTGGCGTAAACCTCCAGTCCATCTTGCTGAGCGAAAGCTCCGAAGGTGAGAGTGTAGGCTCCAGCAGGAAGATTGCTTACAGTCTGGTAGCAGTCGGCAGCAGAGCCGTTCCACAGATTGAGGTAGAATCCATCCTCGTTGGCACTTGATGCGCCGTCCTCATTGCCGAAGTCAGACCAGCTTGTGTTGTTGGCGAATGTGCTCCATCCCTCGTTGGTCCATCCGTCCACGCCGTTGAAGCCGTTGTTGAAGATGCGGGCAGAGTAATCGACAGGGTTGTCATCGCTTGCCACCTCGTCCTTGAGCGAGAGGTTGAACTCTATCTCATAGAGCTTGTCAATCAGAGCCAGCACTCCCTCGGCTGTAAGCTCCTTGTCCTTGAGAGAGCTGTAGGCAGCCACGAAATCATTGTAGTCCTGCTTGGCAGCTTCAGTGGCTGTGGCCTCATATTCAGCGTAGATGCCAGCGGCAGTCTCCAGTTCGCTGTTGAGCTTCTCCACGTTCCAGATGTACTGCTCAGCCTCTGCGCAGAGAGTCTCCAACTGCTCAGCCTCCTTGTTCACGTCATCGTCGGCAAGCGTGTGCTCCTCATAGACGCCTTCCTTCTCCTGCTTCATGTCGCTGAGCTTGTCGCCATAGAGGTTGTTGCACAGTTCATTGGTAATAATCTCGTCAGCCTTGTCGATAGCCTCTTCCAGGCGGTCGTAAACCATAGAGCTGGCAGCAATCTTTGCGAGCACATCCTCATACTCCTTGATGACCGCGAGAATCTCCTCGTCGGTCTCGGCATTGTCTACCTTGTTGAGCACAGCATAGTATTCATCCTTGAGCGCAGTCTGATAGACCATGTCGTCCAGTTCGCTGCTGCTGTCCTTCAGGCTGTTGAGCCAGTACTTGTATGCCTTAGCTCCATTGCCATAGTATGTCACGGTGACATTGTCTAAAGCCACCCAGTTCTTTCCAGGCTCATCCTGTCCGAAGCCAAAGTCCAGTTCGCCGTCAGTCACGTTGGTAGTGACGCTGTACACCTGTCCTGCCGCGCCAGCAGTCACGGTCTTGGCATTGTCGTTGGCAAAGACATAGCCGTTCATGCTCTCAGAATATGCAGCCATGCTCACCACATAGATGCCGTTAGGCATGTCGGCCAGCTCCATGTTTGCCTCACCTTCGAGGTTAGCTCCCCATATGTTGAGGGTGGTGCCATCGAATCCTGTCCATCCCTCAGCAATCCATGTCTGTGTGTTCCATGTCTCAGCATTGATGTCGTTGTTCCAGTCTTCGATGTCGTTGCACTCGTCGGTGAGCACGGTCAGAGGGTTGTCAGGGGTGACAGCTTCCTCCATTTTAGCGCGCAGTTTCTTGCTTACAGACTCACTGGCCTCTTCCAGTTGGTCGGCCGTGCTGGATGTATTGGCGTACACAGCCTTCTCTGCATCGAGGTCTGTCACGCCATATTTCTCAGCCTGCTCTATGAGCTCGCCCAGTTCGACGGCAGCCTCATAGGTGTCAATCTGGCTGATATACGCCTGGTAGTCCTTGTCGCTCACGAAGGCCCATGTGGTGTTGAACTCGCCTGGCTCATAGTTGCTGTCCTCGCCAGCCAGGTCATAGATGACTCCTGTGCCAGTAGCCACGTTGTCCTTTGTGTTCACGTAGCCTGTGTAGTTGCCGAGCAGGTAGCCTGAGAAGTCGCCCGATGCCTTCCATACGGGGTTGAGGTCAGAGCCTTTAATCTGGTAGGTGTTGCCTTCGAGTGCTGTGAATGTAAAGAAATAGTCCTCTTGCTCCCTGCGGTCGTTGTACACGTTGCCGTTGTCGGTGATGAACATGTTCTGCCACAGCTCCGATGAGAGACTGTAGTTCTCGATGGTGTAGTTGGCTCCGTCCCATTCGCCGCTGTCGTTCTTCTTCTCCCTGACGGTGAATAGCTGTGCGTCGGCGGCGTCGACGAGAGAGGCGTGTGTGCCCCAGTCGTTGCCTGAGCCGAGGAACTGCTTTGCTTCAGTGTTGTAGACATAGACCGCAGAGTCTGCTGTCAGAGCGAGGTATGCTCCTGTGTATACAGGTTTCTGCCATTCGTCTGCGAATGAGCAGGTGGATGCCGCAAAAGCGGTGAGCATAAGTAATGTATGCTTCATAGATGTTGGTTGTTAAGAAGTTAATATATTGGTTGTTAATCTCTGAATCGTCTCTATAGGTCCATGCGTCCATGGTGCTGCCGTATGTGCGGTGGCAGCCATAAGCTATCAGCCATACAGCATGCGCTCCATATGCCGCGATGTGTCATCTCTTTATCATCTCGAGCAGTTCCTTGCCAGTCAGCTTGTGGCTGATGTCTGTGCCGGCCAGTATGTTCTCGGCCAGCTCACGCTTGCTGTCGTGCAGCCTGATGATCTTCTCCTCGATGGTATGCTTGCTCACAAGGTGGTAGACGGTGACAGCCTGTGTCTGTCCGATGCGATAGGCGCGGTCGGTGGCTTGTTGCTCTATGGCGGGGTTCCACCATGGGTCGAGATGGAACACATAGTTGGCCCCAGTGAGGTTGAGTCCCAGTCCGCCTGCCTTGAGGCTGATGAGGAAGACGCTCTTTTGTCCTGCCTGGAACTGCTTGACCATCTCGGCGCGTCTCTTCACCGCCACGCTGCCATCGATGTAGTAGTAGTCGATGCCGAGGCGGTCCAGCTCTCTCCTCACCACGTCGAAGAAGCTGACAAACTGGCTGAAGACAAGTGCGCGGTTGCCGCCTTCCACCACTCCTTGCAGCAGTTCGACCAGCATTGTTATCTTGGCGCAGTCGCCCTTCCACTTTGGCTCTATAAGCTCGGCGCAGCATGCGGCCTGGCGCAGCTTTGTTATTTCTGCCAGCACGTTCATCGTCACCGTGCTGTCGCTGTCATTGAGCATGCTCTCCGCCTTCTCTCGTATGCTTTCATAGATGGCCATCTCGTCCCGGCTTAGCTCCACGCTCTGGTATATCTCCGTCTTCTCAGGCAGTTCCTTGAGCACAGCCTGCTTGGTGCGGCGCAGCATGAACGGGTGCACCAGGTCATCGAGCATCTGCTGTTTCTCCTGGTCTTTGTTGCCTTCGATGGGAATGATAAACTTGCGTGAGAACTGCTCATACGTGCCCAGCAGTCCCGGATTGACAAACTGGAAGAGGTTCCAGAGCTCGCCCAGATGATTCTGCACGGGCGTACCTGTGAGCATTATTCGGTTCTTGGCCTGTATCTTCATGGCCGCAGCGCTGGTCTTGGCGCCTCTGTTCTTTATGATGTGCGCCTCGTCGAGGCAGGCCACATTCCATTCCTTGGCTGTGACGAGGTCTTGCACGCTGAGCAGTATGCCGTAGGTTGTCACAATGATGTCGCCAGGGCCAGCCTCGTCAATCAGCGCCTTGCGGTCTTGGGCAAAGTTGAGTATCTGCACGTTGAGCGACGGCGCAAACTTCTCGATCTCGCTCTTCCAGTTGGGCGCTACAGAGGCAGGAGCCACCACGAGTGACGGGCCGTGGTCCTTCATCAGCAGCAGGAAGGTGATGGACTGCAGCGTCTTGCCCAGACCCATGTCATCGGCGAGCAGTGCTCCTGCGCCCCATTTGTTGAGCCGCGCCATCCAGTGGAAGCCGTCCAGCTGGTAATGGCGCAGTGTGGCGTTGAGGCCGTCGGGCACCTCGGGGCTGTATTCCGAGGCGTCGATGATGCGCTGGCGTATTTCAGACAGGTGACTGTCGAGGCTGAACTCAATGTCGCCGTGCAGCACATCGTTGTTGATGAGTGCCGCGCTGAAGGGAGAGATGGTCAGCCTGTCGCCATCACGGTTGATGATGGCGTTGAGAGCGTCGAGCTGCTTCTGCAGTTTCTTGCTGATGGCCACAAACTCGTTCTCGTTTATCTTGAGGTATCTGCCCTCGCTCTGGCTTGCCAGCTCAAGAAGTTCCTTGATGCTGATGCGCGTGTTCTCGTCTATGTCCACATCTCCCTCTATGTCAAACCACTGTCCTCTCTGCTTCATCACTCCCGACCATGTGCCTGTGCCCCTGTGCAAGCCTCTCACCTTGAACGACTGTCCCTCAGGCCATTCGGCGTAGAACATGTCGGGGTGCTCCTGTATGAGCTGCATCAGGTTGATGACAAAGTCGGGAGCGTAGAGTCCGCGCTCCTCATAGTCGTGCCCGAAGCTGTGGAAGAAAGCCTCCACCATCTCCAGGTTGGACGCCTCCAGTTTCATGTTGCGCTTCACGCGGTAGCGTCCCTCCTCGTTCTCGTCTATGATGATTTCCTCGCCTCTGGCGGGCGAGAAGAGATGGCGGCCACCAGGCAGCGGGCGCGTGAAGCAGCGCACTTCCCATGTGCCGTTTGTCTTGGACACAAGGCGGAAACCTATGGTCCACACTCCGTCAATGAGCGGCAGTGTGCTGCCGCCTTCTATCAGCGGCGAGTGGAGTTCCACCTTGCCTCCTATCTTCTTGAGGAGCGAGCGGAGCGAGTCTTCCGCTTCGAGCGGCAGGCTGCCCAGCTGCAGCAGTTTGATATAGTAGTCGCGTATGTCGCTCGGTATATGTATTACGCTCAGTGATGTGGGCGAAAGCTCATTGATGATGAGTTCCTTGCTGGTGCTGTCCAGCGGCACGTTCGACTTCACCACAAACTTCTCCCCGTCGTTTTCCACCACGAGGTAGGGGCGGTCTATCGTCACGTCGACATGCTCAAAGGGGGGATACGTGCCTGTGTATAGGCGCGGGTCGTCGGCCATCTCCTCCACCACGTCCTCCAGCGTCAGGTCAGCGCCGGCGCTGCGGTTGAGCTTGTCCATGATGCGTCGGTCGGTGTTGTTCATGAAGTCTATCTGCCCCATCTTGTATCTCATGTCATTGATGCGCTTGCCGTTGCTCCATCCGCCGTCTTTCTGTTTCACCTGCTCCCTCACCTGCACTGTTCCTGGCTTCTGCGGGTCTATCAGGTAGATGATGCGGCTCTTGCTCATGGTTGCTGGCGACACGCCTCTGTCGGCCGACAGCATAAGGTCGTCGAGCACCATGCGCCACTGTTCCTCGTGCGGCAGCTGTGGCAGGATAGGCTCCATTCCGAAGCATTTGCAGAGCTGCTGCCTCTCTTTGCTGTCGAGAGGCAGGTATTTGGACATCTCAAACTTCAGCATGGCGAGGTTGGGGATGCAGGCGGCGCTGGACATCTTGGCGGTAGAGTAGCCAAGAAGGTTGGCCAGCGTGTAGGCCAGCTTGCTGTTTAGGCTGGGACACATCGGCTTGATGTTGTTTTCATACACAGTCTGCAGACTGGCCTGGTGCAGCCGCTGGTTGACCTTGCGGAAGTCCTCGGCCAGCACAAGCGCCGGCGTGTACCTCGGGTCTTTCTTCATCGTGAGTGTGGAGATGAGCCATTTCAGCCGCTCGTTGCACGCTTCCGTCATCTTCTCTCCGTTGTCGCCATCAAGCGATGCGGCGGCTATGTATGATACGACAAGGTAGAACGTCAGGAGAGGATTGGTGAAGAATCCTTTCTCTCCCTTCTCGCTGACCTGCAGCTTCAGGGCCGCGTCGAACCATTTCACTGCGTCTGTCGCCTTGCCGCTGTAGATGGCATGCAGTCCGCCAAGGGTGTAGCCCGACGAGATGTTGGAATACAGTCCCTTGCCTGGCATCTGGCCGAAGGCTATGTATGAGTAAAGCTCAAGGTCGGCGCAAAACTTGTTGCGTGTGGCCTCGGTGATGGCGTTGTATTTCAGCAGCACTGAGAGCGGGGCGCTGATGTCGGCGGCTATGTCATATTCCGTCCAGTAGCATGGCAGCGCATTGTATAGAGCGGTGAATGTCTCAGTGGACAATGTCTCTATCAGCACCTTGAAGGCCGGGTCGTCGGCCATGCAGCACAGGTATTTGGCCTGTGAGGCTGGAATGGTGCTGGCGTATTCGCACAGTTCGCTGTCTGTCACGGACAGCATCTCCACGGATGTGCGCAGCTCCATAAACTCCGGGCTGCGCATGTCTTTAGTCCTTCTGATGGAATAGAGCAGGTCTTTCCTCTCTGTGAAAAGATACCACAGGGCAGACACGAAGCAGTTTTCTGCCATCTCGTAGCTCACCGCATTGGTGACCCAGTCGCGGCTTGCGTTCACTATCATGCCGTTGTCCTGCAGCTCCTGCAGCGCGTCGTAGCCTCTCAGGGAGGGGAAGCAGGTCTTGGTGAGGATGGCTATCTGGTCGTCCATCCTTGCCTCTTGCCCATGCCCCGTGTAGGCATAAAAGCATAATAGCTTCTGTGCATCCTCGCTTAGTCTTCTGTAGTTGTCTGATATCATATTTTATTTTGTTCTGTCTATGTTTGCGTCCGCTTCCCTCAGGCAGGCCTTTGCCGTCGCGCGGCATGTGCGGAAACGCTCGTTGCCTGGAATGGTTGAATTGTGCAAAGTTAAAAAAAAATGATGACATTGCCGCAAGCTTTGTGCTTTATTTGAATAATTACTCGCATTTGTCCTCAAGAATATTGATTCTGTGCCGCGGAACAGGGCATGAGCATGGCAGGAATAAGTGCTTGCCGCACGAAAGGCTGTGTGGTGAAAAACTGTTGTGGTGGGGTGGTGTGCGAACGGTGTTGCCGCTGCGTGCGTATAAGGGGGCGTATAGAGGGCTTTTGGCGTTGTGTGCGCACACATTTATTGACGGCGGTCAATAACAGAGCGTTCTTAATAGGTTTTTAATAGGAAAAGTTTGTCATAATCCATAATCTCTTCGTAACTTTGCAGTGTCAAAAGGAAAGGGATAGTGATTCCGGAACTTGGACAGAAAAAGCATAAGCACCATGAATCAGCATGCAGGCAAACTTGAAGATTCCGGATGCCAGACTCAAAGGTGCAGACAAAGGCGCCGAAGCTCAATAAGTAGAATATATAAAAGGAAAAAGAAAAAACATTTAAGAAAGGAGATTACGTTATGATGATCGTATTGACTATTATCCTCTCTGTAGTAGTGGCTGTTGCAGCCCTCAAGGGATAAAGGATTGAAAGACAAAAATGTCGGGGGCAAAAGATGTATGCTCTGCACATCAAGTGCGTGGCGTGTCTGCTCCTGCAAAAAAGCAAACACAAGTGTTAAACCCCAAATAAGGAGGCTGCGTCAGAAATGTCTGATGCAGCCTCTGTCTTTTCTTGTGCAGGCCGAAAGGTATTCCTGCAGCGGCGAGAAGTGTGTGGGAGGGGGCGCAAGGCACGCTTGTGTGAATGCGTGTCGCGCAGACCTGGCGGGGGAGAGTCATGTGAGCCATCACCTTGTGCCCAGTTGCTTGTGTGCCAGGCGGAACCATAAGCCGATGCCATGGGCGAGTCTTCGCATGCCGCTCGCTATGCTGTTTCCATTTCCTCCTCCCACTTTTTTCTTCTTGATGCCCAGTCTCACCTTGTAGATGAACAACTTGTTTGCAATGCTGAACATCCATGAGCGCAGATGTCCGTGTGCGGCATATCGGTCTGCATTGCTCAGGGCAATGGCTATGGTGTCCTTGGTGAGGCTTGTGGCTTCGGCCTCATTGCCTCTGGTCAGTATAAGTGCATGCATGTGCAGTTCGGGGCGCATGGATGCCACGGCTTCTTCATATTCTTTCATAGGTGTGAGGGATTTATGTTTTTTGTGCGCAAAGTTACATAATGTGAGGATGCCATCAAACGAATGTTTATCAAATGTTGTAATGGTATCATTAGAGATTCTTATATCACAAAGTGGTGGGACGATGTTTTTGTAAACCTATGGATAAGGGCACGCAAGTCATAGGATAAGGACACGCAAGTCATAGGATAATGATATGAAATCCTTAGGATAATGATATGAAATCCCTGGGGTGATGATATGAAATCCCTGGGGTGATGGTTGTGAAGCCAGATGATGCCGGCGTGAAGTCAAGGGACAGGAAGCGTATGTGGCGGAGCGCGGCGGGTGGAGCAAATGAAAGCTATAGGACTGGAGTCTGCATGCCACCGCGATGGCGCTTCGGGGAAAATTGCAGGAGGGTGTACGGGTTCATAATAAACAATCAAAGGCCGCTCCAAGGCATATGATTGCCTGGAACGGCCTTCGTGTCTCTTGTGGCCTAAGGGCTCTCAAGATGATGATAGGGCTGAGTGAGTTACTTGCGGCCTACGTAAGAAGCGTCGCGAGTGTCAACCTCAATCATGTCGCCCTCGTTGATGAAGAGAGGAACGCGGATCTCCACACCTGTCTCGAGTGTGGCTGGCTTAGTTGCGTTTGTAGCTGTGTCGCCCTTGAGTCCTGGCTCAGTGTATGTAACCTTGAGGACAATCTTTACAGGAGCCTCTGCTGTGAGGATAGCGCCAGTCTGGTCGTCGATAGACGCCATGACCATAGTCTCTCCCTCCTTGAGGAAGTCGCCGCCGGTGATGAGGTCCTTGGCGATGTTTACCTGCTCAAAAGTCTCTGTGTTCATGAACACCATGTCCTCGCCCTCCTTGTAGAGGTACTGGAACTGCTGGTGAGATACAGTGACGTCATCAAGCTTGGCGGAAACGATCCAAGTGCGCTCAAGCACACGGCCGTCCTCCACATTGCGGAGCTTTGTAATCATCACAGTGTTGCCCTTGCCTGGCTTCTTGTGAAGAAAATCGATTACTACCCAAATCTTACCGTCATCAAGACGGAGGCAAACGCCCTTCTTAATGTCACCTGCTAATATAGCCATAAAATTGTTTTTGTATTAAAGTTTGTACTTTACATGTTGAAATCGGGTGCAAAATTACGTAAAAACATTAAAATGACAAAAAAAGTTGGTGATTTTTGGGCTTTTCTTTTGCTGATTTCTTGAAATTCACTAATTTTGCAGTCGTTTTACACAAAATGACCTGACGTGTGACACGCAAGGGCGCATGAGTGTGGAATGAAAGGCAAAAAAAGATTAACAATAAAAATAAAGAGAAGAAAGCAATGAAAAGAACATTCCAGCCTCACAACAGAAAGAGGATTAACAAGCACGGTTTCCGTCTTCGTATGCAGACAGCAAATGGTCGTCGCGTATTGTCGGCGCGCCGCAGAAAGGGACGCAAGTCTCTCTCAGTATCAAGCGAGCACCACGGCAAATAATGGCAAAAGCCGTTCGCAATACAAAAAGCAGGAGCTTCATGTGGATATGGGCTTCTGCTTTTTTGTTTCTTGTTTCCACGCTGCTCAGTGGCGGCTACGGGCAGGCCGCGGTGGCTGCGGAAAAGGCAAAAAAGGAATGATTTATTTTGTAGTCTGTGTTAATTGGCGTACCTTTGCAACGGTAATATAAATAATGTACGTGTGTAATGGCAATAAAGAGTTTTTTCAAGGGGAAAACCAGTAAGAGGTTTTGGACAAACATAATGCTGATGGTGGCTGTCGTCATCGCGGTGCCAGTGGCGGCTTTCTATATGCTCGACATCTTCACCCATCATGGGGAGAAGATAGAAGTGCCGAGCGTGACGGACAAGATGCTTGCTGACGCTGAGGCTATGCTGGCGGAGCGCGACCTTGTGGCTGTGGTCAGCGACTCGGTCTATGACAAGTATGCCGCGCCGGGTTCCGTGCTGGACCAGATGCCCAAGGCTGGATATGAGGTGAAGGCAGGCCGTGTGGTCTACCTCACAGTGGCAATGAAAAACATGCCGACAGTGGCTCTGCCCGATGTGGTGAGCCACGGTTCGCTGCGCGAGGCGGAAGCCACGCTGAGGTCGCTTGGCTTCAAACTCACGGAGAACGAGCTGGTGGAGGGCAAGCCTCTTGAGCTGGTAGTGGGAGTAAAGCAGGGCGGCAAGGAAATCTTTGCGGGCGACATGGTGCCGAGAGACAAGCCGCTGACGCTTCTTGTGGGAGCAGGCGAGGTGGATTCGCTGATGATGGATGATGGAGCAGACTCCACGGATGTGGAGGTGGATGAGAACTTTGCGCAGTGAGGCTTATGGACATGAAGGAAGAGACATTGTTGGGAAATGCGGGCATCGAGCCAGAAGAAGCGTGCGCTGTGGAGACTGGATGCGCTGGTGTGGAATACGGCGGCGACGGCATGTCTTCGGACGATGACCTGGACGAGGACGACGAGAACGACCAGCTCTATGAGCACCACCGTGTGGTGGTGGACAAGAAACAGAAGCTGATGAGGGTGGACAAGTTTCTGCTTGTGCACCTGAGCAACACTTCGCGCAACAGGGTGCAGAGGGCTGCCGACGCAGGCTTCATCTTGGTGAACGGCATCCCGGTGAAGAGATCGTACAAGGTTAAGCCCGACGACGTGATACAGGTGATGCTCAACCGCCCGTTCTATGAGAACAAGATAACGCCTGAGGACATTCCGCTGGACGTGGTGTATGAGGACGACAGCCTTATGGTCATCAACAAGCCTGCGGGCATGGTGGTGCATCCAGGCTTCGGCAACTGGAACGGCACCATGCTCAATGCCATAGCATGGCACCTGAAGGACATGCCTCAGTATGACATCAATGACCCGGAGATAGGACTTGTGCACCGCATTGACAAGGACACAAGCGGACTGCTGGTGGTGGCAAAGACAGCGGAGGCCAAGACAAACCTGGCCCTGCAGTTCTTCAACAAGACCACAAAGCGTGAGTACAACGCCCTGGTGTGGGGCAACTTCACAGAGGACGAGGGAAGGATAGAGGGCAACATAGGACGCGATCCCAAGGACAGGATGCGCATGGCTGTGTTCCCTCCAGGCTCAGACATAGGAAAGCCTGCCGTGACGCACTATTATGTGATGGAGCGGTATGGCTACACCACACTGGTGAAGTGTGTGCTTGAGACAGGACGCACTCACCAGATACGCGCCCACATGCGCCATCTGGGCCATCCGCTCTTCAGCGACGAGAGGTATGGAGGCAACCAAGTGCTGAAAGGCACCAACTCGTCGAAGTACCGACAGTTTGTGGACAACTGCTTCAAAGTGTGCCCGCGCCAGGTGCTCCATGCCAAGACACTGGGCTTTGTGCATCCTGCCACAGGCAAGGAGATGCTCTTCGACTCTGAATGGCCCGACGACATGAAAGCTCTCATGGAGAAATGGAGAGGCTATGTGGCTGGCCAGAACTGATAAGGGGCGAGAGCTGAAGAAGTAGTGGCTGGAGCAAAAGAAGAAAGGCGAGAACGAACGGAGACAATGAATACACATATTTATATATATAAAGGATGAAAAAGGTTATAGCAATCGTAGCCGGAGGCGACAGCTCCGAGCACGATGTGTCGCTTAGAAGTGCGGCAGGCATTTATTCATGGATAGACAAGGAAAAGTATGACGTATATATAGTGGAGATAAGCCACGAGGGCTGGTTCGCCCATCTGTCCAGCGGAAAGCTGGTGCCTGTCTACAGGCACAACTTCACTTTCAAGGATGAGTGGGGCAAGGATGTGAAGCCAGACTATGCTTATATCACCATTCACGGCACTCCTGGCGAGGATGGCACATTACAGGGATATTTCGACCTGCTGTCGGTGCCTTACTCCACTTCTGGCGTGCTTGTGGAATCCATGACATTCAATAAGTTTGCCCTCAACCAATTCCTCAAGACCTTCGGAGTGAAGGTGGCGGAGGACATCCTCGTGCGCAAGGGACAGGAGGTAGACCCTCAGCAGGTGGTGGACAAGGTAGGGCTGCCATGCTTCATCAAGCCTAATGCTGGCGGCTCAAGCTTTGGCGTCACACACTGCAAGACCATCAACGACGTGCTTCCAGCGATAGCCAAGGCTATGAACGAGAGCGCCGAGGTGCTCATAGAGAGTGAGCTGAAGGGCACTGAGATAAGCAACGGCGTTTACCGCACCAAGGCCTGCGGCATGAAGGTGCTGCCTATCACCGAGGTGGTGCCAAAGACAGATTTCTTCGATTATGATGCCAAGTACAACGGACTGGTGGAGGAAATCACACCGGCGCGCCTTTCTGACGACACCACTAAGCGTGTGCAGGCTCTCACGGGGGCTATATATGACATTCTCGGAGCCTCTGGCATCATACGCATAGACTATATCATAGGCAAGAATGATGCTGGCGATGACGTAATCAACATGCTGGAGATAAACACAACTCCTGGCATGACTGCCACAAGCTTCATCCCTCAGCAGGTACGTGCCGCTGGCATGGAAATGAAGGATGTGCTCAGCGCAATAATTGAGGACAAGCTGGGAGAGTGATAGCTATAGCCCTTTATGGTCTCTATAGCATTCTATAGCCTCTGATGGCCTCTATAGCATTCTATAGCTCCTGTTGTATCTATAGCCACTATAGCATTCTATAGCTCCTATAGCCACTACACTAAAAAAAGATAATTATGACACTATCCGATTTTGATGACATACGCCCCTGCTCGCCAGGTGAGATACGCTCCGCTTTCGACAGCATGCTGGCCGACCGGCAGTTTGACAAGATAGTGCAAGGGTTCATCCCCCTGCCAAAGAAACTGAGAAATGCCTTGCTGAAGATGCTGTTTGTCGGGGTGAAAACTCCGCTCGACTTCCAAAAGCGTTTCATGAAACCGCTGGTCTACCATGTCTTTCATAAGGCCACGACAGGGCACTCATGCCATTTCCCGGAGTCGCTGGACAGAGATGGCAACTACACTTTCATGTCCAATCACCGCGACATAGTGCTTGACTCAGCCTTTCTGGATGTGCTGCTGCTGAAGTCGGGCTTCTCTACTACGGTGGAGATAGCCATAGGCAACAACCTGCTCATCTATCCGTGGATAAAGACCCTGGTGAGGATGAACAAGTCGTTCATCGTCAACCGCGGACTGTCACCCAAGGAGACACTGCGCTCATCTATACACATGAGCCAGTACATGCACTATGCCATCAACGAGAAGCATGAGAACATATGGATAGCCCAGCGCGAGGGACGCGCCAAGGATTCTGACGACCGCACGCAAGACTCTGTGCTGAAGATGCTCAATCTGGGCGGCCCCACAGCAGGAAAGTCTACGGCGGACATCATAGAGAATCTGCGCCACATGAACATTGTGCCGCTGGCCATATCCTATGAATACGACCCGTGCGACTATCTCAAGGCAAAGGAGTTCCAGTGCAAGAGGGATATTCCAGGCTGGAAGAAGAGCAAGCAGGATGACCTCATCAACATGAAGACCGGCATCTGGGGGCAGAAGGGACATGTGCATTACCAGGCTGCCGACTGCATCAATGACTGGCTCGACTCGCTCGACCCAGAGACTATCAGCCGTGCAGACATATACCGTGTGGTGGCTGAGCACATAGATCATGAGATCCATAAGAACTACCGCATCTATGACATCAACCGTGACGCTCTGGAAGGCCGGCGCAATGAGTATATAGAGTCGCGCATAGCTATGGTCGATGTGCCTAATCCCGACCAGCAGTTCTTGAGGGAAAAGCTGTCGGATATGTATGCCAATCCGCTGCGCAACTATAATGTGGCTATGGCGGAATGAAAGCAGTGTGGCAAGTTATGGAAAGATTGGGAAAGTCTGCCGCCAGGATTGTCAAGCGTGCGGCCGCGCTGGCTGTGATGGCTGGTGGCTGCATGATGTGCCTTGTGGCGTGCTCAGACGATGATGGCGATTATGTGCCTCCGGTGCAAAAGGACATGATGCTTGTGTCGACCGATGCCGACGGAGTGGCCAAAAGAGTGGCTCTTGACGACGGCACCCTTTATGACGTGTCTGCGCAGAAACTGGAGATAGCCGACGGCAAGACAGTGGTGCGCGTGATGGGATCATACACCTTGTCGGCCGGAGAGATGAGAATCTACGGCATGGAGCAGGTCTATTGCCATTCATCTTACTGGGTAGACTCTATCCGTGTGGTGAAGGGCGATGTCGTGGTGTCGGGCGCAGAGCATCTGCCGCGCGACCCTGTCAAGCTCATCAGCATGTGGAAAAGCGGAGCCTTCATCAACCTGCATGTGGGTGTGATGACGGGCGGCGACTTCAAAAGCCAGTGGGTCTTCTGTGAGGACAGTGTGGGGCATTACTCCCTCGTGCACAAGAGAAACACAGATGACAGCGAGGCCTACACTAAGCAAGTGTATCTGTCCATGCCTGTGCCTGATGGCCGCGACAGCGTGACATTCTCTGTCAAGACATACAGCGGCTGGGCGAGGAAGGGCTTCAGATTCTGAGGCATCTCCGCGTCCCGCAGGAAAACAGCCATGAGCCTCCAGTGGACAAAAGGGCATGGCATAGCTACCTTTGAGGTGCCATCTGTGAGGCTCAGTGATTAAAGATAAAAAAAAACTAAACCAAGATAAAATACAATGACAAGAGCAATTATTACAGTAGTGGGCAAGGACACTGTGGGCATCATAGCCCGTGTGTGCACATATCTTGCCAATAACCAAATCAACATCCTTGATATCTCTCAGACTATCGTGCAGGAATATTTCAACATGATGATGATTGTCGACCTGACTAAGTCAGAGAAGGCTTTTGCCGACATCAGCGACGAACTGACAGAGATAGGTGTTGACACAGGCGTGCAGGTGAGATGCCAGCTGGAGGACATCTTCGACAAGATGCACCGCATCTGATGTGAGTGAGTAAGCCGATGTTCAACATTATTTCATAAAAGGAGAATATGATAAATCTACAAGAGGTGTTCGAGACGAACAAGATGATAGAGCAGGAGAATCTTGACGTCAGGACAATCACAATGGGAATAAGCCTTCTTGACTGCGCAGACACCGACCTGAATGTGACATGCAAGAAGATTTACGATAAGATAACTACGCTGGCACGAGACCTCGTGAAGACTGGCGAGGACATTTCAAAGGAGTATGGCATTCCTATTGTCAACAAGCGTATCAGCATCACGCCAATCTCGCTGGTGGGCAGCTCGTGCTGCCGCACACCAGGTGACTATGTGCAGATAGCCAAGACTCTTGACAAGGCCGCTAAGACGGTGGGGGTCAACTTCCTGGGAGGCTATTCAGCCATTGTGTCAAAGGGCATGACGAAGAGCGACGAGCTGCTTATCCGCAGCATACCTATGGCAATGGCATGCACAGAGTATATTTGCTCAAGCATCAATGTGGGTTCCACAAAGACTGGCATCAACATGGATGCGGTGCGTCTGATGGGCGACATCATCAAGCAGACTGCTGAGGAGACTAAGGAAAAGGACTCGCTTGGCTGCGCTAAGCTGGTGGTGCTCTGCAACGCTCCTGATGACAATCCTTTCATGGCCGGAGCTTTCCACGGCGTGTCTGAGGCTGACGCCATCATCAATGTGGGCGTGAGCGGCCCAGGAGTGGTGAAGTATGCCCTGGAGCAGATGGACATGAATGCGGCTGATGGCATGGCCAACTTTGAGGTGCTCTGTGAGACTATCAAGCGCACAGCGTTCAAGATAACACGTGTCGGCCAGTTGGTGGCGCAGGAGGCAAGCCGTCGTCTGGGCGTGCCGTTTGGCATCATCGACCTCAGCCTTGCTCCAACACCGGCTGTGGGAGACTCTGTGGCTGATATTCTGAAGTGCATAGGTGTGGAGCATCCGGGTGCACCAGGCACAACCGCGGCTCTGGCTATGCTGAACGACCAGGTGAAGAAGGGCGGCGTGATGGCCTCGTCATATGTGGGCGGACTGTCGGGAGCGTTCATTCCTGTGTCGGAAGACCAAGGTATGATAGATGCTGTCGAGGCAGGAGCGCTGACTATAGAGAAGCTTGAGGCCATGACCTGCGTGTGCTCCGTAGGACTGGACATGATAGCCATACCTGGTGACACACCTGCCACTACCATTGCAGGCATCATTGCTGACGAGAGCGCCATTGGCATGGTCAACCAGAAGACTACGGCTGTGCGCATCATTCCCGTGGTGGGAAAGAAGTTGGGCGACACGGTGGAGTTTGGCGGACTGCTGGGCTATGCGCCCATCATGCCTGTCAACAGCTTCTCAAGCCAAAGGTTTGTTGACAGAGGAGGAAGAATCCCAGCTCCTATACATAGCTTTAAAAACTGATATGCCATCCCTGGCTGCGGCGACGCAGCCAGGGATAGCTCTTTTTAAGGAGACTGCCGAAGCTATAGAGACTGTAGGAACTATATGGGCTATAAAGGCTGCAGAAACTATTAAGAAAAAGCTTTTGTAAAGATGAAAATCTTTTCCATTCTATGTAAAATGTCTTGCCAAACAGATTATTTATGGTAAAAAACTGCACCTATGTTGTGATATTCGTTTAGTTTTATTAAATTTGCACTATTATTCATTTAGTTTCATTAACCTACTATTATTAACTTATGAAAAGATTCTGTTCTGTGTTTGCAGCACTTGCTGTTGCGGCTGGCATGTCAGCCCAGACAAACACATTCGATGTCAACACATCTAAGGTGGGGGCTCCTGTGCCTTCAACAATGTATGGCATCTTCTTTGAGGACATCAACTATGCCGCTGACGGCGGACTGTATGGCGAGCTTGTCAAGAACCGCTCGTTCGAGTTTCCCGACCGTCTTGCAGGATGGTCTATATCTGGTGGAGTAACACTGAAGGACGACGGCCCGTTCAACAAGAACCCGCATTATGTGCGCCTCGCTCCAGCAGGACACCGTGAAAAGCATACAATGATTGAGAACGAGGGCTTCTTCGGAATCGGCGTTAAGGCCAATGAGGAGTACCGCTTCTCTGTATGGGCACGCGTGCCAGACGGAGGCACAGCCAAGATATGGATTGACATTGTAGACAATGCCACTATGGGCGAGGACCAGAAGCTGGGCAATGCAGGCATTGAGGTGTCGGGCAAGGAATGGAAGAAATATACTGTGAATATCAAGCCTAACAGAACTTTTGCAAAGGCACATCTCCGCGTGTGGGGAGACAGCAAGGTCACTACCGACCTGGAGCACGTGTCTCTTTTCCCAGTGGACACATACAAGGGACATGAGAACGGCATGCGCAAGGACTTGGCTGAGTCGCTTGAACAGCTCCACCCAGGTGTGTTCCGCTTCCCTGGAGGCTGCATCGTTGAGGGCACAGACCTGGCCACTCGCTATCAGTGGAAGAACACTGTAGGCCCTGTGGAGAACCGTCCGCTCAACGAGAACCGCTGGCACTACACCTTCACTCACCGCTACTTCCCAGACTATTTCCAGTCATACGGACTTGGATTCTTCGAGTTTTTCCAGTTGTCGGAGGAGATTGGAGCAGAACCGCTGCCTGTGCTCAATGTGGGCATGAGCTGCCAGTATCAGAACGATATCAAGGATGAGGAGCATGTCCATGTGCCTCTCGACCAGCTCCAGCCATATATCGACGACTGCATCGACCTGATTGAGTTCGCCAATGGTGACCCTGCAAAGAACCAGTGGGCAAAGCTGCGCGCAGACATGGGACATCCAGAGCCATTCAACCTGAAGTATCTAGGCGTGGGCAATGAGCAGTGGGACTATGAGGACAATCCAGCTTTCACTAAGCGTCTGAAGATATTTGTTGAGGCTATACGCAAGGTGCATCCTGAAATCAAGCTCATTGGCACTACTGGCCCAAACTCTGAGGGCAAGGAGTTTGACATGCTCCAGCCACGCATGAAGGAAATAGGCTGCGACCTCTATGATGAGCATTTCTACCGCAACGAGAACTGGTTCCTCAAGAGCGGAAACCGCTATGACAACTATGACCGCTCAAAGAAGGCACCAAAGGTGTTCGCGGGTGAGTATGCTTGCCACGGAAAGGGAAAGAAGTGGAACCACTTCAATGCAGCTCTTATGGAGGCTGCGTTCATGACAGACATGGAGCGCAACGCTGATGTGGTGGAGATGGCTACCTACGCACCTCTCTTCGCTCACGTGGAGGGATGGCAGTGGCGTCCGGACGCTATATGGTATGACAACCTCCGCAAGTTCAACTCATGCTCTTACTATGTGCAGCAGCTCTACTCCCTGAACAAGGGAACAAATGTCATTCCTCTTACAATGAATGGCAAGCCTGTGGCTGGCAATGATGGGCAGAACGGACTCTTCGCCTCTGCTGTTGTGGACAAGAAGACAAATGAGATTATCATCAAGGTGGCTAATACAGGTGACAAGGCTCAGGATGTGACGCTCAACCTGAAGGGCATGAAGAAGGGAGACCACAAGGCAGAACTTATTTCTCTCCACTCAGACAACCTTGATGCGGAGAACACTCTCGATGAGCCGACAAAGATTGTGCCTCAGTCTTCTTCCATCACTGTAGCTGCCCCATCAAGCGGCATCTCTGTCCCAGCAAGGACATTCTACGTGATCAAGATAAAGAAATAATTCCAGGAAAGATAGGCCTGCTGCAATGTATGCTGGCAGGTGGAAAGTAATCAATAGGTATTATACATATATATATATTAGAAGCGGTGACCTGACAATATGCAGGCCACCGCTTTGTGTTGGCAGGTGACTGAGGTCATGGCATCCTGCTTGCTCTTGAATATCTTTGATGCTCAGACGACAGGAACATGCACATACTTCCTGAATATGCTCTTGGCATTTTCTTTCCTCTCTTCCGAGAGTGGCTCAATGCCTTCAAGGCGGTATGGAATGCCAAGCTCCTTGTATTTGAACTCTCCCATGGTGTGGTAGGGGAGAATCTCCACACGCTCCACATTATCATACTTAGCCACATGGCGCGCCACAGCTGTGAGACGCTCATCGTCGTCGGTATAGCCAGGCACCACAACATGGCGAATCCACGTGGGTTTGTTTATGCTCTGCAGGTAGTCGAGCATGGCCTGGTTGTTGTCGCGTGTCACGGCTGTGTACGACTTGTGCAGGCTGTCATCCAGCGTCTTGATGTCGAGAAGCACGAGGTCTGTGTATTGCAGAGCTGTGCGCGCCTTGTCATTGAAGATGGCTCCGCTGGTGTCGAGCGCTGTGTGGAAGCCCGCTTCTTTGCACAAACGGAGAAACTCGATGAGAAAGTCGGCTTGCATGAGCGGTTCGCCTCCTGTGCATGTCACGCCTCCGCTCTTGATGAAACTCTTGTATCGTTTCACTTCTGTGACGAGTTCTTCGGGTGTCATCTCATACTGCACAGGCCCTTTCGGATCCCATGTGTCGGGATTGTGGCAAAAGGCGCATCGCATAGGACAGCCCTGGAAAAAGGCTACAAACCTTATCCCAGGGCCGTCGACTGTACCGAAGGACTCTAAACTATGGAGTCTTCCTTTCATATGTGTCAGTTAAATAGACTTTTGTGTCAATTAAAGAGACTTGTTGATGGTGCGTGACAGCACGTCGAGCTGCTGCTCGCGTGTGAGCTTCACAAAGTTGACTGCGTAGCCGCTGACACGTATTGTGAGCTGCGGATACTTCTCAGGGTGCTCCATAGCATCAACAAGAAGCTCGCGGTCAAAGACGTTCACGTTGAGGTGGTGTCCGCCGTCTGGAGTGAAGTAGCCGTCCATGAGGTTCACGAGGTTGGCAATCTTAGTCTCTGTCTCCTTGCCAAGTGTGCCTGGAGAGATGGCGAAGGTGTAAGAGATGCCGTCGTGGCTGTGGTGGAACGGGAGCTTAGCCACAGAAGAGAGAGCTGCTACCGCACCCTTGATGTCGCGTCCGTTCATTGGGTTGGCACCTGGAGCGAATGGCACGCCCTTTGGACGTCCGTCTGGTGTGGCTCCTGTGTTCTTGCCGTACACCACGTTGGATGTGATGGTCAGGAGTGACTGTGTAGGGATGGCGTGGCGGTATGTCTCGTGCTGACGGAGATATTCCATGAACTTCTCTGTAATCATCAGGGCAAGCTGGTCTGTTCTCTCGTCATTGTTGCCGAATGGCATTGATGGAGTGCCCTCCTGCTCGAAGCCAGTAGCTATGCCGCGCTCATCGCGGATGATGCGCACTTTGCCGTACTTGACAGCTGCGAGTGAGTCTGTCACGATAGAGAGACCTGCGATGCCTGTTGCGCGTGTGCGGATGACATCTCCGTCGATGAGTGACATCTGGTATGCCTCGTAGTCATACTTGTCGTGCATGTAGTGGATGATCTTGAGTGCGTTGACATAAGTCTTGGCGAGCCAGCGCATCATGTTCTCAAACTTGTACATGAGTTCGTCGTACTCAAGGTAGTCGCCTGTGATTGGTGCGAAGTCAGGGCCAATCTGCTCGCCAGATATCTCGTCGCGTCCACCGTTGATGGCATAGAGGAGACATTTGGCAAGGTTGGCGCGTGCGCCGAAGAACTGCATCTGCTTGCCAATCTTCATTGGGCTCACGCAGCATGCTATTCCGTAGTCATCTCCGTAGTCTGGACGCATGAGGTCATCGTTCTCATACTGGATGGCAGATGTCTTGATAGACATGCTCGCACAGTATTTCTTCCAGTTCTCAGGAAGATTCTGTGCCCACAGCACTGTGAGGTTTGGCTCTGGTGCAGGGCCGAGGTTGTCGAGTGTGTGGAGCACACGGTATGATGTCTTTGTGACCATTGGACGTCCGTCAACACCCATGCCGCCGATAGACTCAGTGACCCATACAGGGTCGCCAGAGAAGAGGTCGTTGTATTCAGGTGTGCGGAGGAAACGCACTATGCGGAGCTTGATGATAAGCTGGTCGATGAGTTCCTGCGCTTCTTCCTCAGTGAGCTTGCCGTCTTTGATGTCCTTCTCGATGAAGATGTCGAGGAATGTGCTTACACGGCCGATAGACATGGCTGCGCCGTCCTGGTCCTTGACAGCTCCGAGATAACCGAAATAAACGAACTGTACAGCCTCGCGAGCGTCCTTTGCAGGGCGTGTCACGTCAAATCCATAGTTGGCGCACATCTTCACAAAGCTCTTGAGGGCGGCAATCTGCTCTGATGTCTCCTCACGTCTCTGGATGCATTCTTCTGTCATCTCCTGTATGTCGAGACGCTCCAGGAAACGCTTCTTCTCCTCGATGAGATTGTCCACACCGTAGAGGGCTATGCGGCGGTAGTCGCCGATGATGCGTCCGCGTCCGTATGCGTCAGGCAGTCCTGTGATGATGTGTGCGTGGCGTGCAGCACGAATGTCCTTGTTGTATGCAGAGAACACACCCTCGTTGTGTGTCTTGCGGTACTTGGTGTAAATCTCCTTTGTAGATGGGTCGAGCTCATAACCGTAAGCCTTGAGAGCGCTCTCCACCATGCGGATGCCTCCCTTTGGGAAGATGCCTCGCTTGAGTGGGGCGTCTGTCTGGAGACCAACTATGACCTCGTTGTCCTTGTCTATGTATCCTGCTCCGTAAGTGTCGATAGACTGTGGCAGCTTCTGCTCCGCGTCGTAGACTCCTTTCTCACGTTCAACTTTGAACATCTCTGTGAGCTTGTTCCACAGAGCTGTTGTCTTTGCAGTGGGGCCGACGAGGAAAGACTCGTCGCCTGTATAAGGGGTGTAGTTGTGCTGAATGAAATCGCGTACGTTGATTTCGCGCTTCCACATGTAGCCTTCAAAACCTTCGATGTGATTTGATAATTTCATGTAATGAACAAAGTTTGAGGGTTAATAATTAATCTGTCTTTTGTAAATACGGTACAAAGATACGTTTTTTTCATTACAATACAAGGCTTTTTATGTATAGATATAAAAAAAGCTGTGGCAGTGGCTTGTATTTCTTGATAAAGATTGTAACGGTTAAGAAAAAGTGTTAACTTTGTACATCTTTTTACTTACTTTACTGACTGATATAAGATGGGAAATGCTAACTTTTTTGCCGTTGACCTTGGTGCGACGAGCGGACGGACAATCTTGGGAACCTTGGAGGGGGACAGATTGGTACAGAGGGAACTGACGAGGTTCCCGAACAAGATAATAGAGATGGCCGGACACTACTATTGGGACATTTATGCCTTGTTTGGCGAAGTGGTCCGAGGGCTGAAGCTTGTGGCAGACGAACATATAGACATTGCATCTGTCGGAATAGACACGTGGGGAGTCGATGTGGTCCTTATTGGCAAGGACGGCGGAGTGCTGCGCAATCCGTATTGTTACCGCGACCCGCACACCGATGGCAGCATGGAGGAATATTTCAAGATGATGCCAAAGGACAAGGTGTATGAGAAGACTGGCATACAGTTTATGCAGTTCAACACTCTGTTCCAGCTGTCTGCCATGCGCAGCCACGGTGACTCCGCGCTTGAGGCTGCGGACAAGATACTGTTTGTGCCAGACGCTCTGATGTACCTGCTGACAGGCGAGGCCGTGTGTGAATACACCATACTTTCCACGAGCCAGTTTCTCAATCCGATAACCAAGCGCATCGATGACGAACTGATTGGTGCTATAGGGCTGACAGAAAAGATGTTCGGAAGGTATGTCAATCCCTGTGATGAAGTGGGGCACTTGTCGGCTGAGGTGCAGAGGATGACCGGTCTTGGAGCTGTGCCCGTGGTGGCTGTGGCTGGTCACGACACAGGGGCGGCTGTGGCTTCTGTGCCAGCCAGGAATGAGAATTTCGCTTATCTCAGCTGTGGCACATGGTCACTGCTTGGCATAGAAGTCAAGGAGGCCATCATCAGCAAAAAGGGCTTTGAGTACAACTTCACCAACGAGGGTGGCGTGGAAGGCACCACGCGCTTCCTGAAGAACATATGTGGAATGTGGATATTCGAGCGCTGCCGCCAGGAATGGGCGGATGCGCCGTCAGGCATTCCCCAATTGATAGACGAGAGCATGACAGCGCCTGCCTTCCAGTGCTTCATCAATCCAGATGCGCCAGACTTTGCCAATCCTGCGAGCATGACAGGTGCGATAAAGGATTACTGCGAGAAGACAGGACAAGTGGTGCCTGCGGATTATCGTTCCATGACACGTTGCATCTTTGAGAGCCTTGCGTTGCGCTACCGTCAGGTGATGGGCTATCTGAAGGAACTCGCTCCTTTCGAGATAGAGACTCTTCATGTCATAGGCGGAGGCTCGCGCAATGCGAAGCTTATGCAGTTTACGGCCAACAGCTTGGGGATGCCTGTTCTGGCAGGACCTGTTGAAGGCACAGCCATTGGCAATATAATGCTTCAGGCCAAAGCTTCTGGGTGTGTCAGAGACATGCTGGAGATGAGAAAAGTGGTTGCAAACTCTATAGAAATGAGTGAGTATTTGCCGCAGGATACAGAAATGTGGCGTGAGGCTTATGAGAAATATCTGGCTGTAACAGCTCTATAGCCTCTATAGCCTCTATAGCCTTGGCTTTAGTCTGGAGGATGTTTGCCGACTCTATAGCTTCTATAGCCTCTATAACTCCTATAATATAATATTAACCTATAAACTTATTGTAAGAAAAATGAAATCAGAACTTATTGAGAAAGCGTATGAGGTAGCAAAGGCACGTTACGCTGAAATTGGTGTGGACACAGAGGCAGTGCTCAGGCAACTGCAGGATTTCCACCTGTCATTGCATTGCTGGCAGGCAGACGATGTGCATGGCTTTGAAGTGCAGGCTGGCGCTATGAGCGGCGGCATTCAGAGCACCGGCAACTTTCCTGGCGCAGCACGCAACATTGATGAGCTGCGTGCCGACATCCTGAAGGCAAAGAGCCTCATACCTGGCAACCACCGTCTCAACCTTCATGAGATATATGGTGACTTCAAAGGCAAAGTGGTGGACAGAGATGAGGTGACTGTGGAATATTTCCAGTCGTGGATAGACTGGGCAAAGGAGCACGACACCAAACTTGACTTCAATTCCTCTTCATTCTCTCATCCTAAGAGCGGTTCGCTTTCCTTGGCCAATCCGGACGAGGGCATACGCCAGTTCTGGGTGGAGCACACCAAGCGATGCCGTGACATAGCCAATGCCATGGGCGAGGCTCAAGGCGACCCTTGCATAATGAACTTGTGGGTGCATGACGGATGCAAGGATGTAAGTGTCAACCACGCTCTCTACCGCAACCTCTTGAAGAAGTCTCTTGACGAGATATTTGAGAAGAAGCAGCCCATGATGAAAGACTGCATAGAAGGCAAAGTCTTCGGCATAGGGCTTGAGAGCTTCACTGTGGGAAGCCATGACTTTTACACAGCTTATGCCGCGCAGAATGACAAGATTGTCACTATAGACACTGGCCATTATCATCCGACAGAGTCGCCTGCCGACAAGGTGAGCGCATTGCTGCCTTTTATCAAGGAACTCATGCTTCATGTGAGCCGTCCTGTGAGATGGGACTCAGACCATGTCACCATAATGGACGATCCTACACAGGAGCTTTTCTTCGAGATAGTCCGTGCTGGAGCCCTTGACAGAGTACATTATGGCCTCGACTTCTTTGACGGCTCCATCAACCGTATTGGAGCCTATGTCATTGGCTCGCGGGCTGCCCAGAAATGCATGCTCAGAGCTTTGCTCGAACCGCGTGAGACAATATCGCGGCATGAGCTTGCGGGTGAGGGATATAAGGTGCTTGCGCTCATAGAGGAACAGAAGGCCATGCCGTGGCAGGCCGTATATGACGAGTTCTGCGTGCGCAATGGTGTGCCTGTAGGTCAGGACTTCATCAAGGATATTGATGGGTATGTAGCATCTGTAACAAGCAAGCGTTGAGGGAATGACTGCCTTTAGTGGTGATAAATCATGGCCTGGCCTTCGCCGCAGCCTGCTGCGGAGCCATGCCATGAGTCATTGAAAAGAAATGATAAGTTATGGCGAAATCATCTTTGCAGAGTACCTTGGCGGTATCTCTCAACAATTATCTTGACGCTGGCGCCATTGTGGCGGGAGGGGCTGGAATAAGCCTTTGGCAAAACTATCTCGGACTGACCGAAATGCATCTCGGATGGCTCAATGCCCTGAGCGCTAATGCGCTTGGAGCTGCTATAGGCGCCATCATTGGCGGATTCTTGGCCGACAAGTTGGGACGCAAGTTCATCTTCACATACAATTTGCTGGTGTACATGCTCGGAGTGCTCACCATCATGCTGTCGGTGTGCTTCCCTATGCTGCTCGCAGGCTTTCTCATCACAGGCATCTCTGTAGGAATAGGAGTGCCTGCTTCGTGGACTTACATCTCGGAGAGCTCTGAAGTGAGCAATCGCGGTCGCAACATCTGCATATCACAGATGTCATGGGGGTTCGGCCCGATGATTATTCTTCTGATGTGCATGCTCTTTGCTCCTGGCGGCTATCTCTATGGGCCCGTAGAGGCTTTGGCGCACGCTGTGACGGGAACTGATGCACCATTGGCTGCGGTGGAAGTGTTCAGTTCGCGTGTGGTCTTCTTCACTCTTTTTGTCATAGCTCTCATAGCATGGCTGCTGCAGCGTAGGCTTGAGGAGAGCGCAGAGTTTGAGGCCGCAAAGAGACAAGAGGCGGAGCAGGGAAAGCAACCAGGGCTGACGCGCTCTCTTGCGGTGCTCTTCTCTAACAAGGTGGCCGTGAAGAGCGTGGCCTTTCTTGCCGTCATCTATCTCACGTGGAATCTGGTGGCAAGTGTCATGGGCTTCTTCTCGCCTCATATATGTGAGACGGCTGGAGGCGTAGACAACGAGTTTGCCAATATGATGAACTGCGTGCAGTGGGCCGTTGTGGTGGCTGTCACCTTCATCGTCTCACGAGTGATAGACAGGACGAGCCACAAGCTTCTTTATGTCCTCGGACTTGTCTTTGCGCTTGCCACATGGGTGCTTGTGGTGGGTGTCGGTGTCAACGGAACAGCCACACTTTGGGCTTTTGTCATACTGTGGGGCCTGAACGGAGGCCTCTCTGTGCAGATATTCTATGCCTTGTGGGGTTCAGAGTTGTTCCCCGCCAAGTTTCGTGCAGGAGCCCAGGGACTGATGTTCTTCATCGTCCGTGGACTGTCGGCTGTGTGGGGACTTGTCTTCACATACATATATGGCGAGCATGGCGAGGGCTTCACCATAGCCGCCTATTGCATGATAGTTCTCTTGCTCGTGTCGCTTGTGGTGGGTGTCATCGGATGCCCGACGACCAGAGGCAAGTCGCTCGACGCTATTGTGAAAGAGAGGTATGGAGACGAACTGTAGCAGTCTCTGCGGAAATAATGTTGGACAATAAACATTTAAAACACTAAGATATGAAAAGTATATTGGAAGGACGTCCAGGCTTGAAAGCTGTCATAGACGAGGTGGCAGAGGTCACTGGCTATCTGTGGCAGAAAGGCTGGGCAGAGAGAAATGGCGGAAACATCACGGTCAATGTGACTGAGTTTATGGACGAGGAATGCCGCGCCCTGCCTGCGATAGCTCCCGTAAAGCAGATAGGCATAGAGCTGCCTCATCTGAAAGGCAAGTATTTCTATTGCAAGGGCACAGGCAAGCGCATGCGCGACCTGGCTCGCTGGCCTATGCAGAATGGCTCCATCGTGCGCATTTGTGACGATTGTGCCAGTTACGAGATAATAGCGGATGAGCCTGTAGTGCCCACGTCAGAGTTGCCCACTCATCTTGCTCTCCAGAATTATCTCCTTGAGACAGGCTCATGCTATAAGGCCACGCTCCACACGCATCCGATAGAACTTGTGGCGATGTCGCACATCAAGCGTTTCCTCAAGGGCGATGAGATGACACGTGTCCTATGGTCCATGATTCCAGAGACACTGGCGTTCGCTCCGCTTGGCATAGGCATTGTTCCCTATGGCTTGCCAGGTTCAGTCAGTCTGGCGGAAGCTACTCTTGAGCAGATCAAGTCTCACGATGTGGTGATGTGGGAGAAGCATGGCACGGTGGCTGTGGGTGAGGACATCATGGATGCCTTTGACCAGACAGATGTGCTCTGCAAGGCCGCTAATATATATATGTGTGCCAAGAGCATGGGCAGTGAGCCAGACGGCATGACCGATGAGGCCATGAAGGAAGTGCAGGATGTGTTCAACCTGCCAAAGACAAGAGTGAAGTGATTGGCTTGACCGAGACGAAACGACAAAAGGCATCTGCAGCTGATGTGGCTGCGGATGCCTTTTGTTAGTGTATGCAGAAAGTAAAAGAGGATGCATCAATGGTTGTGAGACCATTAGATGCATCCTCTATAGCTTGTTTGTGAGTGAATCAGATGTGATTACTCTGCAGTAGCCTCTGCTGGTGCCTCAGCTGGAGCCTCTTCTGCTGCAGGAGCAGCTGGAGCCTCTGGTGCTGGTGTGCCGTCCTCGTTAACAACCTCGAATGGGATTGTTGCAGACACCTCGCGGTGGAAGTGTGCCACAGCCTCATAGCTTCCAAGAGTCTTGACGCCCTTGATAGTGATGAGCTTGCTGTCAATCTCGATGCCCTTGTCAGCGAGAGCTGCTGCTATTTCCTTAGCGCCTACAGAACCGTAGATGTTCTTGCCCTCTGAAACCTTAGCCTTGATGACGAGAGAAACACCCTCGAACTTCTTTGCCTCAGCCTCAGCGTCAGCCTTAATCTTGGCAATCTTGTGTGCGCGCTGCTTCAATTCCTCGTTGAGCTGCTTGATGGCCTTGTCAGTAGCGAGTACTGCATAGCCCTGAGGAAGAAGATAGTTGCGACCATAACCGTCCTTTACTGTGAGGACTTCGTCCTTGTATCCAAGACCGATAACGTCTTTCTTAAGAATGATTTTCATGCTGTCTTACCTCCTATTTATTATTTCAACAAGTCTGTTACGAATGGAAGAAGTGCAAGGTGACGTGCACGCTTCACTGCCTGTGCTACACGACGCTGGTACTTGAGTGAAGTGCCTGTGATGCGGCGTGGGAGAATCTTTCCCTGCTCGTTGAGGAACTTCTTGAGGAACTCAGGATCCTTGTAGTCGATGTACTTGATACCGCTCTTCTTGAAACGGCAATACTTCTTCTTCTTAACGTCAACTGATGCTGGAGTTAAGTATCTGATTTCTGATGGTGCTGCCATGGTTATGCCTCCTTCTTTTGGTTACGACGCTTCTCAGCGTAAGCTGCGGCGTACTTTTCGTTCTTAACTGTGAGGTAGCGGAGCACGCGCTCGTCGCGGCGCATCTGCAACTCAAATTTAGCAATCACTGTTGGCTCAGCCTTGAATTCAACCATCTGGTAGAAGCCTGATACCTTCTTCTCGATAGGATAAGCAAGTGTCTTAAGACCCCAGTTCTCAGTGCTGATGATTTCAGCGCCGTTGTCCTTGAGGATAGATACAAACTTATCAGCCGCTTCCTTCATCTGAACATCAGACAAAACGGGAGTCAAAATGAAAACGGTTTCGTATTGATTCATGAGATCAATAATGTAAGTTTTGTTGTGAATAAATATTTTAACTGTGCTGATGCTTTTCGCAAAAGCGGTGCAAAGGTACGAATAATAATTGGAAAAAGAAGCATTGAAGTGCATTATTTTGATGGCATTCGTGTTTTTTTTAGGTGAGATAGCTATTTTTTTATCAAAAAGTTTCGCTGTCTGAATAAAAAGTAGTTAATTTGTGACTGAATTGCTGCATGGGGCGCAGCCTGTGGGTTGAGCCTTGTTGTGCAGATGCCGGTGAAACTAATAAAAACATAACATACAATGAAAAATATCGGAGTAATATTGATTATCGCAGGAGCCGTGCTTCTTATAGCATGCTCTCTTATGCCAGTATCTTTCTTGAATGACTTGGCCGACCAGAATTGGTACACAGGTGGCAGCACAGCGCTGATTATTGTAGGTCTGCTTCTTCATATCTATTTCAAGAAAAAATACGTTGGGTAAGCAGGGCGAAACGTATTGCATGGTAATGGCTTTCGATGTGCCTCTGACGCTTTGGGACATAGTGGAGATGGAGCGCGCCTGGCATCACGGCAGGCAAGCACGGTCAAAACAGTCCGGGCAGGCATGAGGGGCATGTCGTCGAAAACATGCATGCATCATTTTAGACCAGGCAACAGGCTCACTTCTGCGCATACAGAAAACGGCAGGGGCGCACCACACGAGTGGTGCGCCCCTGCTGCGTTATAGCCAGTATGTGGCACACTATTTGTCGTTGCTCACCACGAGCTTGTAGCCCTTGCCGTGCACGTTGATGATTTCCACAGAAGGATCTTTCTTTAGATGCTTGCGGAGCTTGGTAATGTACACGTCCATAGAGCGGGCATTGAAATAGTTGTCATCAATCCAGATTGTCTTGAGGGCGAAATCGCGCTGCAGAAGCTCATTCTGCCTGTTGCAGAGAAGTGTGAGGAGCTCAGCCTCTTTGGTGGTGAGCTTCTCGCTCTCGCCTTCGTAGGTGAGGAGCTGCTTCTGCGTGTCGAAGGTGAAGCCGCCTATCTGCCGTGTGGCGCCTTCTTTCGCCTTCTTGCCTTGCACTCTTCTGAGTATGGCCTCAATGCGGTAAACGACCTCTTCCATGGAGAAAGGCTTTGTGATATAGTCATCCGCGCCCAGTTCGAAGCCTTCGCGCACGTCTTCTTTGAGGTTTCTTGCTGTGAGGAACATGAAAGGCACGTCAAGGTTTTGTTCGCGTATCTTCTTTGCGAGAGTGAAGCCGTCCATGCGCGGCATCATCACGTCAAGGATGCAGAGGTCAAAATCAGCACGGACAAAGGTCTCATAGCCTTCCTCTCCGTCCTGGCAGAGGGTGGTGTTGTAGCCCTTAGCTTCAAGATACTCGCGGAGGAGCATGCCTAAGCTCTCGTCATCTTCGCATAGGAGGATGTTCACGTCTGTTTTGAGTTTGTTGTCTGTCATAATAGTCTGTATGTGTTATAGTGTTAATATTTATCGCTTTTTAGATGCTTGCCTGTGTTTATTGGCCGTGCCGCGTTGGGGACGGGAAGGCTTGTCGTGCAGTGAAGGGAAAGCTTGTCATGCGGCTGCAGGCGCAGCACCGCTGGCTCAGTCGTTGAGCTTGATGATGAAGCGTGTGCCTATGCCATAGTCGCTTTCGGCCGTTATGGTGCCTTTGTGGTCCTTCACTATCTTGTGCACATAGGCGAGTCCGAGTCCGAAGCCTTTCACATCGTGCAGGTTGCCAGTGTGCACACGGTAGAACTTGTCAAAGATGCGTTTCAGGTCTTCTTTCTTTATGCCTATGCCGTTGTCCTGTATAGATATGCACAGATGGCCAGGCTCGTTCCACGTCTCCACCACCAGCTCCAGGTCTATGTCGTTGCGCCTGTACTTTACGGCATTGTCCATGAGGTTGAAGATGACATTGGTGAAGTGCATCTCGTCCACGCAGGTGACTGGCGACTTGGCGTTCAGCTTCGTGATGATCTTTCCTCCGCTCTTCTCCACCTTCAGGGCGAAGGTGTGCGTGATGCCGGCTATGAGCTCGTTGATGTCCACTTCCTTCATGTGCAGGTTGGCTTTCTGGTGGCTGTACATAGACATCTGCAGCACTTTCTCGACCTGAAACCTCAGTCTCTTCGTCTCGTCCATGATGGTCGTGGTGAGCCGTTTGGTCAGAGCCGGCGTCTTTGTCACGCTGTCGTCTCCAAGCATCTGTGCTGCAAGCGAGATGGAAGAGATGGGAGTCTTGAACTCATGCGTCATGTTGTTGATGAAGTCGTTCTTCAGCTCAGTGAGCTTCTTCTGGCGGAACATCATCGTGAGCGTGGTGATGAGTGTTATGAGAAGTATGATGGTGAAGATGAGTGACGGTATGATAAACCATAGCGAGCGCCACAGATATTCGTCCAGGCTTGGGAAGTGAATCTCCAGTGTGCCTCCATCATGTATGGGGTCGTTCTTGAACAGCGGAGCCTTGAATGTCTTCTTGTTGCCAGCCTCCTCGTAGTCTGAGCATTGGTAGACCTTCTGTCCGTTGCTGTTGTATACGGTGAAATGGCATGGCAGGGTGATGCCGTTGTTGTTCAGCTCCGTCGTCAGTGTCTGGTCGAGTTCGATGAAGTCGATGCGCTTCTCAAGCGGAGTGTCGCTTGCTGTGTACAGTATGCTGTATATGACATCCTCCACCAGATTCTTCTCTGTGGCGTATCTCATCGCCATGATTTCCTCGAGCGAGCGCTTCTTGTCGTTTTTGGTCGAAGTCTTTTTCGTGAAGTAGCTGTCCGACATGCTTGTGCTTGCTGTGGTCTCTCTCGACTTGAACACGCTGCCGTCTTTGGCCGATGCCTGGTGTGTGCGCTGCACTATCGTGGAGTCTGTGCTTGTCTGTATGGAGTCTACTACAGTTGTTATGCCTGGAGATGCGTCGGGCCCTTGCTCCAGATATCTTTTGGCTTCAGAGAGTTCCAGCTTATGCGCTGTCTCGTAGAGGCTTCTTTTTGCCGATTCCTCGAAATGCGCGTACCGCAGCTCCGCTATCTCTTCTATGTATTTGGTTTGCAGATAGAGCAGGCTGGCTATGGAAACGCCCATTACGATGACGAGAAGAGTGATGACGGGTTTTTTCATGCTGCGTGCAGTTATGTGTGTTGTTTTCTTTTTATCAGTCAGCGAGGCGTGTAGCGAACATGTTGCGTCGTTCCACGTGCTTCCTCTGTTGTGTTAATGCAAATGTAGTGTGTTTATTAAATCGATTGTGTATTTTTAACCAGGGATTTTAAAATAATGTCGTACTTTTTGTAAATGTTAACTAATAAATATGGATTAGCTTGACTAATTATTAATTATGTGTGAAAAAAGGCAGCGCCTGGAAAAACCATCAGTTTTCCCAGGCGCTTTTGTGTGGCGGCACAGGTTGCCGTAATGCTGCTGCCATTTGTCGGGCAGCGATAAGCGGCTGCTATGTGAGTGCTTGCTTGTTATAGAGCAACTGTTAGTCCTCGTCCTTGTTCTGCTCCTCAAACTCCTTCATGAGCTTCTGCTGTATGTCTCCAGGCACGAGTTCGTAGGATGCGAACTTCATGATGAAGCTGGCGCGGCCTCCTGTGATGGAGCTGAGTGTAGTGGAGTAGTTGGACAGGCTCTTCAGCGGAACCTTGGCTATGAGCTTCTCGTAGCCATTCTCGCTCTCGCTGCCTATGATCATGCCTCGGCGGCCTTGCAGGTCAGACATCACATCACCCATCTTGTCTCCTGGGACAAAGACTTCCACGTCGTAGATAGGCTCAAGCAACTTAGGTCCGGCTTCCTTGAAAGCGTCGGAGAAGGCATGGCGTCCGGCCAGCATGAATGAGAGCTCGTTGGAGTCTACCGGGTGCATCTTGCCATCATAAACGATGACGCGCACGTCGCGTGCGTATGAGCCTGTCAGCGGACCTTGTTCCATGCGGCTCATGATGCCCTTGAGGATTGCTGGCATGAAGCGTGTGTCTATGGCACCTCCTACCACCGAGTTGATGAACACCAGTTTGCCGCCCCATTCGAGGTCAACCTCTTCCTTGCTCTTGGCGTTTATCTTATACTCCTGGTTGCCGAACTTGTATGAGGTAGGCTCAGGCATGCCGTCATAATAAGGCTCAACGATGAGATGCACTTCGCCAAACTGTCCTGCGCCACCCGACTGCTTCTTGTGGCGGTAGTCGGCGCGCGCCGCTTTTGTTATCGTCTCGCGGTATGGAATCTTCGGTTCCTCAAACTTGATGTTTATCTTCTCGTTGTTTTCCAGTCTCCATTTCAGTGTGCGCAGGTGGAACTCGCCCTGGCCCTTGATGAGAGTCTGCTTCAGTTCCTTCGACTGCTCCAGTATCCATGTCGGGTCTTCCTGCGCCATCTTCTGGATGGCAGCCACCATCTTCTCTGTGTCGGCCTCGTTGACGGCCTTGATGGCGCGGATATATTTAGGATTAGGATACTTCACGAAGTTGAAGCGGTTGTCGCAGTCCTTGCCTGCCAGCGTGTTGCCAGTGCGCACATCCTTCAGCTTGACTGTGCAGCCTATGTCGCCGGCCACCAGCTCGTCCACCTTCTCGCGGTTGGCGCCAGCGCAGGCAAAGAGCTGGGCTATGCGTTCCTTGGAGCCTCTGTCATTGTTTGTCAGGTCATCGCCCTCGTGCACTGTGCCCGACATCACCTTGAAGTACTGCACGCCGCCGATGTGAGGCTCGTTGGCTGTCTTGAAGAAGTAGAGCGATGTAGGAGCGCTCGCGTCGGGCTTCACCTCCTCGCCTCTTGTGTTGTGCACCTGCGGCATCTCGTCTACGAATGGGACGACGTTGCCAAGGAACTCCATCAGACGGCGCACGCCCATGTCCTTCGATGCGCACACGCAGAAGACTGGGAACATGGAGCGAGCAGCCAGACCCTTGCGGATGCCTGTGCGCAGCTCGTCTTCTGAGAGTGTGTCTGTGTCGAAGAACTTCTCCATGAGTTCCTCGTCGTTTTCAGCCGCGGCCTCCACCAGGGCCTTGTGCATGGCGAGAGCCTTCTCTTTCTCTTCCTCTGGCACTTCCTCTATCACAGGTTCTCCTCCCTCTGGCTTCCATGTGTATTTCTTCATGAGAAGCACGTCGATGAGTGAGTTGAATTCAGGTCCTTCGTTGAGAGGATACTGAATAGGCACGACCTTGCTGCCATATATGTCTATCAGGCTGTCAAGCACCTGATGGTAGTCAAATTTCTCTGAGTCGAGCTGGTTGACCAGGAATATTACTGGTTTGCCAAGCTTCTCTGTGTAGCGGAAGTGGTTCTGTGTGCCCACTTCTGGGCCATACTGTCCGTTGATGAGCAGGAGCGCTGTGTCCGTCACGTTGAGGGCAGTCATGGCTGCGCCCACAAAGTCGTCCGCTCCCGGGCAGTCGATGATGTTCAGTTTCTTTCCGTTCCATTCCACATGGAACACAGTCGAGAACACGCTGTAGCCATACTCTTGCTCCACCGGGAAGTAGTCGCTCACAGTGTTCTTTGCCGTGATGCGTCCACGGCGGTTGATGATGCCGGCTTCATACAGCATCGCTTCGGTAAGAGTTGTCTTACCAGCACCGTCATTGCCAAGCAAGGCAATGTTCTTGATCTCATTGGTCTTATAAACTTTCATTGTTAGGTCAGGTTATACTTATAGGTTATAAATCATTTTAGTTGTATCGGTTGAAAACCGGCGATAAAATTACGGCTTTTTTCTGAAATGGAAAAGGCCAAATATTATGTTGTATAGCATTTTCTCTTTCAAAGAAGGCTTTTAGGCATGTATAATGCCTGTTTGAAGGCAGGTTTGTGGGCGGTATGAGATAAAAAGTGCCGTGCGGATGTAGCAGACACAGAAATAATTCCTATATTTGTGTGGCCAAATGTCTGTCTGGATATAGGCACTACTCAATATAGTAATCAGAACACATCATATAGCAATGGCAGGAATATACATACATGTCCCCTTCTGCAAGACACGCTGCATCTATTGCGGATTCTTCTCCACCACGTCAGCGGAGATGATGCCTCAGTATGTTGAGGCTGTATTGCGTGAGCTGCGTGACAGGCGCGGCTACATAGCTGGCCAGTCGGTCGACACCATATATTTTGGCGGTGGCACCCCGTCCCAGCTCCCCGTAGCAGAGGTGAAGCGCATATTAGATACTATACACATTATATATAATAAGGAAGGCAGCATATGCGATGCAGAAACAAACAAAGGTAGAGAAGTGTGTTGCGGCATGCGCGGCACAGATGGCTGTGGGGATGCGGGCGCAGGCGCCGAACGTGAGATAACTATCGAGGCCAATCCCGACGACATCACTCCCGCATGGCTTCAGGCCGTGCGAGAAGCAGGAGTCAATCGTCTCAGCATGGGAGTGCAGAGCTTCAATGACGAGCGTTTGCGGTTCATCCACAGGCGACATACCTCCAGCCAGGCCGAGAAGGCTGTGCGGATGGCCCAGAAGGCAGGCTTTGACAATGTGAGCATCGACCTCATGTTCGGTTTTCCGGGTCAGACACTTGATGAGTGGAAGTTAGACCTCGACAAGGCTTTTTCCTTAGGTGTGCAGCATCTGTCAGCCTATTCGCTCATGTATGAGGACGGCACTCCTCTTGCCCGCATGCTGGATGAGGGCAAGATAAGCGAGGTGGACGAGGAACTGTCTCTCGCCATGTTTGAGACACTTGTTGACGCAGCAGCCTCAGCGGGCTTTCGCCATTATGAGATAAGCAACTTCGCCTTGCCTGGCAAAGAGTCGCGGCACAACTCCTCCTATTGGCATGGAGTGCCGTATCTTGGTGTCGGAGCAGGGGCGCATTCTTATTCAGGCACGCAGCGGTGCTTCAATCCCGACTCCTTGGGCGCATACCTTTCTGGAGCACAGCCTGTGGCAGAGTGGCTGACAGAGCAGGAACGCTATGATGAGTATGTCTTCACACGCCTGCGGACAGCCGAGGGCATCAGCCTGGCCGACATGCGGGAGACATTTGGGGCTGAGGCTGTGTCACGCCTTTTGGCCGACTCTTCACGGCATGTGTCGAGAGGTCTTCTTGTCAGCGACGGAGTCTCAGTGCGTCTTTCCCGCAAAGGCATCTTTGTGTCAAACGATGTGATGTCCGACTTGATGCTTGCAGACGAGTGAGCGGGAAACTGGCGGAAAGGCTGGCATAGTGCAGGCGCATGGAAAAACTTTGTGTACGGTAACAGAAGGGATGTATTTGTTGTTTTTTCTTATTACGTGTATCAAAGTTCTTTGCTTTGACAAAATTTTCAATATTAATTAAAATAAAATTCATTTTGGAGAACAACGTATCTTAAAAGTATGTACCTTTGCATCGTTTTAGAAAAGCAATTGAATGTTTAACAAATTAAAGTAAAAAGGAATTAAATTATGAAGAAGTTGGTTTTCGCAGCTGTTGCTGCAATCGCTCTCACAGCATCTGTTTCATTCGTATCATGCGACGGCAAGGCTGCTGCTACTGACACTGTTTCTGCTGACACTGTTGACACTACAGCAGTTGAGGACACTACAGTAGCTGACACTACAGTAGCTGACACTGCAGCAGTTGACTCTGCTGTAGCTGAGTAATCAGACGAGAGCAATCGACTTTAGGATTCTCAGAATCCCAAAAGGGAATTGGACCTGCAAGACAAACCTTTGTCTCGCAGGTTTTTTTGTGCCTGTTTGTCAACGAAGCCCATTTTGTTTTGGCTTGGTCTGTAAGAATGATATCACCTCGTTGAAGCAGAGCTGGGTGCGTTGCCCCAATCTTTACCCATAGGTTTGCCCTTCTTTACCCATAGGTTTGTCCTTCGCTATCCATAGGTTTGTCCTTCTTTACCCATAGGTTTGTCCTTCGCTATCCATAGGCTGGTCTGTTGATGCTGCATATATGTGCGCAAGGAGAACAGACTGCAATGACAGACTTGATGAAGTGTGTGCCCAGACTTTTTTGTCAGCTTCAGTTATGTGAGTATATGATAGAAGACGCACGATGCGTTGCCACAGCCGAATGATTTTAGATAAAAGTGTGCGCTTCTGTATTGTTTTTCTGTTGTAAATGCGTGTGATTTTACTATTTTTTGTTTTTTTTTGAATATGATGGTCTCATGTGAAATATTCTTGTTATATTTGTGGCCATTAAGATTTTACCTAAGACTTATGTAAGTAAACTAACAGGGTCGTCAGACGAACTATGGTTACAAGACGACTCCTTTGATTAAAAACAAAAGGAAAATAAAAGTTATGAGAAAATTGTATTATTATGGCGCAGCAGCTATTATGGTTGTGTTAGGTGCAGCTGTTTCTGTGAGCAGCTGCAACGATGACGACGAGTATTATGATGCGTCTGCTTACACGCTTGCTAAAAAGCATGTGACAAGAGCTATTGAAGGAACAGAATCGACTCCAGGAGTAGGTGAGGTCTTGCCTGGGTCATATGCCGGTTCAGTTGATATTGATGAAGGTGTAAAAGCAACTTATGAATTAAGTTAGGCAGATGGTGATATAGAGAATCTAAGGGGAAGAGTGAAATGGACAATCCAAAATAATAGCCAGGAACTTGAGTATACTGATTCTGATGGGAACAGAAAGAAAATTAAGGAGTATGTGAACGTTAAGGTAACAGGATGCACAAGTGCGGATATATGTAGCTTAAGTTTTTATAATCCGAACGGACTAATAAGCTATGACAAAGCCATTATGGATAGTGGTACAGGGGAATATGTTTACTCAGAATGTATTTAGAGCCTTATAACTAACCATAATTTACTATGACTAATTAATCATAAAACCTTGATTTTCAATACTCTTT
>CAKQRW010000009.1 GCA_934271655.1 uncultured Bacteroidaceae bacterium | reverse complement strand
CAGAGTGGTCGATTGCACCGGTCTTGAAAACCGGCGTACTGAGAGGTACCGGGGGTTCGAATCCCTCCCTCTCCGCTCCTTGAAGGAATATCGCAAGTGGATGATGAGAAGTCTGCTTGCGATTTTTTGAGAGGTTTGTGAATTATGATGCGTCCTTAGCTCAGCTGGTAGAGCAATTGACTCTTAATCAATGGGTCCAGGGTTCGAGCCCCTGAGGGCGTACAAGAAAGGGAAAAGAGATGGTGACGTCTCTTTTCCCTTTTTTTTGTGTTTGGCAGGTAGGATGGAGAGCGAGGTGGAAGGGCTGGCACGGAAAGAGGCGGAAGGCGAGCATGGAATGCTCGAGTCGCCTGACGGAGAAACTGATGATGGGGAGAGAGGCGGATGATGGGGAGAGGGGAGAGAGACAGATGAGGGGGAGAGGAGAGAGGCGGATGATGGGTAGGGAGAGAGGAGAGAGGCGGATGATGGGGAGTGGAGGTGTGATGACAGCCGAGAAGGAGAGGGGAGGTGTGATGACAGCCGAGAAGGAGAGAGGCGGATGATGGGGAGTGGAGGTGTGATGACAGCCGAGATGGAGAGGGGAGGTGTGATGACTGCCGAGAAGGAGAGGGGAGGTGTGATGACAGCCGAGATGGGGAGGAGAGCATGGCAAAGGGCATGTCAAGTGTAAGCTTGGCATGCCCTTTGTGTTGATGGCAGGAATGCTGTTCCTGGGTGTGTGTATCCTTACTGCTTTATGATAGAGGCGGCAAAGCCTCCGCCGCTGGCCATGCGCACCTTGACGGTAGATGGCATCTGGATGGTCGGGATGTTGCTGAAGGTGTGGCGCTGGTAGTCTGTGGCCACTTTGTCTGCGTTGGCGCCGTCGGTGAAGGCTGTGATGGTGTAGGTGCCTTCGGGAAGGAAGTCGGTAGGTATTTCGATTTTTTCCCGTGAGGTCCAGTTGGTCTCTCCGGCCACGTACCAGTTGGAGCCTTTGCGTCGTGCTGTGATGATGTATTCGCCCATCTTGGCATCGAGTATGCGCATCTCGTCGTAGACGGTGGGCAGGGATGTGATGAAGTCGGTGCATTCCCTCTCCTTCTCGTAGATGGTAGGATTGTCGGCGAGCATGGTGAGCGGACTGTCGTGCACGATGTAGTGCGCCAGCTGGTGGCAGCGTGTGCCCATGGTGAGAGGGTTGCTGTAGATGGGCTGGAAGTCGGCCTTGGAAGCGTTGCGCATGCCGCCAGGGGTGAAGTCGACACATCCTGCCATGCCGCGTATGAAGGGGAAGGTCACGTCGTAGAGAGGCATGTCCTTGGCTGGCTCGTCTGATGTGTGTCCGTCTCTTGACACCTTGGCGCGTTCTGTCCATTTGGCCTCCTCCATGCCGAAGACGGCCTCGAAGTTGATGACGTTGGGATAGGTGCGGGTGATGCCCTGCGGAGCGAAGATGCCGTGGTAGTCGAGCACGAGGTGGCTCTTGGCGCAACGGTTGGCAATGCGGTAGATCATCTGCATGGCCTCTTGGTCGTTGCGGTCGAGGAAATCGACCTTAAAGCCTTTGATGCCCATGGCGGAATATTTCTCGCAAGCGGCATCGAGCTGGTCGTCGAGAACATTGAAGACGGTCCAGAGGATGATGCCCACGCCCCTCTCTCCTGCGTATCTCACGAGAGCAGGCAGGTCGATGTCTTGTATGGTGTTGAGCATGTCTCCGCTTTTGGGGTCGTACCATCCTTCGTCAAGGATGACGTATGGGAGATGGTGCTTTCCGGCGAAGTCGATGTAGCGCTTGTATGTGGCAGTGTTGATGCCTGCCTTGAAGTCCACGTCGCTGAGTCCCCAGTCGTTCCACCAGTCCCATGCCACCTGTCCGGGATGAATCCATGAGGAATCGCCCTTGATGCGTGATGGCGCGGCGAGCTGGTAGGCAAGGGTGTTGGTGGGCATCTCCTTGTCCTCGTGTGTGATGGCGAGTATGCGCCATGGGAATGTGCGGTTGCCTTTGCCCTTGGCTATATAGTCTTCTGTGGAAGTGACATATTTCTGCTTGCGCCATGGATAGTAGTCGAAGGTCTTGGGCACTTTGGCGAAGTCGCCTTTCAGTCCGGGCGGCAGGTTTCTGCCTATGCGCATGACGGAGCTGTGTTCTCTGTTGGGCATGAGGAACATGCCTGGGTAGTCCTCCACGTCGGTCTCCAGGATGGTGACCTTGGCCTTGCCGCAGTCGACGGTGGCAGGCAGGAAGGCGTCGAGGTCTTTGAGGCTGGTGAGGCTGACAGCGTCGTAGGTGGCTTGGAAGGCCATGGCCTTAGGGTTCTTGGTGTTGGTGGAGTAGGGCAGGTAGGCGACCTTGGCGTCGGTGAAGTTGAACTCCGCCACCTCGTTCTTGACCTTCCACTCTTTTCTGGAGAAGGTGGTGAAGAAGCGGTATGCCACTCCGCTGTTGTATGCTCGGAACTCAATGTTCACTCCGTTCTTGTTTTTCAGGATCACCTTGTTGTATTCGTCGCTGAAAGAAGAGAACTTGTAGAGCGGTGCCTCGAAATGCTCCTTGACGAGCTTGGGCTTGGAGGCGGAGTATGTGCCTTTGGTGTTGTCCATGCCGTCGAACTGGAGTGCGATGGCATTGTCTGCAGCATAGATGTAGCCGTCTGCCAGGTTGCCCTCGTAGACGGAGTACTGCAGATTGCTGCTGCGCGTATTGATGTAGACGTTCAGATGTCCGTCGGGCGAGGTGAACGTGACATTGTCGTTGCTGGTCTGTGCGCTGGCGCCCATGAAGAAGAATGCCAATGCGGCGGTTAGTGCTGTGGATGCGGTATTCATATATATATAGTAATATGTATGGCTCTGGAACCTTGGGCAGAAGAAGTCTGGCCGGAGCGCCAGAGCCATGGGGGTTGTGTGTGTTAGTAGCTAAAGGAGTATTTGTACACGTGTGGTGTCTCGGGCTTCTCGTGGCTGTATGGATTGAAGTTGTATGGCTTGTACTCGCCGAGCGGATAACCTGTGACGACGAGATAAGCGTCCTTGGCGTCAGCCGGGATGTCCATCTTCAGTTTGCCGTTGGCCTTGGTGCATATGTCGCTGTAGGAAGCTTCCTGCTTGCCGTTGACGGTGACGATGCGGAAGGCGAAGCCATCATTCTTGTCGCCGTGGAACTTGACAGTGAGGCTCTTCTTTCCCTTGGTGTCGAGCTTGATGACATTGGCACCGAAGGTCTGCAGCGGTTTGTCGTTGAGCAGTTCGCCGCTGTATTTCTTGTTGGCCTCATGCTTGCCGGGGAAGTCGAATGTGATGAGGCGCGAGTAGCAGTCGGCCGCCTCGATGGCGAAGTCGCGGTTGGAGAGGTGGAACATCTTCATGTAGGTGGAAGCAGGGTCGTCGCCGGGCTTGCCAGCGCGGAAGAGGTCGGCGATGACGGTGAGACCGTGCTTCATGCTCCAGTATTCGAGGAGGTAAGGCGAGTGGTAGATATTCTCTCCGTCGAGGAAGCGCAGGTTGGCGTTGTCGATGAAAGCTCGCCAGTGGAAATTCTCGTCGGTGGGCCAGTCGGGATTGACGTTGAAGAGCATCCATTGGCTTGCCATCTCGAAGATGCCTCCTCCTCCCCAGCTCTCGCCCTGCTTGTCGCATGCTATCATAGACTGGAAAGAGTGTCCGAGCTCATGCGCTATGCAGTTGAGCTTCTGGTCCTGCACCCTGTTGGGGGCAATCCAGAGCGCTCCGATGACTCCGTCGTAGTCGCCGCCGTAGGCAGTGCCTTCGAGCGAGTAGTTGAGCATGACCATCATGCGGTAGCGGTCGGCGTTGGAGCCAGGCTTGATAAACTGCAGGTCGTTCTTGAAATAGTTGTAGAAAGCTTGCAGGCGAGTGAGCAGGTTGGGCAGGTCGACCTTCATGTTGTGTCCCTCGAGGTCGGGCGCCTTGCTGAGGTCGTTGCCGAAAGGCTTCTCCCAGAAGACGATGATGTCGTCGGTGTAGGCGCATCGTGAGAAGCTCCACTTGGAGTCGGGGCTGGTGAAGTCGTTTGAGCGCAGATCCTTCGGTATGTAAATTTCCTTACCAGAGGGGGCCGTCAGTTGGGCGGAGTCGGCTGCAATGGCAGCGGCTGTGGCCTCGTATGGTGCGGAGGCGTAAGCGTCGGCTGTCGCTGTGCAGGCGATGACGGTGGCGAGGCACCAGCAAAGTTTGTTCTTCATTGTCTTTTTCATTTTTGTAAGTGAATAAGTTTATAGCCAATCGTAAAATTCGATGGCACAAAGTTACGTTTTTTTGATGTGTCAAAGAAAAAAAAGGGGACAATAAAAAGATTTTTCACCAATTATTTCTCACTTATTATTTTTATTTCTTATTTTTGCATGAAATAAAGACACGGGGAGGACACTCCGATGGAAAATTTTCAATAAGGGAAACGACTGACAACACTAATTTTATTAATAAATAAATTGGATTTTAATTATGGTTTATTCAAAAGAAGTACAGGAAATGTGCTGTGTAGCCAAGGGTCCTAATCATGGTCCAGCTCCAATTCCAGAAGAAGGAAAGTGGATTCAGGCTAAGGAAATCAAGGACATCTCAGGTCTTACTCACGGTGTAGGATGGTGCGCTCCACAGCAGGGTGCGTGCAAGCTCACTCTCAATGTAAAGGAAGGCGTTATCGAGGAGTGTCTCGTAGAGACAATCGGTTGCTCGGGCATGACCCACTCAGCAGCCATGGCATCAGAGATTCTTCCAGGCAAGACAATCCTTGAGGCTCTCAACACAGACCTCGTATGTGACGCCATCAACACAGCCATGCGTGAGCTTTTCCTCCAGATCGTATACGGACGCACACAGTCTGCATTCTCTGAGGGCGGCCTCATGATTGGCGCTGGTCTTGAGGACCTCGGCAAGGGTCTCATCTCACAGACTGGTACTCTCTATGGCACAAAGGCCAAGGGCACTCGCTACCTCCAGCTCACAGAGGGCTACATCACAAAGATGTTCCTCGACGCAGACAACCAGGTATGCGGATACGAGTTCGTTCACATGGGCAAGTTCATGGACGCTGTGAAGAAGGGTGTTCCTGCTGACGAGGCTCTGAAGAGTGTTACAGGCACATACGGCCGCACAAAGGCTGAGGACGGTGCAGTTAAATCAATTGACCCACGTAAAGAATAATATATAGGAGGAATATAATATGATAAGAGAAGTAAAGTTCGAATCACAGGATCGCCGCATCAAGCAGATCCTCGCATGTTTGAATAAGCATGGTATTTCTTCTATCGAAGAAGCAAACGCAATCTGCGACAAGGCAGGTCTTGATCCATACAAGACATGCGAGGAGACACAGATGATATGCTTCGAGAACGCTAAGTGGGCTTACGTGGTAGGCACAGCAATCGCTCTCAAGGAAGGTGCTAAGGACGCTGTAGAGGCTGCCAACTATATCGGTGAGGGTCTCCAGTCGTTCTGTATCCCAGGATCAGTGGCTGACGACCGCAAGGTGGGTATCGGCCATGGTGAGCTCGCAGCCCGTCTGCTCACACCAGAGACAAAGTGCTTCGCATTCCTCGCAGGTCACGAGTCATTCGCTGCTGCTGAGGGAGCAATCAAGATTGCCCAGATGGCAAACAAGTCGAGACCAGCAGACAAGCCACTCCGTTGTATCCTCAACGGTCTTGGCAAGGACGCTGCCATGATCATCTCACGTATCAATGGCTTCACATACGTTCAGACAAAGTTTGACTACTTCACTGGCGAGCTCAAGGAGGTAAAGCGCACAGCTTACTCTAACGGTCCACGTGCAGCTGTCAACTGCTACGGCGCTGATGATGTGCGCGAGGGCGTTGCCATCCTGTGGAAGGAAGATGTAGACGTGTCAATCACTGGTAACTCTACCAACCCAACACGTTTCCAGCACCCAGTAGCCGGCACATACAAGAAGGAGCGTATCCGCGCTGGCAAGCCATATTTCTCAGTAGCTTCTGGTGGCGGTACAGGCCGTACACTTCACCCAGACAACATGGCTGCAGGTCCAGCATCTTACGGTATGACAGACACACTCGGCCGCATGCACTCAGACGCTCAGTTCGCTGGTTCTTCATCAGTGCCTGCACACGTTGAGATGATGGGCTTCCTTGGCATTGGCAACAACCCAATGGTAGGTTGCTCAGTGGCATGTGCTGTGAATGTTGACCTCGTGCTCAACCACAAGTAAGAAGTTGCCTTTAGGCAATGATACATATATAAAAATAAAAGTCTCCCGATGTCAGAAAGGACGTCGGGAGACTTTTTTTCTTTTGTCATGCTATGATGGCTTGTGTGGTGAATCATTTGGCGGTGTGCCGTGGGTGAATTATTGTGATGCCATTCATAGTGTCACAGCATCTTCAGCGCCATCTTAATGACCTTCTCCACAGGAGCCGATGGTTCGTCCTTGAGGATGGCCTTGACCACCTTGGCGGCAGGAGCAGGCGAGAAGCCGAGCATCTTGAGCGCATCTACGGCCTCGCTGTACACCTCGCTGTGTGATATGTCGGCAGAGGCTGATGCCTCGGCAGAGAGTTCGGCCGTCTCCATCCCGAGCGAAGCCACCTTGTCACGCAGTTCGACGATGATGCGCTGTGCAGTCTTGGCCCCGAGCCCCTTGACCGTCTTGAGCATCTTCTCATTGCCGTCGAGGATGAGAGAGGCCAGTTCGGGAGCGGAGAAGCTGCTGAGCATGGTGCGGGCCGTGTTGCCTCCGATGCCGCTGACGCTGATGAGCAAGAGAAAGAGCTCTCGCTCCTGCTTGGTGACAAATCCGTAGAGCGTCCATGCGTCTTCGCGGATAGCTTCGTATACATATAGTAACACATCCTCCTTGCCCTGTATGGCCGAGTAGGTGTTGAGGCTGATGCTGAGTGCGTATCCCACGCCGCCACATTCCACTGTGGCTTGGGCTGGGAGCAGTTCGGTGAGTTTGCCTTTGAGATAGTTTATCATGATGAGTGTGATCTGTTTGTTTTAGTGGGTCAACTTAATAGGACAAGCAGGTGCTCAAGATGTGTGAGCACCTACTTGTATGATACTTTATGTGCACATGCTTTGATAGGATACTTTATAGCACCTTCTTGATAGGATACTTTATAGCACCTACTTGTATGATACTTTATGAGCACATGCTTTGATAGGATACTTTATGAGCACCCCTGTTTGTTCCAGAATAAATCAGAGCGGCTTCTTATGCGTGAGCATGGCCAGAGCCAGCATCATATAGCAGCCGTAGCCTCGCGCAGCCAGTCTCTGTGCTCATTGTCGAGGAGGGGAGAGAGGCGGTCGTAGACAGTCTGCTGGTAGTCATTAAACCATGCGCGCTCTTCCTCGGTGAGCATGTCTGTAAGTATGGGCGATGTGATGATAGGGCAGAGGGTGAGATGCTCGAAAGTGTAATATGGGCCGAAGGTGATGCCTTGCGCCTCGGCTGCATGGCAAGGGTGGCATGTTGGCGATGTGGCTTTGCCATGCTCAGAAGAGAACTCAGCGTTCACCACCAGCATAGTGTCCTCGTGCCGCACACCGTGGCTGCCCTCGATGTAGATGCCAGGCTCGTCGGTGATGGTCATGCCAGGCAGCAGAGGTGTGGGTCTCCACTGCATGCGGAACTGGTGCATGTCGATGCTCTCGTGCACCGACATGAACTGTCCCACTCCGTGGCCTGTGCCATGCAGATAGTTGATGCCATACTTCCACATGGCCTCGCGCGCCAGCGTGTCGAGCTGAGTGCCGCATGTGCCTTTCGGGAAGACGGCAGAGCCCAGCCGTATCCATCCTTTCAGCACGAGCGTGTAGTCGCGCCTCATCTCCCATGTGAGAGGTCCGAGTGGAAGTGTGCGCGTGATGTCGGTAGTGCCGTCGAGATACTGTCCGCCCGAGTCGATGAGCAGCAGTCCCTCGGCCTTGACGGGAATGTCAGTCTCGGGTGTGGGGTCGTAGTGGACAATGGCTCCGTGGTGGGCATAGCCCATGATGCTCTCGAAGCTTGGTCCCTTGAATAGAGGCTGCTCAGCGCGGAAAGCTTCAAGCTTGGCCGACAGCGACAGTTCGGTCTGTCCTCCCTTCGGCACATTCTCCAATGTCCATTTGATCCATTTCACCATAGCCACACCGTCCTTTTCCATGGCGCGCCTATAGCCCTGTATCTCTGTAGCGTTCTTGAAGATGAGCATGCGTGCCACGGGGCTATCGCAGTACAGTGGGTGCTTGATGGCAGAGAATACAGCGTGGTTGGTCTTGCTGCACTGCACTATCACCGGAAGGTCCATGGCCTGCAGGTCGTCAGTGATAGCCTCGTATGGTCTTGTCTCCACTCCCTCGCTGCGGAGGTAGTCTGTCACCTCGTCTGTCAGTTTTTCCTTGCATATATATAATAATGTGCGGTCGGGGGTGATGAGCACATATCCGAGCATGAACGGAGTGAACTCCACGTCGCATGAGCGCAGATTGAGAGTCCATGCCACCTCTTCGAGCATGGAGAGCACGAGCGCCCTCCGCCCGAGTATCTGGCGTATGCGTCCAATCTTGGACGAGGCGCTCTCGCCGGCAAACTCCAGTCCATGTATGAAAGCCTTGTTCATAGGCATAGATGGGCGGTCGGTCCATATCTCGGCATAGGGGTCAATGTCTGTGCGCAGGAGAAGTCCGTAGGCAGACAGCTCAGACTTGAGCGTCCTCACCTCGTCAGCCGTGTTCACCCATCCGTCCACAGCCACAGTGCTGCCAGCAGGCAATACGTCGGCAAGCCATTCGGTGATAGAAGGCGTTCCCTCAATCTTCTCTTTCATCAGGGTGAAGCCTGTGCCAGCCAGCTGTGCCTCTGCCTGGATGAAATAGCGTGAGTCGGTCCACAGCGCGGCCTTGTCTGTAGTGACCACGGCAGTGCCAGCCGAACCAGTGAAACCGCTTATCCAGCGGCGTGCCTTCCATCTCTCTGGCACGTACTCTCCAGAGTGCGGGTCGGTGCTTGGTGTGATGAAAGCCTGTATGCCCTCTCTCTTCATGAGGCCTCTCAAGGCCTCGATATGTTCTGTAGCGTTGATTGTTTCCATGTCTTATCTTTTTATTGCATGGCAAAATTACAGATAAATCGCCAAACTGCCAAATAAAAAACATGTGTTTGGTGCCTATGGGTGGCATAATGAAAGGTGGAAAGTGGTGAAAACGGTGGCTTTTTTCAATTAAAAGCATCGAAAAACAATGAAATTGCAACTTTTTTTTGATTATAGATTATTTTTTGTTAGAAGATTTGTTGGTTTAGTGTAAAATTATTAACTTTGCACTCGAAATAAAAAAACAAATGCCCCAAAGCTTGCAAATGCCAGTAGGAGGCACGGCTTTTTGAATTTCAGTCTCCCGTTCGTAAAGAGGTTGACAACAATATAAACACATTATAAATCTTTTAAACAGTATCACACATCATGGACGCAAAAAAAGTATTGGAAGACCTGAAGCGTCGTTTCCCAAATGAGCCTGAATATCACCAGGCGGTAGAAGAAGTGCTCGGAACTATCGAGGAGGAATACAACAAGCACCCTGAGTTTGACAAGGTGAACCTTATCGAGCGTCTCTGCATTCCAGACAGAGTATACCAGTTCCGTGTATCTTGGATGGACGACAAGGGTAATATCCAGACAAATATGGGTTACCGCGTGCAGCACAACAATGCCATTGGCCCTTACAAGGGAGGCATTCGTTTCCACAGCTCTGTGAACCTTGGAATCTTGAAGTTCCTTGCGTTTGAGCAGACATTCAAGAACTCGCTCACTACACTCCCAATGGGTGGTGGCAAGGGTGGTTCAGACTTCTCTCCACGCGGCAAGTCGAACGCAGAGGTAATGCGTTTCTGCCAGGCGTTCATGCTTGAGCTCACACGTCACATCGGACCAGACGTAGATGTGCCAGCAGGTGACATAGGCGTAGGTGGCCGTGAGGTAGGCTACATGTTCGGTATGTACAAGAAGCTCACTCGTGAATACTCAGGTGTGCTCACAGGCAAGGGTCTCTCATTCGGTGGTTCACTCATCCGTCCTGAGGCTACAGGCTACGGCACAGTATACTTCCTCCGCGCTATGCTCGCCACTCGCAACGACAAGATCGAGGGCAAGAAGGTGCTCATCTCTGGTGCTGGCAACGTAGCTCAGTATGCAGCAGAGAAGGTGCTCCAGCTCGGTGGTATCCCAATGACAATGTCAGACTCAAACGGATATATCTACGATCCAGACGGCATCACTCGCGAGAAGCTCGACTACATCATGGAGCTCAAGAATGTGTACCGCGGACGTATCAAGGAGTATGTTGACAAGTACCCAACAGCCAAGTATGTTGCTGACGCAAAGCCTTGGTTCGAGAAGGGCGCTCAGATCGCTCTCCCATGCGCAACTCAGAACGAGTTGAACGAGGAGGCAGCAAAGGCTCTTGTTGCCAATGGTGTCATCGCAGTGTGCGAGGGCGCAAACATGCCAACCACTCCTGCTGCCATCAAGGTGTTCCAGGAGGCTAAGCTCCTTTACTCTCCAGGCAAGGCATCAAACGCAGGTGGCGTGTCAGTGTCAGGTCTTGAGATGTCACAGAACTCAGAGCGTCTCTCATGGTCGGCTGAGGAGGTTGACAAGAAGCTCCTCTGGATTATGGAGAACATCCACGAGAACTGCGTGAAGTATGGCACAGAGCCAGACGGATATGTAAACTACGTCAAGGGCGCCAATGTAGCCGGCTTCATGAAGGTGGCTAACGCCATGATGGCTCAGGGCATCGTATAATAGATGTCGCCTGTATGCAGAGATAGAATATAACTTCTTTCGTACATATAGACTTGAGGGTGTGCAGACTAAATCAGTCGTGCGCACCCTCTTTTTATTTGCATGGCCTTGGTAGATAGAAAAAAACAGCGTATCTTTGCAATGTTAATGATTAGCTAACTGTGCCTGGCGGTGTTCCATCTCCATGTCTGTTGTGAATGTGGATGCTGTCGGGGAAAAATGAGAAACCTATGAAAAGGATACTTTTGCTTGTCCACATGGCTCTGTGCGCCTATGTCGCAGCAGATGCGCAGGAGTGGGTGAATGTGCACACGACTTACAAAAATGAAACATGGAAAATGCCCGTAGCCACAGAACAGGTGTCGCAGTTCGACTTCACGGATGATGGCGGTTATCTGCTTGGCCATATAGGCAAAGAAGACGGAAGCGAGCTGGTGGTGCCGTTCAGTGTGGAGACGCTGGACAGCATCAGCTTTGGCCGCAGCCTGGCTGACGAAGAGAAGGGCCATGACAAATACAAGGTGTTCACCATGAGCATCACCACAGCCGACATGGCCGACATCACAGACAGGGAGACTTGGGTGGACTGCTACATCACCCTTGACGGAAAGGGCGAATACTCAGATTACTCAGGCACAGGGCGCATAAGAGGCCGCGGCAACTCCAGTTGGCTCTATTACAAGAAAAAGCCATACAAGTTCAAGCTTGACAGCAAAAGCAAGTTGCTGGGCCTTGACAAGGCAAAGAACTGGAACTTGCTGTCCAACTACCGCGACGTGACAGACATGATGAATGTGTTTGCCTTTGAGACAGCGCGCTGGATGGGAATGCCGCACACCAACCATACAAGGTTTGTGGAAGTGTTCCTCAACGGTGACTATGTGGGCGTATACCAGTTGACAGAAAAGATAGAGATAGGGACCAACCGTGTGGACATAGACGAGACCGACGGAGTGCTGCTGTCGTTCGACCAGGACGACGGACCGTCATTGAGTCCAGGGGCTACCGACAATTTCTGGAGTGAGGTGTACGACCTGCCCATGTGCGTGAAAGAGCCCAAGGAACTGACGGACGAGCAGATGGAGAAAGTCAAAGCCGACTTTGCCGAACTGGAGAAAGCCGTGCAGTCGCACGACTACGGGAGAGTGTCGGAACTGATGGACGTGCCGTCGTTCATCAACATGCTGCAGTTGCATGAGTATCTGTACAACGTGGAGATAGACGCACCGCGCAGCCTGTATATGTACAAGGACAAAGGAGGCAAATACACCTTCGGTCCGGTGTGGGACTGGGATGCGGCCTACTGCTACGACTGGAACGACTGGACAGAAAACCACGCCTATTTCGGCAGCTATAAGAGGCTCATCTATGGCACGTCGCCCTACGATGGCACAGGCGCGAGCTACAGCATCAACCATTTCTTCCGTGACATGTTTGCAGACAAGACCTTCGTCAGTGAGTACAAGCAGGCCTGGGCAGAGAGAAGCGACTCTATATATGAGCGCAACTGGGCCGAGACTGAAAAATATGTGGATGAGATGCGCAAGGGAGCCTATGAGCGCGACATCGACAGATGGCCGCTTGCCGTGCCAGGCAACAGAGGCCATTACTTTGACGTGGAGACCGAATTGGGCAAGATGTCGGAATGGCTGAGGCAGAGAAAAGACTATCTTGACGTGGTCGTCGCAGGCTATCCAGAGAAAGACAACGCCTCAGACGCCTCTCCTGTGGTAGAGGTAAAGGACGGCAAGATATGCGTGAGGGCAGGCGTGGCCTATGCGTCGGGATATGCTCAGCCATACAATATAAAGATAGACGGCAGTGTGGTGGAGCAGATGCTCGGCGGAGAGCCTACAGCGTTGCAGCCGCTCAATGCCGATGGCACAGTGGGCAGCAACACGGCTGCCCGTACCTATGGCGCATGGTTCGATGCCGACGGCGACACAGGTTACTGGGGCTATGGCCATGTGTTTATAGAAAGTGACAATCTCTATACATGGAACTTTGGCTGCCATCCAGACAACTGTGAGCCAGGCGACGAGCATGTGGTGAGGATGAGATACAGCAGGATAGGCCGCAATGTAGACGTGGAGGTCACCTTCGATGTGAAATGAAAGAGGCAAAGCATGGCAGCGATGCAGACCGTGTTGGGCTTGGCTCGCTAAAGCCAGCAAGACACATTTGCATGATAAGTCCATGCTGAAAGCTGAAACATCAAAGAAGGCACTGACAGCAAGAGGGCTGCTGTAATAGCAAGACTGCTTTGGCATCAAAGAAAAACACTGACGGCTGTGAAGCGTTAGCAACAAGAAAAACACTAACGGCTGTGAAGCGTTAGCAACAAGAACACACTAACAACTTTATAAATACAAAAATGAAGAAAAACATTGAAACCATCTGCGTTCATGGCGGATGGAACCCGACAAAGGGACAGCCACAGCAGCTCCCCATCTGTCAGAGCACAACATTCAAGTATGACACCAGCGAGCAGATGGCACGCCTGTTCGACTTGAAAGACGATGGATATTTCTATACCCGTCTCGCCAATCCGACCAACGACATGGTGGCCAAAAAGATAGCAGCCCTTGAGGGCGGAGTGGGCGCTGTGCTCACATCGAGCGGACAGGCAGCCAACTTCTACGCAGTCTTCAACATCTGTGAGGCTGGTGACCATTTCATCACAAGCAACACCATATATGGCGGCACCTTCAACCTTTTTGGCGTGACCATGAAGAAGCTTGGCATAGAGTGCACGTTTGTGGATCCCGAATGGGATGATGAGCGCATAGAGAAAGAGTTTCGTCCCAACACCAAATGTTTCTTCGGAGAGACGATAAGCAATCCTGGCGGCAACGTGTTCGACATAGAGCGCTTTGCCAAGATGGCGCATAAGCACGGAGTGCCGCTCATCGTAGACAACACCTTTGCCACACCTGTCAACTGCCGTCCCTTTGAGTGGGGATGCGACATAGTGACCCATTCCACAACCAAATACATGGACGGGCACGCGTGCCAGGTAGGCGGATGTGTGGTAGACAGCGGCAACTTCGACTGGGAGGCCTATGGCGACAAGTTTGCCGGGCTTACCACACCCGACGAGAGCTATCATGGACTCACATACACCAAGGCATTCGGCAAGAAGGCCTACTGCACAAAGATAGTATCGCAGCTCATGCGCGACCTTGGCTCCATACCAGCGCCGTCCAATTCCTTCCTTCTCAATCTTGGACTGGAGACACTTAGTCTGCGTGTGCGCCAGCACTGCGCCAACGCGCAGAAGGTGGCAGAGTGGCTGGAGGCCAACGACAAGGTGAACTGGGTAAACTATAGCGGGCTGCCATCGAGCAAGTATCACGCCCTGGCCCAGAAATACATGCCCAACGGTTCATGTGGAGTGATAGCCTTCGGACTCAAGGGAACGAGAGAGGACGCCATCAAGTTTATGGACAATCTCGACTTCATCTCCATCGTCACACATGTGGCAGACGCGCGCACCTGCGTGCTTCATCCTGCCAGCCACACCCACCGTCAGATGTCCGATGAGCAACTGCGTGAGGCAGGAGTGGCTCCTGACCTCATCCGACTCTCTGTAGGCATAGAGAATGCGGAAGACATAATAGCAGACCTGGAGCAGGCAATGGAAAAGATTTGACAAGATGCACGATGCTGACGTGTGACGGCAGAAGCCGCCACCGTCGGGTGCACAAAGCCAGTGGAGCAGCCGTACATGTGATGTGTGCGGCTGCTCCACTGGCTTTGTGCGTTTTTTTTTGAGAAATCATTAGTCAATCACTGGCTTTTCTTTTGAGAAACCGTGAAAGTCAATCACTGGCTTTTCTTTTGAGAATTTGTGAAAGCCAATCATCGGCTTTTCTTTTGAGAATTTGTGAAAGTCAATCACCGGCTTTTCTCTCGTCATCCGTTGCCTTGTCGTCAAGCTTTGCCTCAGACCGCGCCTCAGGCTTGGGCACAAATCCGAAGATGGCGGCTAGGCAACTCATGATGGGGCTGATGATGTTGAAGAAGCAGAACGGCAGATAGACCAGAGTGGGAATGCCGAGCACGGTGCTTTGTGTCATGCCGCATGCCGTCCATGGCACGAGCACTGATGTCACTGTAGCAGAGTCTTCGGTAGATCGGCTGAGCAGTTCGGGACGGTATCCCCGTTCGGCATACTCCTCTCGGTATATGGAAGCGTTCATGATGATAGACAGGAACTGGTCGCCCATGACCAGGTTGAGCAGCACGCCAGAGCACACTGTGGAGCACACCAGCGAGACGGTGTTGCGTATGTTCTTCAGAAGCACGTGGGTGATGGAATGCAGCATGTCGCTTGCCACCATGCACGAACCGAAACACATGGCGCACAGTATGAGCCATATGGTGCTGAGCATGCCAGCCATGCCGCGTGTCGCTACCAGTTCGTTGATGGCATCCACTCCCGTGTCCACCTGTGTCTTTGTGTAGCATGTTGTCATGATGCCCTTGAAGAGACTGTAAGCAGTCACCTCCGTTTCCCCTGCTATGCTGGCAACGACCTCTGGCTGCAGCATGAGAGCGCAGGCGCATGCGGCGAGCGAAGACAGCAGGAGCGTGATGAGCGATGGCACCTTACGGTAGATGAGATAGCCTGTGAACGCGGGCACCAGCAGAGTCCATAGCGATATGTTGAAGCCATGGTCGAGACCAGAGATGTATTGCGACACCTCCACCTTGCTGCCGTCGTAAGAGAGGCCCATGATGAGATAAGCCAGAAGCGAGAGGCAGATGCTGGGCACAGTGGTGTAGAGCATGTAGCGTATGTGCGTGAAGAGGTCGGCGCCAGAGACAGAGGATGCCAGCACGGTGGTGTCGCTCATGGGCGACATCTTGTCGCCGAAATACGCTCCCGAGATGATGGCTCCAGCCGTGTAGGGCGATGGGATGCCGAGAGCGTCGCCTATGCCCATGAGTGCTATGCCTATGGTGGCTATGGTAGTCCATGATGTTCCTGTCACGACAGATATGACCGATGAGATGATGCAGGCGCATGGCAGGAAGAATGTAGGCGACATGAACTGCACGCCGTAGTATATGAGTGTGGGCACCACGCCGCTGACCATCCATGTGGCAGACATCATGCCGATGAGCAGCAGAATGAGTATTGAGACGCTGGCATCGCCTACAGTCTTCACTATCTTGTCTTCAAAGACTTGCCATTTCACTCTGTAAATGGCCATGCTTAGTGCCACGCATATGGTGGTGGCAATCATCAGGGCCACCTGTGATGCTCCTGAGAGAGCGTCGTCAGGAAAGATGTTCACTACGAGCACAATGAGTGCGATGAGAGCGGCCAGCGGTATGATAGCAATAAGCGGATGCGGCCTTTTTGTGTTGTGTTCCATTGGTTTGTGTGCTTGAATATACTGATGTTGTTTAGGCCAGGCGGCGCAGTCTCTGCCGCCTGGCTATGGTGTTCGCATGGTTCCATCAAGACATAATGCTGATCTGTCTCATGAATAGAGCGTGCCAAGTCAATGATGAATCTTGGGCATCTTCTTATGTGAGAGTGATTACCTATTGATATCTATTCCATGATGTTATATCTGCATGAGGCGGTAAACCTACCACCTCCCTGTAGTTTCTACAATATCTATTCCATGATGTTATATCTGCATCTCCGTTTTTCTTGTTATGTGGGAGCTATTACCATATGAATGTGGCTCCCACTGTGGCGGAGCGGTTGCCCATGTGCTGGCTGGCTATATCGTGGTAGCGGCATTCGAGAATCCAGTTCTTGCCTATGTTCTTGCTCACGGCCACGTCTGCATAGAAGTTGGCAGGAGCATAAGCAGGACTTGCCTCATTGCGGCGTGTGCTCTGTATGAGTGTAGATGTGAGGCGCCATTGTCCTGGCAGAGAGAGCTGCGGTGCCAGTTTGAAGACGGCAAAGTTGCTGTACTCCTTGTCAGTGTCGCTGCGCGATGTCTTTTCCCAAAAGTAATTCAGTCCGGCAGTAAGCCTCAGTGCGCCTGTGTGCCAGAAGGCAGTCGAGCCTATGCACAGCGTGTTGTCGTGTCCTTTGTCCAGGATTTGGCGCACATTCTTCACATTGGAGCTGATGATGAGGCTGGGCTTGCTGAACGTGTGCTTCAGTTCAGACACATAGGCGAAGCGGTTGTTATACTTGTCGGTATACATGAACTCGTTGCCCGTCGTCCCGTCAGGCGAGCTGTTGTGGTCTTTGATGACAAAGTCGCTGAAGTCGGGGTTGAATCCTCTGCGGCTGAAAGAGGCGTGCAGCGTGTTGTGCTTGTCAACCTTGTTGGTCACGCTGAGGATAAACATGTTTGCCTCGATGCTGTGCTCAAACTTCTGGTTGTCCTTCAGGTCTTTCTGTGTGAATCCCGTGGTGCGGAAGCGGTCGCCCAGTGTGATGCTCCATTTGCCAGAGCTCCAGTCTATCTGTGAGTAGAGGTCTTCATAGCGTGAGCGGTTGGTGTAGTGCTCTATGCGGTTGTTCTCCATGCTCATGCCTGTCTCCAGTCCTGTTGTGATCCAGAAGTCATGGTTGATGATAGGGAAGGAAAACTCGGCCAGGGCGAAAGGATAGGTGGCGTGGTTGTGGTGCAAATCTCCCTTGTCGCCCACATACTCACAGTAAGCGCTGACAAGAGCGTAGGCTCCGGCATCGCTCAGAGTGCGTAAGTAGTTGGCGTGCAAGTGAGCGTCATATGTGTTGTCCGCGCTGTTGCCCGACACCTTGTTTCTCTCGTAGGCCTGCACGAAGTCCAGTTCTATGTGGTCCTTCGGCGTAGCCTCATATGTCATGTATAGCTTCACCCCCTCATGCGTGTCGTGTGCGGTCTCCGCAGGTGTGGCATGCTTGTCCTTGCTGCGTTGGGTGTTTCCCTCCACTATGCCGATGAATCTCATCTTGTCGCCCTGGTGCATCATTTGCGCAAAGGCATTGGCTCCGCCATACGTGTTGGCTCTGAGAGCCACATGCCCATTTGCTCCCTTTTCCCTTTTCACCAGATAGATGTCTATGACACTCTTCAGTCCGCTGCATCCCTTCATTACTTCAGAGTTGTTGCATATCTTTATTTGGTCTATCTCATAGGCTCTGAGCGTTTGCAGCAGCGTTGCAAAGTCGAGTCCATAGTCTATGTTGTCTATGCGAATAGCATATTTGCCAAGCAGTCCGGCAAGTGCTTCGTTGCGCATGACATTCTTTCCGTCAAGCGAGATGACGTCAGGACAAGTGAGAAGAATGTCATAGAGAGTCTCGTCTCCATTGAGATCCATGTTCTGCACATTTATTATATAGCGGTCGCCTTGCTGTGTGATGGTTTCGGATTGGGCGAGACACGTGGTGGCATTCATTGCCATGAGGAGCATGAATGTCTGTGCGGTTTTTTTGAAGTGATTGTTCTTCATGATGCTTGTGATGCCTTTTAATGAGTTTCTCTGTTGTGTGTAGAGGCTTTAGGTTTCAGGCAGGTTCTGCAAGTTGCAGCCGTGACTTATTTGCAGCTTTTATGGCTGGTGTCTTGTCATCTGGCCATGCTGATTTATAGAACAAGCCTTTAAATGTTACTTTAGTAGTAGATGCAAAGTTAATGAAAACTATTGACTGCGCAAAACAAACATATACAAAAAAGTCGAGGTGGGTCTAAGAAAAAAGAGTGAGTATTGTTGTAAAGGCATGCTAAATTAGCGGAAAATGGCATATTTGCGATGCTTATATTTGTGAGTGAATCTAAAAGTGTGTAACTTTGTGTCGTGAGAAAATGCTTTTGCAGAGAAAAAAGAAAGTCTAAACCGTAAGAATGAAAAAAAACGTAAGCTGTTGGCGTATGAAGACTGACTCTTGTCTATCATGAAGCCAAAGGCATCTGTGTGATATAAAAAAGCAATTCATTCTTTTTGATTTCAGGCCCAAAGATAATAGAAAAAACAATAAAAGCTATATATGAAAAAAGATACTATCGCGCGTGTGTGCATAGCTGTAGCGTGTGCTTCAGCCTGCAGTGTTCCCGTGGCAATGAGAGCCCAGGACGCTGGTGGACAAGGCTCGGTCAAGCCCAAGTCTGTCAAGGCTACAGGAATGAGCGGCCCTGCCCAGGTGGAAGGCATAAAGTATGTCGGCATTGTCACAGACACCAAGGGCGAGCCGCTTGTAGGCGTGAACATACGTTTTCAGGGACAGCCAGTGGCTGTGTCGGGCAATGACGGCACATTCTTCTTCACCACAGACGGACGCACAGGCACGTTGGAGTTCAGCTACATGGGCTTCGCCACTCAGAAAAGAACCATCCAGGGCAAGATGAAGCGCCTTGTAGTGAAGATGGCAGAGCAGACAAATGACATAGACGAGGTAGTGGTGACAGGACTCTTCGACTACAATTCCAAGACCTATACAGGCTCGGCTGTCAGCTACACACTCGACGACTTGAAGCTGGTGGGCAATGGAAATGTGCTCAAGAGCATACAGTCGTTAGACCCCTCGTTCGTAGTCGACATGAACGACATCAATGGCTCCAACCCCAATAGCCTGAAGGACATCACCCTGCGCGGCAAGGCATCGTTTGGCGGATTGCAGGGCGAGTATGACGGCAACCCCAACGCCCCGCTCTTCATACTGGATGGCTTTGAGGCCACACAGGAGCAGATCTTCGACCTCGACATCAACCGCATCAAGTCGGTCACCATCCTGAAAGACGGAGCCGCCAAGGCCATCTATGGTTCCAAGGCCTCCAATGGCGTGATAGTGGTGGAGACCCTGCTCCCTGAAGCCGGGCGCCTGCGCATCACCTACACAGGCGACCTCAATGTGGAAGCCCCCGACCTCACAAGCTATAACCTGACCAATGCGGCCGAGAAACTTGAGGTGGAGAGGCGCGCCGGACGATACACCTCATCGTCACCCTACTATCAGGCCCTGCTCGACGAGCAGTACAACGCCATTGCCGCAAACATAGCCAGGGGCGTGGACACCGACTGGCTCTCACAGCCTCTCCGCACAGGCGTGGGCGACAAGCACACTCTCTATATCGAGGGCGGCACAGACGAGATGCGCTACTCCGCCTCGCTCATGTACAATGATGTGGCTGGTGTGATGAAGCAGTCAGACCGCCGCACCATTTCCGGCAACATCAACCTCTCCTACAGGTACAAGCAGTGGATGTTCCGCAACTCGCTGTCTGTCACAGGCAACAAGGCCGACGACAGCCCTTATGGCACATTCTCCGACTATGTGTATGTCAATCCCTATTATTCTCCCTACGACACCAACGGCAACGTGCAGAAGGTCTTGGGCACTTACACCTCGCCAGGAGCCAACGGAAGCACCACCACTTATTACAATCCGCTCTACAATGCCAGCATAGGCACAAAGAACTTCTCCAAGTATACCAGCATTGTGGAAAACTTCTACATAGAGTACCGTCCGGTAGAAGACTTCTGCTTCACAGGCCGACTGGGCTACACCCACCAGAACAACAAGCGCGAGGACTTCTATCCAGGCGACCACACACGTTTCAACTCGTGGACTGGCGACCGCTATTTCCTGCGTGGCAGCTATTACATATCCAACGGAGAGACCAACTCCATCAATGTTGACCTGACAGGACGCTATACCCACCAGTGGGACAAGCATATGCTCCTTGCCAACATAGCCTACTCGCTGCAGTCGTCCGACAGCAACACGGAGGGCATGACAGCATGGGGATTCCTCAACAACCATGTGGACCACATCACATTCGCCAAGCAGTATGCCGAGGGCGGCAAGCCGTCGGGCTCAGAGAGCACCACGCGCAGCCTTGGCCTTACCAGCGCTGTCAACTACTCCTACGATGAGCGTTACCTCCTCGACATGAGCCTCCGCTTCAACGGCTCTTCCGTATTCGGCAGCGACAACAGGTGGGGCACCTTCTGGAGCGCGGGCGCAGGATGGAACATGCACAAGGAAAAGTTTATGGAAGCGGCCAAGTGGCTCACCATGTGCAAGCTGCGTGTCACCTACGGACTGACAGGCAACCAGAACTTCTCTCCCTACCAGGCAAAAGCCACATACAAGTTCTACGACAACATCATCTACGACAACATCTCAGGAGCATACCTGATGGGCATGCCCAACAGCAAGCTCAAGTGGCAGCAGACAGGCGACTTCAACGTTGGACTCGACCTCTCCATAGCCCGCCGTCTCAACCTGCGCCTTGATGTCTACAACAGCTGCACGCGCGACGCACTCATAGCCATGTCCATACCCACATCGACAGGATTCACCACCTATATGGAGAACATGGGCAATGTGGACAACAAGGGCGTTGAGGCTGCTGCCAACTGGCGCTTCTTCCAGAAGGAACAGTCGTATCTCACGCTGACAGGAAGCATAGCCCACAACACCAACAAGATATCCAAGATAAGCGCAGCGCTCAGCAACTTCAACCGCGAGCAGGATGCCAAGGGCACCACTTCGCCCATAGTGCGCTATGCTGAGGGACAGTCGATGACAGCCATCTGGGCTGTGCGCTCCCTCGGCATCGATCCAGCCACGGGCAAGGAGATGTTCCTGAAGAAGGACGGCACCACCACATACGACTACACTACAGATGACTATGTCATAGCAGGCGACACCAACCCGAAAGTGCATGGCACCTTCGGACTCAACGGCGAGTACCGCGGCATAGGCCTGAGCCTCCTCTTCTCCTACCAGCTTGGCGGTGACTATTACAACCAGACGCTGGTAGACCGCGTGGAGAATGTCAATGTGTCCAACAACGTGGACAAGCGCGTGTTCAGCGACACATGGAACGCCCCTGGCGATGTGGCGCTCTACAAGCATATATCCAGCACGCCGACAACTACCTACGCCTCGACACGCTTCGTGCAGCGCAACAACATGCTCGACCTCACCACACTCTCCGTCTACTATGACTTCAAGAATGTCAAGTGGCTGCAGCGCTCCTTCCTTGAGAGGCTCAGAGTGACAGGCTACGTCAACGATGTGTTCCATCTCTCTACCGTCAAGGCAGAGAGAGGCCTGAGCTACCCATATGCGCGCACTTTCTCTTTCAGCATCACAGGCACCTTCTGATGAAGAAGAAGGCCATAGAAGCGTTGGAGACTTTCAATGACAGGCGTGCGCATATATAATGACAGGCATGCGCATATATAATGACAGGCATGCGCATATATGCAGTATAAAAGACAGCCACACACATCATATCGAGAACAATACATATATATAATAACAACACATATATATATAATAATGTATAGAAAGAAACATATCAAGCTCATGCTTATTGCGGCTCTCGCCCTGACTATGACCAGCTGCGACGACTGGCTCGACGTGCAGCCGCGCTCGCAAGTGGGCGACTCAGAGCTTTACTCTTCGGAAAACGGATACAAGGAAGCCTTGGCCGGCGTCTACTCGTCTATGGTCAACAGTTCCACATACACCAAGGAGATGACCTATGGCTTCATCGGAGTGCTCGGACAGGAGTGGGACTACTACTATGCCTCGCAGTATCAGGATGCGGCAGCCTATGACTATGACGCCTCGACCACCACAGGCTACATACGCAGCATCTGGGCACAGGACTATACCGGCATAGCCAATGCCAACAAGCTACTGGAGCATGTGGATGACAACAAGCACCTCTTCTCGGCCGACAACCAGGAAGTCATCAAGGGCGAGGCCCTGGCATTGCGCGCCTTCCTGCACTTCGACCTCCTCAGATGCTTTGGCGTGAGCTATGCCGTCAACCCCGACCAGCCAGCCATACCTTACAGCACAGGACTCAGCTATCGTGTCTTCCCGCAGCTCACAGTCAGCCAGGTGGCTGAGTCGGTCCTTGCCGACCTCAAGGCAGCCGCCGCGCTGCTCAAAGAGCATGACCCGATAGCCACAGGACGAGAGATAACAGAGACGACCGACAATGGCTATCTCATCAACCGCACCGTGCACCTCAACTACTATGCCGTCAAGGCCTTGGAGGCAAGGGTCTGCATGTGGACGGGCGAGTATGCCAAGGCTCTCGACGCCGCCAAGGAGGTCATAGCCTCGGGCAAATTCGCATGGAGCAAGGCAGCCAACCTGCAGGGGGGCTACGACCGCTCGCTGGCCGACGAGCAGGTCTTCGCTCTCAACAACCTGACCATGAAGGCCGATGTGGCCGACGAGTTCTTCGACGAGGGCTCGGTCTACGCTTTTGCCGTGACGCGCGACCGCTTGCTCGACTACTTCGACAATGCCACACAAGACTACCGCTACACGTTCCTCTTCAAGAACGGTTCGAGCACTCATGCCAACAACCGCTACCTGACCAAGTATGACACTCCAAGTTCCACGTCCAATATGTTCTACATGAACAAGATGCCGCTCATACGCCTGGCAGAGATGTATCTCATCGCTTCCGAGGCGCAGTACAGGCTTGGAGACACCGACCAGGCACTCGCCTCGCTCAACAGCCTGCGCGTGGCGCGCAACCTGCAGCCGCTGCAGGAGCTGCCATCCGACTACTATCTGGAGCTGGTGCATGAATACAGGCGCGAGCTGGCAGGCGAGGGCCAGTTGTTCTTCCTCTACAAGCGTCTCAACATGCCTGCCATTCTCTACAGCGATGTAGATGCCGTGGCAGAGAAAGTCTACACTTTCCCGCTGCCTCTCACAGAGACAGAGAACGCGCAGCGGCAGCCAAACAAGTAAAGGTGGGGGCTATAAATCATCACCATATCCAAATTATATAACCCACACAAACCAACACATGATTACGAACATGAAAGTCTGCATGACAAAAATCTTTATTGCGGCCTTGCTGCTTGCCGTAGCAGCATGCAGCAAAGAGGAGGTGGACACATTCGACACCAGCTATTCGGCTCTCAACATATGGGTGGGCACAGAAGGCGGAGCTGTCTATGAGAAGACCACATACAATTATTCCTATGCCTACAATGAAGGCAGCGTGACATTTTACGCCCAGATAAGCGGAATGCCCTCCGGCCACGACCGCACCTTCCGCCTTGAGCCCTACGGCGGCGACTCAGCCCTTGTGGCAAGCACCATCCGCACAGAAGACTATGTGATAAAGGCCGGTGAGGTGAAGGGCGAGTTCAAGATATATTTCGACACCCAGAAACTTCCGCAGCCAGATCTCTTCAGCCAGAGTGACGGACTGATAAGATTCCGCATGAAGCCCAACGATGTCTTCGCTTCAGGCTCGGAAGGACACCAGTCGTTCACCGTGGTGCTGAAAAACTATCTTGCCAAGCCCGACAACTGGGACTCAGCCAACTATCCGCGCGTGGCCCTCTCGAAATATTTCGGAGCATACAGCCGGGTGAAGTACCAGTTCATGATAGAGCACCTGCACCTCGTGGATTTCGTCATCAACTACAATGCCTCCACCTCTTACGACGAGGCGACCAACACGGTGTCCGCCGCCTATGCCGTGTACTTGCAGCAGGTGATGCAGAAGGCCCTCAGCGAGTACAACCAGTCGCATGACATCCCGCTCACCGACGAGCAGGGAATACCTGTGGCGTTCTGACGCTGCGGCCTCGGTGATGATAAGGCCGCGATGCTGCTATGATAGATAAGGCGATGCTTCAGGCGTGCAACGCTGTGTTTAACCAAGAAAAAAAGAATGATATGACAATAGACATAAAGAAATGCGTAAGGCGTCCTGCCGCATGGGCAGCCATGGCTGTGGCTGCGCTGGCGTGCTGGTCATGCTATGACGACGAGGGCAACTACGACTACCACGACCTGCAGGACGTGAAGATTGACACGTCGGGCGTGGGCATGCTCAAGGAATATTCCATCATGCGCTTTGACGTGCTGCACCTTGAGCCAAAGGTGACAATAGACGGGCACGAGGCCAACGCAGCAGATGACAGCAGGCTCTCCTACCTGTGGACCATCTACAGCGCGCACTCAGGCTCGGGAGCCAGCACGGTCATCGACACTTTGGGCCATGAGCGCGTGCTCGACGCAAGCATCTCGCGCACAGGCGGCAACTACTACGTGCAGCTCGTTGTCACCAACGAGAGCGACGGCATCAAGCAGTTCTTCCGTGTGCCCGTAGCCGTGAGCGAAGTGTTTGACGGCGGATGGATGGTCTTCTATGAGAGGGCCGACAAGCCGGGCTACAGCGACTTGGCTCTCGTCTACAACCCGTGGACCAAGCTCAATGCCAACTACAACCGCCACTACACCAATCTCTATGAGGCCACCAACGGCGAATGCCTTGAGGGAAAGCCTGTGCGCTGCCTCGACATAGCCGTGTCGCTCGCCTCGGGCAACAACTATGTGGGTCTCTGCACCGACAAGACTCTGGTGGGCGTGAGCGAGAATGGCATAGAGAAAGCACTGTCTTTCTCCGACTTCTTCCATGAGCCTCCAGCTGCAGAGGCACCTGTGTGGTATGGCCAGCACGGTTCTGGCGTGATGTCGGGGCAGAACTCGGAGATTCTCATCAACGGCAATGACATCTACACCAACACCTATTCCTTCAGCGCCACCCAGGGACGCACCACAAAATTTGGAGTGGCCAAGTTTGCTGACGGCATAGGCACACTTGCTCCATGGAACGCAGAGGTGCCCCACACACTCAATTACGGTGTGGTGGTCTACGACCAGACCTACCACCGCTTCCGCTATGCTGGCTACAACTCAGCCCGTATGGAGACGTTTGCCGAGCAAGACCCTGAGGCATGCGCTTTCGACGTGAACAATACTGGCATGACACTCATCATGGGCGACTGGGGCAGAGGAGAGAGCCAGGCTGTCTCGCTTCGTCCCTACGACTATCTCATCATGGAGAGAGATGGCAGTCGCTATCTGGCTGTGGCCAATTTTGCCACCTCGTCGCCGCAGAGCACAAATATAGGGCGGGCGCTGTACCCGATGGATGACCTTTGCCCACATGTGGCTGAGGCCACGTCGATGGCAGCAAGCCATGTAGGCTCGTTCATCTATTACGCTGCCGGCGGCACTCTCTACAACTTTGCCTACGACAGCCAGCAGCCAGCATCAGCGGCATGGACAGCTCCAGAGGGAGAGAACATCACGTGTGTGCGCATCATGAAGTATTACCATGGCACTATCTATGGCTATGGAATGGTGCCGCATTCCGACAATCTTGTGCACATAGCCACATGGAACGAGCAGACGCACACAGGTCATCTCTACGAATACACCATCAATGCGGCGAGCGGCATACTCAACACCGACAGGTGCTACGACTATGAGATACCTGGCAAGGTGAAGGACATGGCGTGGAAATTCTCAATGCAGTAGCGGAGACAAGAGAACTCGGCTATATGAGGGCAGCCTGCTTTGCCGCTATAAAATTATCAGAGCGGCCTGACTCGGGACAATAAAACAATGCTGAAAATCAACTTACAAGAAAGATTATACAAAAGCAACAAACCAATGAAGAAATTAGCAATGACAGTCCTTGCAGCTTTCATCACTATAGCAGCGATGGCGCAAGGCATGGATTTCATGCCTGAAGGCACTACTCTGGAACAGGCTTCCGAGCGTGCCAAGGCAGAGAACAAGCTCATCTTCCTCGACTGTTTCACCCAGTGGTGCGGTCCGTGCAAGATGATGTCGAAGACCATCTTCCCCACAGAGCAGGTGGGCGAGTACATGAACCCCCGCTTCGTCTGCGTCAAGATGGACATGGAGACAGAGTATGGAGCCGCGCTCGCCAAGAAACTGCAGGTGCAGGCCTATCCTACATTCGTCTTCTTCAACTCTTATGGCCAGGAGATAGGCCGCTTCCTTGGAGCGTGCAAGGCCGACGAGTTTATAGCCAAGGTGAAGGAGGCCAGCACAGACAACAGCGCCTCGGCTCTTGCCGACAGGTGGAAGGCTGGCGACCGCGACCCTAAGTTCCTCATGAACTATCTGGCTACTCTCACAGCGGCCTACAAGGCTGACGATGCCGACCAGGTGGCAGAGGCATTGCTCGACGGCAAGGAGACCTCTTTCGCCGCCGACAGCACGCTCCGCACTGTCTTCATGCGCAACATCAACAATCCGTTTGCCAAGGCCTTTGTCAGCACGGTGAAAGACCCGTCGCAGCTGGCCGCCCAAGTGGGGCAGGGCGTGGTGGACATGAAGATAGCCAATGTGCTGCAGAACTACAACCGCGGCATGGTGGTGGAGAAAGATGGCTCTTACACCATCGACCAAAAGCGCTTTGACGACTTCAAGGCTCTGCTCGCCGACATGAAGGTGGCCAATGCTGACCACTACACACTGTCCTCGCTCATCACTCTGGCGGAAAAGCAGGGCAATCTTGACGACTATCTCAAATATGTCAAGGAGTATCTTGCCAACCCGTCGCTCGATGCCGACGACATGCAGCTGGCTAAGTGGGCCAAGCCTTTCTCTGGCGCTAATGCCACAGACAAGCAGAAGAAGCAGATGAAGTCCATACTTGCCAACCGCATCAAGGAGATAAAGTCGGGCAAGCGCCAGGCCATGACGAAGATTGGCAACATGATTCTCTCACGCCCGACCGACGACTTGCTCTCTGTCATCATCAAGGCCATCGACGGCGAGATGCCAGGCAAGTGATATGGCTGGCGGGCAGGCTGTGGCTCTGGACAAGTGGGCCACAGCCTGCCTGCCAGGCAAGACAGATGTGATTGTCAAAACATATAGTAACAAAAGTAAACACGAGATTAGCATGAAGAAAATTTTACTTTCTTTGCTTGTGGCTCTTGTAGCCGCAACCAGCGCCCTGGCGCAGGGCGCATTCGAGTGGGGCACCGCGCAGTGGAACATCTCTGACGGCAAGGCCTTCTCAAGCATCGACGACCTCAATAGGGAAGGGGTGACGCTGGTCTATCCCAATGACGGGCAGTTCAATTTCACCTTCCTTAACATCGTCAAGGTAGACTATGATGTCTATGTGGACGACAGCACCGTGGGTGAGTCCTACTCATCGTCGGCGCAGGGCGGATGCGCTGTCACCCTTGACTATTGGTTTGTTGAGGGACACAAGTACACCATCAAGACCAAAGGCGCGCTGCTTGCCCAGGCCAATCTTGCCACACGCCAGACTGACACGCTCAGTGTCAACAACGATTCCTACACAGTGTCGTTTTCTGTGGCAGGACCTGAGCTTGTGAAAACCATAGACGTGGAGGGTACCATGGCGCTTGCAGTCACCAACCAGGAGTACACCAAGACGGTGTCGCTCATAGACAGCAAGAGCATAGCGGAGGCTCTCGGCATAGGCAGCATCTCTGAGGCTGCAATCTACGGACTCAATGTCAACGGCTCTTACAATCCCTACTGGTCGTCATCTTTCGACGGATGGCGTGACGCTGATGGCGAGCTGACCAACTACATGGGAGGCTACAACAGCGTGTTTGGGCACAATGCCTATCCTGCTGTCTATTGCGTCAAGCTCAACGAGGCTGCCGATTCTGTGACATACTATTTCTTTGACTCATGGAGAGAGTACAATCCTGACGAGTCGGGAGAGACTGGCGGAGGCGTGCTGACACGCTCTATGACGGAAGCTCCTAAGACATCCTACCACAGGGTAGTGTGGGACTGGACTAACGAGGATGGCACAGTCACTCAGTACACACGCAGCTACCGCTGTGACGAAGGTGCGGACTACAAGGCCGGCTTCATGATTGTGGCTAACGGCAAGGCCGTGAAAATCAATGCTACACTCCACTTTGTGAGCGATGCCGACTATGCCAAGTATCTTGAGAACCAGGGCAACACTTATGAGGGTGCCGTGGTGACTGGCGTGGCTCCTGCTGCAGCTCCAGCATCTCCTATCATGACTACAAACGAGGCGCAGACCGTCAAGGTCACTCCTTGCAGCCAGAGTTCTGAATATGTCAATGTCACATGGTCTGGCTTCAACATCATGCCAATGAACCTGCCTACAGGCGAGATGACATTCCAGTATGTGTCGGTCACTACAGATGCTGACGGCAGAAAGGTCTTTGAGTCTGAGCCTACTACGGTTAAGGTCATGAGGGGACAGATGGCGGTTAGCTATCAGGCACAGCTCACTGGCGTGCAGGAGGCTGGTGCTCAGACACCTGTATTTGTGCTTAAGCTGTCGCAGGCCACTGTCGTCACAGCTGTCTTCGCTGCTGATGAGGCTGCTGCCAAGGCAGAGCTTGACAAGTATTATGCTACCCAGACTGCTGTAGATGGCGTTGAGGCTGGCGAGGCTGAGGAGGCTGTCTATTCAGTGGGCGGTGTGCGCCAGCCTGCTGTCTTTGGCGGTGTCAGCATCGTGAAGAAGGGTGGCAAGGTCATCAAGGTGATGAAGTGATGATCGGCTGCTGATATGGCACGCAAGCAGTATGGGTGCTTGTGAAAGGGCACTCATGAATGTGGTATTCATGCTGTGGGCTTATGGAAGTCCACACTGATGTGAATGGATTGGGGGGATAGGCCAAGGATGTCTTGGCTTGTCCTCCTTTCTTGTTCCTGGACTTGCAGCCCGGCCTCGGATGGGACTCTATGTATATTGTCGCCATGTAACGGCACTGACAGAGATTGACCGCTGATTCAAAAGTCATAGGATTGTGCAGCCTAAGTCATAGGATTGCGCAGCCTAAGTCATAGGATTGTGCAGCCTAAGTCATAGGATTGTGCAGCCTAAGTCATAGGATTGCGCAGCCTAAGTCATAGGATTGCGCAGCCTAAGTCATAGGATTGTGCAGCCTAAGTCATAGGATTGCGCAGCCTGAGTCATAGGATTGCGCAGCCTAAGTCATAGGATTGCGCAGTCTAAGTGACTGGGTTATGCAGTCTAAGTGACTGACTTACGTGGTCTAAGTGACTGACTTACGTGGTCTAAGTGACATGTTTGCAGTTCATTCATCCAAAAAATGTGATAGTGTTTGCATAACACAGTACTTCTTCGTAACTTTGCTGCCCAAAACGCAAATCAAGCAATAATGGGACGAAACAAGTATTCAGCGAAAGAGATAAAAGAGATAGGCAAGCTGCTGCGCGCTAAGAATTGCAACAACCGTGCCAGGCAGAAGATGATACGCCATCAGTTGCGCATGGACTATGAGTTTAACATATCCGACTTCAATGAGCCGGGCAAGGCCTTTGGCGAGCCAGAGCTGCTGGCTGCCATAGAGCGTGGAGCTATACGCATCCTCGATGACGCTACCATCGCTGACATGAAGGCCAAGCGTGAAAGAGACAAGGCACGCGACGAGGAGGTGAGGCTGAAGGAAGCTGTGGAGGCTGGTGAGCAGACCGACTGGAAGGAGGCCATGAAGCAGTGGCAGGAATGGGAGGACAGCCAGAAATAGCTGTGGCGTGGTGACGTGCGGCGGCAATGCGCCATGAGCTTGTCCACGTGGAAGACAAGGGATAGTAAGTAGGTGTTCAAAATTATTTTATAGTATCAAAGTGAGCCGCTACAATATTTGCCACACTCTCTCTCGGTCATCTTTTCCTTCTGTTTATCAGTCACTATGCCCGCATGGCTCCTTCAAACAGAAGAAGAAACCGGCCTCAAGATAGAGCATGGCAAATATAAAAATAATTGTGAGCACCTACTTATGAAATGATTGGTGGGCTTGTCCAGTGTCCGGATCATGAAGGATGCGGGCTATGGAGGCACTAAAGGGAAAAAGAAGGCGCGCGACGCCTGCAATGAATGCAGGCGTCGCACGCCTTCTTTCTGTGTGAGCCTGTTGGCAGCTGGCATCACACGTATTTCTCTATCTGCTCAAGATTCTTCTTCACGTCCTCGTCTGTGAACTCGTAGTTCTGGAGAGAACCGGAGAGATACTGCTCATAGGCAGTCATGTCAATGAGTCCGTGGCCTGAGAGGTTGAAGAGTATGGTCTTCTCCTCGCCAGTCTCCTTGCACTTGTTGGCCTCGTTGATGGCCGCAGCGATGGCGTGGCAGCTCTCAGGAGCAGGTATGATTCCCTCAGCCTGTGAGAAGAGCATGCCGGCCTTGAAGGTGTCGAGCTGTTTGATGTCAGTGGCTTCCATCAGTCCGTCCTTCAGCAACTGGCTCACGATGACACCTGCGCCATGGTAGCGGAGTCCGCCCGCGTGGATGTTGGCAGGCATGAAGTTGTGGCCGAGTGTGTACATAGGGAGCAATGGAGTGTAGCCCGCCACGTCGCCGAAGTCATACTGGAACACGCCGTGTGTCAGCTTAGGGCAGCTGGCTGGCTCGGCAGCTATGAAGCGTGTCTTCTTGCCCTCAAGGATGTTGTGCCTCATGAATGGGAAAGAGATACCTCCGAAGTTGGATCCTCCACCGAAGCATCCGATGACGATATCGGGATATTCGCCAGCCTTCTCCATCTGCTTCTCTGCCTCAAGGCCGATGATGGTCTGGTGGAGTGTGACATGGCTCAGCACGGAGCCGAGGGTGTATTTGCAGTTGGGAGTGTTCATCGCCAGTTCGATAGCCTCAGAGATGGCTGTGCCGAGAGAGCCTTGGTTGTTGGGGTCTTTGGTCAGGATGTCCTTTCCTGCGCGTGTGGACATGGATGGCGAGGCTGTGACCTGCGCTCCGTATGTCTGCATGATGCTGCGGCGGTATGGCTTCTGGTTGTATGATATCTTCACCTGGTAGACTGCTGCTTCCAGCCCGAAGACCTTGGCGGCGTAGCTGAGGGCGCATCCCCATTGTCCTGCTCCTGTCTCTGTAGTGACGTTGGTCACTCCCTGCTTCTTGCAGTAGTAGGCCTGTGCCAGGGCGGAGTTGAGCTTGTGTGAGCCTACTGGGCTCACGCTCTCGTTCTTGAAGTATATATGTGCAGGAGTGCCGAGAGCCTCCTCCAGTCCGTAGGCGCGCACGAGTGGTGTGGAGCGGTAGTACTTGTACATGTCTCTCACCTCCTCTGGAATGTCTATCCATGCGTTTGTCTGGTCAAGCTCCTGGCGTGCCAGTTCTTCCGCAAAGATAGGGAAGAGGTCTTCTGGCTTGAGTGGCTGCTTGGTGGCTGGGTTGAGAGGCGGCATGGGCTTGTTGACCATGTCGGCCTGTATATTATACCATTGTGTAGGTATTTCATCTTCTGTGAGGAAGAATCTTTTTTGCTTTGTGCTCATTGTTGTGTTATGTTAGAATAGTTGTTTTCTTTGTGTGTGCTGTTGCGGCTTTGCCATCAATAAGCAAGCCCAACGTGCCTACAAAATTACGATAATATAAGTGAACAAACAAATATTATGAACAAAATGTAATGGGAAACAGAAAAAAAACGTATCTTTGTAAATAAAAACAATAGTATTATGAACGGACTATACACTGTGCTGCTGCTTGTGGGCAGCAATATATTTATGACGCTTGCGTGGTATGGCCATCTCAAGCTCCAGCAGATGAACATCAGCAATGGCTGGCCTCTCATAGGCGTGATAGCCTTCTCTTGGGCCATAGCTTTCTTTGAGTATTCTCTTCAGGTGCCGGCCAACAAGATGGGATTTGTGGGCAATGGCGGCCCTTTCACGCTGATGCAGCTGAAGGTCATACAGGAGGTCATCTCGCTTACCGTCTTTACGGTCATAGCCGGGCTTATGTTTCAGGGCGAGCAGCTGCATTGGAACCATGTGGCAGCATTTGCCTGCCTCATAGCTGCGGTCTATTTCGTGTTTCTCAAATGAGACGAGGACATGTGGCTGTGGGCGTGTGGAAGGAGGACATTTCCGTGAGTCAGTCTGCACGGTAGTGCAGGGAGGCGCATGATGCGGAGGTGACTCATTGCACGCTTTACGGTGACACTTTACACATTATATAATATATAGAGCAAGACAATGGCATTGATAAAGACAGTGTGCGGTCTCACTCCGCATTGGGGTGAGGGCTGCTATTTCAGTGAGAACGCAACAATAGTAGGTGACGTGCAGATGGGCGACCAGTGCACAGTGTGGTTTAATGCAGTGGTGCGTGGCGATGTCAACTACATCAAGATAGGCAACCGTGTGAACATCCAGGATGGCTCGTGCCTCCACACCCTGTACAAGAAGGCGGCCATCGAGATAGGTGACGATGTCACCATAGGCCACAATGTGACGCTTCATGGCTGCACGGTGAAGTCGGGCGCACTCATTGGCATGGGTGCCACGGTGCTCGACAATGCGGTGATAGGCGAGGGAGCTATAGTGGCGGCAGGAGCTTTGGTGCTGAAGAACACGCAGGTGGGCGACGGCGAACTGTGGGGCGGCGTGCCGGCCAAGTTCATCAAGAAGGTTGACCCTGAGCAGGCCAAGGAACTAAATGTGGGCATAGCCCAGCATTACATCATGTATGCTGAGTGGTATAAGGAATGAATGTATAATAGTGAAATGTTTTTTTTACGAAATATGAAGAAGTTTATTGTAGCTGTGATGTCCGCTCTCGCTGTCGGCGGAGCGTGGGCGCAGAGTGTGAGAACTTATACGACGACAGAGTCGGAAGTGTGGAAACAGGGCAAGGCATCGCTTTCCGCCAGGCCAGGCGGCAAGGTGGTGGCGGTGGCTGACGCCAAGAGCAAGGGTGTGCCCTTCGTGGGCTTCGGCACCACATTCAACGAACTGGACTGGGACGCTTTCAACATGCTCTCGCGCCGTGAGCAGGATGAGCTGATGAGCAACATCTTCTCTCCCGATGGCGACCTCAGGTTCACGCTCGGCCGTGTGTCGATGAATGCCAACGACTATGCGAGGGAATGGTACAGCTGTGACGATGTGGATGGCGACTTCTCGCTGAGATATTTCAACGTGGAGCATGACAAGCGCAACATCATTCCTCTGGCGCGGGCTGCGCAGAAGTATCAGCCGGAGCTGAAGCTCTTCATGAGTCCATGGAGTCCGCCTGTGTGGATGAAGATAAATCATGACTATCCTGTGTCGCCGAGCCAGTACAACAAGATGGACCAGCGCCAGGGCTATCTGCTCTATATGGATGACGGCAAGCAGGCCGATCCCGACGAGATGAAGCTTTTGGGCAACCGCGACGGGGTGTTTCCGCGCCGACTGGCCACACAGGACTATTTCATACAGGATCCTCGATACCTGCAGTGCTATGCCGACATGTTCTGCCGCTTCATAGAACTGTATGCCGAGGAGGGACTGCCCATCACGAAGGTGATGTACCAGAACGAGGCTTATTCATATACGCCTTATCCTGGATGCCCATGGACAGCCGAGGGCTCGTTGCGCTTTAACAATGAGTATCTTGCGCCTACGCTTGCCAAACGCCATCCGGAAGTGGAGCTGTGGTTTGGCACTATCAACACCAACCGGCTTGACTATGTGGAGAAGATTCTTGACGACAAGACGCTGCAGGCCAACATCAAGGGTATAGGCACGCAGTGGGAATGCCGCAACAACCTGCCAGAGATGCGCAGACGTTATCCTTCACACCGCTTCATGGTGAGCGAGAGTGAGTGCGGCAATGGCCAGATGGACTGGAAGGCAGGTGAGCACACGTTCTTCCTGCTGTCGGACAATCTTGGCAATGGGTGTGACGAGTATTACAACTGGAACTTCATCTTGAAGGACAACGGCATCTCTCCGTGGGGCTGGACACAAAACGCTTTGGTGCAGGTGGACGGCAAGACTCGCAAGCCGCGCTACACAGCAGAGTATTATGCCTATAAGCATTTCAGCCATTTCATCGGAGCTGGCGCGGAGATGGTGGCCTACTCTGGCAGGGACTTCAGCAAGACCCCTGTGGTAGTGTTCCGTGGCAAGGATGGCAAGCACGTCGTCACAGTGGGCAATTTCGAGGATAAGGAAGTGGCCGTGTCTGTGCAGGTGGATAAGAAATACCTGAATGTTAGCGTCTTGCCGCACTCTTTCAATACGTATGTATGGTAAGGGCGGTTTGTAGGGATATTGCCATGATATGAATGCGTACTGTTAAAAAAATAAACCATGAAGAAAATCTTATTGTATGCCATGATGCTTGGAGCAAGCGCATTGGCTAAAGCTGTCAATCTGGAAGACTGTGTCATCGTGGCTTCTGGACATGATGCTCCGCTTGTGGGCAAGATGGCAAAGGTATTGAGTGATGACATAGGAAGAGTGACTGGCGTGAAGCCTCGTGTGGCTGGTGCGTCAAGTATGGCTGCAGCTTCTGCCTCGTCAGGCGGCACAGCATGGTCTATGTCGCCAGACAAGGGAACTGGCGCAAAGAGAGGTGAGGTGGTCCTTGCCACTGTCGACGGCCTGAAGAGCCTCGGACTTGAAGGGCGTGTGGACGCGTCGGCCATCGCTGGATGCTGGGAACGCTACATGATAGTGACGCAAGGGCAGCGCCTCTTCATCGTGGGAAGCGACGCGAGGGGACTTGCCTACGGTGTCTTCCATGTCAGCGAGAAGATAGGTGTCAGTCCCTGGTACTGGTGGGCTGATGTGCCTGTGGAGAGGAGAAGCAAGGTGGACTACAAGGAAAACTATGTGTCGAAAAGCCCTACGGTGAAGTACCGCGGATGCTTCATCAATGATGAAGACTGGGGCATGAAGCCCTGGGCGTCTAAGAATTTCGAGAAGGGGCTGGGCGACATTGGTCCTGAGACATACGATAAGGTGTGCGAGCTGGTGCTGAGGCTGAAAGGCAACATGCTGGCTCCTGCCATGCACTCCTGCACGGGAGCTTTCTATTCTCATCCAGAGAGCCAGAAGAGGGCAGCGGAATGGGGAGTGATGATTACCACCAGCCACTGCGAGCCTCTGCTCTTCAACAATGCCTCTAAGTGGGAATGGGACAAGGCGCGCGATGGCGAATGGAATTACCTGACCAACAAGGAGACTATCTATGGCAAGTTGGACAAACGCATCAGTGAGACTGCCCAGTATGACAATATATACACCATGGGCATGAGGGGCCTGCACGATGAGGCTATGAAAGGCTCTGCCGACCCGAAGGTGCGCGCACGCACACTTGAGACTGTATTTGCAGACCAGCGTGGCATACTGGAGCGGCATAAGGGCAGGGACGCTGCCGATATTCCGCAGATATTTGTGCCTTACAAGGAGACTCTCGACATCTATGATGCAGGGCTGAAGGTGCCGGAGGACATCACTCTGGTGTGGCCAGACGACAACTACGGCTACATGAAGCGTGTGAGCAATGCCGATGAGAGAAAGCGCAAGGGGGCGTCGGGTGTGTATTACCACCTGAGCTATCTGGGCTCTCCGCACGACAATCTGTGGATATCAAGCACGTCGCCGATGCTGATGTATGAGGAACTGAAGAAGGCTTATGATGCTGGAGCTGACCGCTACTGGCTCTTGAATGTGGGCGATATCAAGCCGATGGAGATGGAGATGCAGCAGTTTTTTGACATGGCGTGGGACATGAGCTCATTCTCTTATGACAACGTTAACGGCTGCCAGGCGGCATGGCTGGCCTCTGTCTTTGGCAAGAAATACCAGAAGGTGTTTCAGGACATGCTCGACACTTACTACAGGCTGGCATGGGAGCGCCGCCCTGAGTTTATGGGCTACGAGATGGAATGGGACAGCAAGGAGAACGTGCGTCTGCACGACTCCCACCTCTCTTTCTCTGATGGCACAGCCCAGGCGCGCCTCGATGACTACAAGCGTATATCGGATGTGGCGGAGAGCGTGACGCGCAGTCTGCCAGAGGAATACAGGCCCGCCTTCTTTGAGATAGCGGGCTATGCGGTGCAGTCGGCTTGCCAGATGAACAGGAAATTCCTCATGGCGCAGCTCAATCATGAGACGGGCAGCGGCGCGGCAGGAGCGGAGTCGAAAGCGGCTTACGACAGCATAAGTGCCCTGGTGGAAAGGTACAACACACAGCTTGACGGCAAGTGGAACCAGATGATGTCTTGTCTGCCTCCTGGCTATTGCGCCAAGTACCAGATGATGCCCGATATTGTGGCAGAGCCTACAGATGCTTATGCCTTGCCTGCGGAGCAGAGGATGGTGGAGCTCAAGCATAGGGTTGACCTCAGAAAACTGAAGGCTAAAGGCTCCTTCCGTCTGCTGGATGGCATAGGACTGGACTGGGTGGGCCTGCAGATGGGCGAGCCGCATGATGCTGTGCAGGATGCTTCCAGCCTCGTGTCAGACCGCATGGACATCACCCTCGATGGAGCTGCGGGGCTGAATGAAGGCGCGGAGCCGGACAGCGTGACGCTCTGCATTTCTACTGTGCCTTTCTGGCCAGTCACTCTCGACAGGAGCAACCGCATAGGCGTGAGCGTGGACGGTTGCGGGGCTGTGGTGTGTGAGAACAGGTTTGAGGAATGGTCGTTCCCATGGAAAATCCAGGTGCTGGCCAACCGCAAGGACTATCTTGTCACTCTTCCGCTGGGGGCTGGAAAGAGGAAACATGTGCTCTCGCTCATCATTGGCGACCCGGGTCAGATAGTGCAGCGCATAAGCTATGAATATAAGAAAAGGTGAGCCTGGAAGGGCTTAAAGCTTGAAAAAAGGATAATTTTGTGTCATGAGGGCATAAGATTATCCTTTTTTCATGCAATGATGGTATGTATGAATCAGAATCTAAAACATACGATACATAATGAAAAACGCTTGATAAGGAAAATATTTACCTTTGCATCATAAACCTAAAACGTTTTTAAGCTCAAATGAAGAAGATTTTACTCTCGCTGATGGCCTTCTGCATGTTGTCTGCATCTGTTGCGGCAAATGTAGTGTGCTGCAAGGCTTCGGAGCCTGCCAAGACGGCAACGGCTGTGGCCGGCAACACTTTCGACAAGGTCGATGCCTCAAGGACTATAATGGTGAATGGGGTGGAACGCCAGTATATACTTTATGTGCCGCAGGGATGCCCTGAGAACGCGCCGATGGTGGTGTCTATGCACGGCACCGGCGGACACAAGGAAGACAGGGCTCTTCGCTTCCAGTCGGTGGCTGACGAGGAGAAGTTTATTGTGGTCTTTCCGCAGGGACTGAACTACTATTTCCCTGTGTTCGGCGGCACGCTCCCTGGCTGGGAGTCGACTGGTGAGTACAGCAAGGATGTCGACTTCATACGCCAGCTTGTCGAGGAAGTGGGCAAGGAATTTTCTGTAGACAGGAAACGGGTGTATTGTTGCGGATTCTCAAATGGCGGCATGAACACTTATTCCCTCACAAACTTCTGCTCGGACATCTTCGCGGCCTTCGGTTCCATCAGCGGATTTCCCATCAACGAGTTTCACATGCACCATGTGGGTTCGCGCCCTGTGCCGTTCATCCATATACATGGCAAGAAAGACGACTTCGTGAAGTATTCGCTTGTCCCTGTCATCATAGAGAATATGGTGGCGCGCAATGGCGCCAACCCCGTAGCCAAGAGGACATCGGTGGAGGGCAAGTATGACAAGAATGTGTTTGAGGCTACAGAGGGAGGCTTTCCTGTGGTCTTCTATGAGTGCAACGACATGGGACATAACGACTGGACAGCCAATACAGAGGATGGCAACTCCACAGTCACCATGTGGAAGTTTTTCAAGCAGTTCACTCTCGACTCTCCGTGTGACGCATCTCTGAAATGGCGGCCTAACATCGAGGCTGAGGGCTACAACCCGAAGGCGCATGGGTGGAGGGTGAACCTCTCAAAGGCTTCGCTCATGTTTGGCGGCGACCAGAAGACTGACGCCAATCAGAATGTCTACCGCTCGCTGCAGTTCACTGCGGGCAAGTACAAGCTGTGTTTCCATGCCGAGGGCTTGGAGGGAACGACTCTCACTGTCACGCTCGCAAAGCTCACTGGCGATAAGAACAAGGTTGTCAATGCCACAGTCACAAAGGATGGCGATGTGACTCTCATGTTTGAGGTCAGCGATGGATGGGGCGAGTATAAGCTGAGCATGCTGCGCCAGTCTATAGCAGACGACATCAAGATAACCAAGATTGCTGTCTATTCGGTGACAGACGATGAATATACTGCTGTGTCTGATGTGAGGACATCGCAGAGGCAGGACGTGGCTCAGGTATATTCTGTTGGTGGCGTTGCGCTGAGTGGCATCCAGGCTGGCCTGAACCTCATCAAGACAAAAGATGGCGATGCCAGGAAAGTGATGAGCTACTGAACTGTAGACGGCTTGTGTCGTGGCAGAGCGATGTCTGGCCATAGCTATAGTGAAAGCCTTTACAATAATGTAAGATATGCTTGCCTATAATGTAAGATATGCTTGCCTATAATGTAAGATATGCTTGCCTATGATGTAAGATATGCTTGCCTATGATGTAAGATATATTTGCCTGTAGTGTAAGATATGCCTGCCTGTAATGCAAGACCAATCTTGATCAAAATGTAAGGCACAGAAGATTGTATATTGTGAAAAACTGATTATATAATACAAAGACGAATATGCTGAAACAGCTTCTTTCTCTAATCGTAGCCGTATTGGTGGCAAGCGACGTGTGCGCGGCGGCCAAACAGCCTGACAATGACCAGCGACTTTGGTATGACGCTCCTGCGTCGTGCTGGCTGGAGGCATTGCCTCTTGGCAACTCACGCATGGGAGCTATGGTGTTTGGAGGCACCGACACGGACGAGATACAGCTCAATGAGGAGAGTTTCTGGAGCGGAGGACCTCATGACAACAACAGCTCCACCTCATTGCAGTATCTGGCGGAGGTGCGCGGTCTCATTTTCGACGGAAAGGAGAAGGAGGCAGAAAATCTTATCAACAAGGAATTTGTCAAAGGTCCGCACGGCATGCGTTACCTCACGCTTGGCAGTCTGACCATGCGGTTTGGACATAAGAACGTGGCTGGTTACGTGCGTGAGCTCGACCTTCGGAATGCTACAAACACCGTGTCGTATGTGTGCGACGGGGTGAAATACACCAGGCAGGCCATAGCTTCCTTGCCTGATGGCATTGTGGCTGTGCATGTGAAGGCAAGCAAGAAGGGCGCGCTCTCTTTCGTGCTGACACAGACATGCCCGTTGCCAGTGGTGGTGAAGGCTGAGGGCAACAGCATGACGGCTGTTGTTCACGGGGCTGATCATGAGGGCATTAAGGCTGCGCTGACAGCTCAATGCCGCACAGACGTGAAGAGTGATGGACGTGTGAGCGCTGACGGCAGCTGCATAAAGGTGGAAGGCGCTACGGAGGCTACGCTGTATATATCGGCTGCAACCAACTTCCGAAGATATGATGACGTGTCGGGCGATGCGTCGCAGAAGAATGCCGAACTGCTATCTAAGGCGGAGACAATGGATTTTGCCTCGCTGATGAAACGCCATGTGGCAGCATACAGAAAACAGTATGACAGGGTGAGCCTGCATCTGGCTTCTGCTGAGAACAGCCAGTTGCCCACACCGCAGCGGCTGGATAAATTTTATGGAAGCAAGGATATGGGGATGGTGGCCCTTCTCTTCAACTATGGCAGATACCTGCTTATATCCTCCTCGCAGAAGGGTGGGCAGCCTGCCAATCTTCAGGGCGTGTGGAACAATAAGGTATATGCCCCATGGGACAGCAAGTACACTATCAATATCAATACGGAGATGAACTATTGGCCTGCCGAGGTGTGCAACCTGCCTGAGACTGCCGAACCGCTCTTCTCTATGATACGCGACCTTAGCGAGACTGGCGCCAAGACAGCTCGCACCATGTATGGATGCCGAGGCTGGATGGCTCATCACAACACAGACATCTGGCGCATAGCAGGTCCCGTGGACGGAGCTTTTTGGGGAATGTTCCCTAATGGGGGAGGCTGGCTTGCCACACATCTGTGGGAGCATTACCAGTATTCGCTCGACAAGGATTTTCTTGCTGAATATTACCCTGTGCTGAAGGGAGCCGCTGATTTCTATCTCGACTATATGGTGGAAAGGGACGGAGAACTGCTCGTTGTGCCAAGCGTGTCGCCTGAGCATGGGGGACGAGGCAAGCAGAGTCCTGTGTGTGCTGGTTGCACTATGGATAATCAGATAGCCAGAGATGTGCTCTCTCAGGCTCTTTATGCGGCTCGTGTGCTTGATAAGGACGCTGATTATCTGGTTAAGTTGCAGAAGGCTATAGATATGTTGCCTCCAATGAAGGTGGGGCAGTATGGTCAGTTGCAGGAATGGCGCGAGGATATTGATGATCCGCATGATGAGCATCGCCACATATCGCATCTCTATGGGCTGTATCCTTCATGCCAGATTTCCGCATACAAGACTCCCTCTCTCTGGAAGGCTGCTGGGGTGACACTCCGACAGCGTGGCGACCAGGCCACGGGCTGGAGTCTGGGATGGAAGACCAACTTCTGGGCGCGCATGCTTGACGGCAACCATGCTTTTGCTATCATAAGCAACATGCTGCGCCTCTTGCCTGATGAGGGCAGGGAAAAGGAGTGTCCCGACGGACGCACATTCCCTAATCTCTTTGACGCTCATCCGCCTTTCCAGATTGATGGCAACTTTGGCGTGACTGCTGGCATCGCTGAGATGCTTATGCAGAGTGACCCTATTACTGACGAGAAGCCTTTCATATCTCTGCTTCCGGCTCTTCCAGATGCTTGGAGTGAGGGTTCGGTCTCTGGGCTGAAGGCGCGCGGAGGATATGAGGTGAGCGAGTCATGGGCCGACGGCAAGCTCAAGAAGGCTGTTGTTGCTGTTCAGCAGGATGGTGTGCTGCGTCTGCGCTGCAAGGATGCCCTTTCTGCAAAGGGGCTGGTGCTTGTGGGCAGGCATGATGGCGTGAATGAATACGAGATAAGCGTAGTGAAGGGACAGAAGGTGATGGTGACAGGTCTTTGATACATGTATATATACGACCGATGACACATATATAATACGACTGATGACGCATATATATAAAACTGATGACGCATATATATAAAACTGATGACGCATATATATAGATATGTGTACTGTAGAAGCGGCCAGGTGTTTGCGCATGGTGAATGCTTTGGTATGTACACATTATATATATAATGACACGGTGCTATGTATGTATAATGGCGTAATGTATGTATAACAAAGTGAATTGTATATATAGTAAGACGCAGCCAGTATATATGGCAGGGCGTGTTTTTAGAATAGAGTATAAACCTAATAACTGAGTATAACAAGATATGAAAAAGATTTTCTTTAGTGTAATGATGCTTCTGGCTTGTGCTGCTGGCAAGGCGCAGAATCCGTATCTCCCGCTGTGGGAGCACTTGCCAGATGGTGAGCCACGTGTATTTGAAGATCCTGACAACCCGGGCAAGTTGCGTGCCTACATCATAGGTTCGCACGACCTTACATATACGGCCTACTGCGGCAATGACATCCGCATGTGGTCGGCTCCTGTGGAAGACCTCAGCCAGTGGCGTGACGAGGGCCCCATCTTCAGCCATTATGTCAATGGAAAATGGGACACCATGTATGCACCCGACCTTGTGGAGGTGAAGGACAGGAAGACTGGCAAGAAGACTTATTGGCTCTATCCACACTCACGCGGATGGGGACGTGTGGCTATGGTCTGCAAGGGTGACCGTCCCGACGGGCCTTTCACTCCTGTCAATCTGAACGCTGACGGCACTAAGTGTCTTGACGGCTCATACATCGACTTCGACCCGTCGGTGTTTGTGGAGAACATAACGGACAAGAAGGATAAGGACTATGATAAGGGATACCGCGCCTATGTCTTTTATGGATTCCGCCATTCCACAGCTTTCGAGCTTGACCAGGACAATATGTATGCTGTGCGTCCAGGCACAAAGATGCACGACTATTTCATCCCGGCCAGCGAGCGTTATGGAGAGATACGCGACCCTAAAGGCACAGAGTATCCTGCTCTGTACAAGGGACAGAATCCTGGTGACTTCAATTTCTTTGAGGCCTCGTCTATCCGTCAGGTGGGCAACAAGTATGTGATGGTCTTCTCTGGATACTCAGGCCCTGACTATGGTCTTGGCTCAACCAACTCGGCTCTGCGCTACGCTTTTGGCGACAGCCCTCTTGGCCCTTGGCGTTCGGGCGGCGTGCTGGTGGACTCTCGTGGCGTGGTGCCGAACGAGGACGGAACGCATCTCGAAGGAAGAAACTTTGCCCACAACACGCATGGATCCCTTCAGGAAATCAACGGACAATGGTATGTGTTCTATCATCGTCCGCCGCGCTGCTTCGGCAATGCCCGCCAGGCCATGGTGGCTCCGGTGAAGATAGAATGGGACAAGAAGTCGGTGGCTGATGGCGGCAAGGTGCGCATCACGGCTTATGACCCTTACGCAAAGAACAATGAATGGACGGCGGCTGCGTCTGATGGCACCAGGTATACAGGTGCGGAGGTCACGTCTGAAGGCTTCCAGATATTCGGCCTCAATCCTTATAAATACTATTCTGCCGGCATAGCTTGCTATCTTACAGGAAATGACTGGATGCAGGACAACTTTGACAACTGGAACAACAGCATGGACCTCGCAGGCATAACCAACCGCGGCATCGTTGGCTTTAAGTATTTTGGATTTGGCGGATTGGCCAAAGACACCAAGGGCGTGAAGGCTTTCGCTGGAACGGCTAAGGGGGATGGAACCACGCTTAACCTTAACCTCACTCCTGGAGGCAATGGGGCGTTTAAGATTCATGTGATGCTTGATGGCCCTTATGCCAACAGCACATGGAAAGGCAAGGAGATAGGTGTTGTTGAGGTTGCCGCTGACGCTCCGAAGGTGGCGGCTACTTACAAAGTGGCTGTCCCTGCTGTGGAAGGCTTGAAGGGCAAGCATGCCATATATCTTGTGGCGGAGGGCCCAGAGGTGGCCAAGCAGGACAATAGGCAGCAGTTCGGACGTCCTCAACAGCCTCAGCGTCCACAGGGACTTTTTGACCTTCATGGACTTGGCTTCTCAAAGGGCACGGCTTCTTGTGAGCCGGAGACTATCCCTCAGGTGACAATTACGGTGGATGGCAAGAAGGTCAACCTGCCGGACGCACCTCAGTATGCCACTAATGACAACGGCTTCATGGATGCTTCCAACTATCAGGCCTATGCTCCTCTTGCAGACAAGTCTGTCATCAAGGCTGTGGCTTCCGACCCAAGTGTGAAGATTGAAGTGGGCAAGGTCCAGGACGGACGCGCTGCTGTCACTTGCACTTGGAAGGGTGTGAAGAAGGTATATAAGATAAACTGAAGCGAGGGAATGTGAGCAGACAAGACCTTTCCGTCATCGTGAAGAAGGCATATAAGATAAACTGACGCACCAAAGCCTTTTGGGGTCAACTGCTTGCGCACAAGTGAAGAAGGCATATAGGGATGGCTGAAGCCAGCAGAGAGCATGTTAGCGTTGTGCAGCTACTCTCGGAATGCTCTGTCTTGACGGACAGCCATCTGTGAATGCCTCTTTCAGAACACAAATAAATTAATGAACAAAACGGTAAATAATGAAAACAATCATAACAGCTCTAAGTATGATGCTGGCTTCTTCATCTGTCGCTTTGGCGCAGGGACAAGACGCAGCATCGGGCGTGAGCACTATCCCGACTGTACAGGTGAAGAATCCGTTCATGTGGACTGACGCGCCCGATCCTGACATCATACGTGTGGGTGACTATTACTATCTCGTCACCACAACCATGCATCTTTTCCCAGGAGGACCAATCATGAGAAGCAAAGACCTTGTGCATTGGGAAACGGTTTCTTATCTCTTTGACGAGATAAAGGACACGCCTCGCTATGACCTGGAGAAAGGTTCTGTGTATGGACGCGGCCAATGGGCCACATCGCTACGCTATCACAATGGCACATTTTGGGCTTTGTTTGTGGCAAATGATGAACCGCACAAGTCAATGGTCTTCAAGACAGACGACCCTGCAAAGGGATGGAAACTGCACAGCCGTCTGCCTGCTTATCACGACTCTTCTCTCTTCTTCGATGACGACGGACGAGTGTATGTGTTCTCTGGCAGCGGCAACATCTCTCTGGTGGAGCTTGAGCCTGACCTCTCGGCAGAAAAGCCCGGAGGCGTGCACAAGACGCTGCAGCTGAATGGACGTCCTGACGGATTGCATGAGGGCAGCCGTGTGGTGAAGCATGACGGCATGTATTATCTGCTGTGCATATCCTGGCCAAAAACAGGCCGCCAGGAGATAGCCTACCGCAGCAAGAACATTGAAGGGCCGTATGACTCGAAGGTGATTCTCAAGAGCGATTTCGGAGGATTCCCGTTGGCGGGCCAGGGCACTATTGTCGATGGCAAGCATGGAGAGTGGTATGGAGTGATGTTCCAAGACCGTGGAGGAGTGGGGCGCGTGCTCACCATCGAGCCTTGCTCTTGGATAGATGGCTGGCCTATGCTTGGCACTAATGGCGACAGACGCATACCCGAGACGGTCACTCTTGACGGCAACTGCGAGTGTCACAAGGAACCAGCGTATGCTGTCATCGACAAGGACTACCAGTGGAACCACAATTTCATAAAGAAAGACATTGTCACAGAGACAGGCAGCCTCACTCGCCCTGGCAGGTTTGTCACTCTTGCGTCGTCTGTTGTGGCGCCTTCTGTCTTTGAGGCGCGCAACACCATCACTTGGCGCACATGGGGCCCCACATGCTCTGACACTATTTGTGTCGACGCTCGCAAGATGAAAGATGGCGACTGCGCTGGTCTCTCTGCTTTCAATGGCGATGCTGGCGTGCTGGCTGTCAAGAAGGTTGGTTCCGACTACTACCTGGTGATGACGGAGGAGAGCGTGGCGCTCGACAATGACACTAAGGCTGTCACAGGCCATGAGGCCAAGGAGGTAGAGAAGGTCAAGATAGCCAAAGGCAAGGTGGGCAGGATTTACTTGCGCATGGATGGCGACTTCACGCCAGGACATGACACGGCCAATTTCTACTACAGCCTCGACGGCAAGACTTTCAAGAAGATAGGTTCGCCCGACTACAAGATGCGCTTTGACTACAGAAGGTTCTTCATGGGCACTCGCTATGCGGCATTCTATTATTCGACAAAGACTGCCGGAGGCAAGGTGACAATCAATTTGTGAAGTTGGCAATCAATTTGCGAAACAGTCAATAAGTAATTGATGTTGGCTCGCAATGAGTGATGTGTACTATCTATCAACAAAAACATAACAATCTCTTGGTCTATGAGAAAAATATTTCTATCAGTCCTGTTCTCACTTTGTTTGACAGGATCGGCATTCGCTCAGTTTGGCAGACCGGTTGACAACGGTCCGGCAAGTCTGCGGGATGCTTACAAAGGCTACTTTACCATTGGCGTGGCTGTGAACCAGCGAAATGTCGCCGACCCAGAGCAGGTGGCTCTGATAAAGAAAGAGTTCAACAGCATTACAGCTGAGAATGACATGAAGTCGGGCGAGGTACACCCAAGCGAGGGCGTGTGGAACTGGGAGCGTGCCGACAAGGTGGCAGACTTCTGCCGCCAGAACGGCATCAAGCTCCGCGGCCATTGCCTGGTGTGGCATTCGCAGTTCTGTGACTGGATGCTGAAAGACAAGAAAGGCAAGCCTGTGAAGAAGGAAGTCTTTTATGCCCGCTTGCGTGACCATATACATACGGTGATCAACCGCTACAAGGACATAGTCTATGCGTGGGATGTGGTCAACGAGGCCATGTCTGACGGTGGCAGGGCATGGGGCAACAGAGAGGAAAACCCTTACCGCCAGAGCCAACTCTACAAGCTTTGCGGCGATGAGTTCATAGCAAAGGCTTTTGAGTATGCTCACGAGGCTGACCCTAATGCCATCCTCTTCTACAATGATTACAATGCAGCCACTCCAGCCAAGCGTGACCGCATATATAATATGGTGAAGAAGATGCAGGATGCAGGCGTGCCTATCACGGGCATCGGCATGCAGGGACACTATAACATCTATGGCCCGTCGGAGGAGGATATCGATGCTGCCCTCACGAAATATTCTGAGTTGGTGAAGCATATCCATATCACAGAGCTTGACGTGCGATGCAATGAGGAGATGGGCGGACAGCTGCAGTTCTCTCGCGGCAAGCAGGCTGCTATGCCTGGATACATAGCCACTCTCCACGAAGACCAGTATGCCCGCATCTTCAAGGTGTTCCGCAAGCACAAGGATGTCATCGACAATGTGACCTTCTGGAATCTGTGTGACCGCGACTCGTGGGTGGGTGTGAACAATCATCCTCTGCCGTTCGATGAGAACCTGAAGCCAAAGAAGGCTTACTATGCGATAAAGAATTTCAATGCGGCTCTTGACAACAAGGCTCCGAAGGAGGACTTCAAGCCAAACGAACTGAATCAGCCTGGTCAGGATTGGCCGCAGGTAAACTCCGAGGGATATGCGCGTTTCCGTATAGATGCGCCAGACGCCAAGTCGGTCATCGTAAGCCTCGGCCTTGGAGGACGTGGCGGAACGGTGCTGCGCAAGGGCAAGGATGGCGTGTGGACCGGAACGACAGACGGACCTATGGATGAGGGCTTCCACTATTATCACCTCACCATCGACGGAGCTACCGTCAACGATCCGGGCGCTAACAACTACTACGGCTCTGTGCGCTGGGAGAGCGGCATAGAGATTCCTGCCAAGGACCGTGACTTCTATGCTCTGAAGAATGTGCCTCACGGCAACGTGCAGCAGATTCTCTTCAACTCGCCGAGCACTGGCGAGCAGAAGCGTGCCTTTGTCTACACTCCTGCCGAGTATGGCAAGAACAGCAGCAAGAGATACCCTGTGCTCTACTTGCAGCATGGATGGGGAGAGGACGAGACAGCTTGGACAAACCAGGGACACGCCAATCTCATCATGGACAACCTTATCGCTGAGGGCAAGTGCAAGCCTTTCATCATAGTGATGACATACGGCATGACCAATGGCGCCCGATATGGCACTATAGGCTCTTTCAACTATAAGGACTTTGAGAAGGTGCTGGTTGATGAGCTTGTACCATACGTTGACTCTCACTTCCGCACTCTCGCCAACAAGCAAAACCGTGCCATGGCCGGTCTTTCGATGGGCGGCATGGAGACCAAGAACATCACTCTGGCGCGGCCTGAGACATTCGGCTACTGGGGACTCTTCAGTGGCGGCACCTATGCTCCATCAGACTTGAAGGGCGCAAAGCCTAAGCTTATCTTCACCTCTTGCGGTTCTAAGGAGAACCATGATGGCGTGAAGAAATCGGTCGACGACTTGAAGGCGGCCGGATTCAATGCTGTGTCGTATGTGTCTGAAGGCACGGCCCATGAGTTCCTGTCATGGCGACGCAGTCTGAAGGAGATGGCTCCGCTTCTCTTCAAATAGCTGTGTGGATGCACATGAATCTAAGGAAAAACGTCTGCGGCGCTCATTGCCATGAGGCGTTTTTAATCAATAAGTATACAATATATAAGTTTGCAGAGACAAGGCCTATTAGGCTCTTGTCTCTGCTTTTTTTGATTTTAAATCATCTTCCGCTCAAAAATTTAAAGATTCAAGGTATTTTTCTTGAAAGCGGCATTATGTAACATCTTTGAGAATAGATGTAACGTGAGAGAAATTGTTATTGGCGGTTAAAATGTAATTTTGCATCGTTGAAAGTCCACTTGACAGTAGAAGTCAGTCCACTTGACGATAAAAGTCAAACCACCTGACAGTAGAAGTCAGTCCACTTGACAAATGGTTGATTATAATTAATCTTAATATAAACCAAACTTATTTATCAATCTATGCAGAAAAGATACATACCTTTTGCAGCCGTCCTTTTGGCAGCTGCTGCAGCCAACGCCCAGACACCAGTCTTTCATGAAGGATTTGATGCCGAGCAGACAAAGGCAAGCACAGAGATGGCCTACTATGAGTTCATCAATAGCTTGAAGAATTCTACAGAGGAAGACTCAAGAAGCATTGATGACTCAGACCCATATGCAGGAGAAGGCGCTCTTAAGTTTAATAATGTATCTCCAGACGGAGAAGAAGATGTGGCTCAGCACGATCAGTTCTGGCAGCGTGCGGTCAAGTTCCGCAACCTCCCTCTGCAGGAAGGCAAGAGCTATCGTCTGACATGGCGCTTCAAGGGTTCAAACACTTGGAACAACGGCACGACAGACAAGAAGTCTCACATGTACGTCTCTCTCATGCAGGGTGGAGAGAACGCAGACATCTCATTGCTGGACGCAAACGGCAATGAGTTCAGGTATGAGGTCTCTTATTTCAACGAAGACAACTACGAGACATACACAAGAATGTTCTACTTCGCAAGCGAGCAGCTTCAGAAGGACACATACGCAAAGAACCACCCGGACAAGGATCCACTTGCCGATACATTCTTTGCCACTTTCAATGTGGTCAATCCTGGCGAATACCTGCTTGACGAGGTTGACCTCGTGGAAAGCCCTATAGCAGGAGTGGCATTTGAGTTCAACACCATCCGTGTTGACTTCGGCTTTGGCACCAATGTGAAGGACCTTGCCAGTGCAAGCCCTCTCGGCCGTGTGCTTTTGCCTCTCGACTGCGCTAAGGTTTCGGTCAACGGAACAGAGGTGGCTGTTGAGGCTGTGGAGCTTCATAAGGATGGCTATATGTATATCTACACAGAGGAAAACATAGATGATGATGCTGAGGTGAAGGTCTCATTCACCAATCCTGCCGATGAGGCTCAGCAGGTGAAGTATAAGGGCAACCTCGCTCCAGAGGGCGCTGTCCCTGACTTCACAGGCGAGGCTGGCTCATACGATGACCGCTCTGGCATATCAGATAATGTGTCATTCGACTATCTTGAGCCTTCATTCCTAAAGGTTGCTCCAGAGGATGGCTCTTTCGGACTCTCTGAGGACCTGAACGAGATTTCGTTCACATTCGACAGAAAAGTCAAAACAGCCGATATCGTCTGCATGCTTAATGACGATGAGAAACTGGTGGTCAAGAACGCAGAAGACGCGGCAGAGACTGTGGTCTTCCAGCGTGCAGGCGGCAAGGCCTTTGACAAGGGACTTAACGATGTGCTTCTTAGCAATGTCATCTCAGAGAAGGGCACAGAGAGCAGCAAGACATTCACGGCTTCGTTTGAGGTGGGCAAGGTTCAGGTGGCTTCAGAGTCATACGACCTCGTGTCTGGCTACAATTTCAATGAGGCTGCGGCAAACACCATTCCTGAAGGATGGACAGTCAACAACGAAGGTGAGATTCGTGAGAGTGGTTCGGCACAGGGAGGTGGCCCACGCACATTCGAGTTTGGTGCTGGCGGCACAGTGAACAAGGCTCTTTATCTGCGCTGCGCTCTCGACGACGACGGCGTGTCAAAGGGCGGATACGCAGAGATGAACGACTTTGTCGAGCTTCCTGTAGGCGATCTGCGCGTGCAGTTCCAGGGCTTCTGCTGGAAGGGCTCTGGCTTGAACGTCAAGGGTGAAATCATCAACGAGGCTGGCGAAGTTGTAGCAGAGCAGGACGGCACATGGGATACCAACGTGAACGGTGATGCGTCAAAGCCAGCTAATTGCGACAAGTTCAATGTGGCATTCAACAATGAGAAGGCTGGCAAGTACAAGTTCCGCCTCACTCTTCTCCCAACAAGCACAGGCTGGATCGAGGTCATGTTTGGCGGTGTTAATGTCTACAAGTACACAAAGACCGAGGGTGCTTCCACTGAGTCGGAGGTGACATATGAGGACAAGGGCTTTGGCGGAGCTAATGACAACTGCGCTCCTCCAGCAGGTTCAGGATGGAATATGTACTACAATGGCGAGATTCGTGAGCCAGGAGCTGACTTTAATTACAATGGCTCACGCATATTCAAGCTGGGCATAGGCGATCTGTCTTGCGGATATTACAATGGTGTAGGCGTAGCATGGCCAAATTCATATGTTGAGTTTGGTGGCAGCGAGGAATCTTCAGATCCAAGGCTTCACCTTGAGGAGGGACGCTACCAGATCACATACTACGCATCCAACTGGAAGGAGAAAGGCGCGAACGCTGGTGTAGACCACATCGTGTATTTCGAGCTCGACAATGCTGTGACAGGTGATGTCATTGCTGAGCGCGACGACAAGATTACAGAGTGTGACATGAACGGCGACCGCAATGCCTCTATCTCAGCAAAGAAGATTCAGTTTACCATCAAGATTACTGACGAGGATGACTACAAGATAAAGCTCGGATGCACCACAGAGCAGTTTGTGGGCAACATCAAGATAGAGAAGCTTGGCTCACAGACAGCTTACTATCTTGGCCTTGTCAACACAGCTCGCGAGGCTGCCGAGGCAGAGCTTCAGAATGCGGCCGACGAACTCTACGACGGCGCAACAAAGACAGCTCTTGCAGCTGCTATCGAGAAGTATAAGGACGCTACCGTTCTTCACTCACCAGCTGAGGTCAACGCTGCCAAGGCAGAACTTGAGGAACTTACCAACAAGATGAAGAAGCGCTGCGAGTATGCAGGCCGTTTCAGCTCGGCTGTAGACAATGCCGGCACACTCCTTTCTGAGGTGGAGGGCACTAAGTTCGCCAAGCTCAATGCATACACTCAGCTTTCTAATGTGTGGGCTGCAAATCTTGGCGTCGAGATTCAGACTCTTGAGGACGACAATCTCATCGACGCAGTGTCTACGCTCGAAAACAATGTCACTTACCTCAACAACATGAAGGCAGACGACAAGGGTGTGGCTCTCCTCACAAAGCAGGTGGTGGCTCTTGCCAACCTGTTGGGCGAGAACGATCCGTTCCAGGCTGAGTCTGAGACTGTTATAGCTGCAGGCGAGGCTCTCACAGACGACCAGGAACTGGCTAAGATTCTCAAGCTTCAGGTCACAAAGGCTCTCTATGAGCGCATCGCAGCTGGCGAGAATCCGTTCGAACTGACAGACGATGACCCAGAGCCAGAGGACGGAGAGGACTACAAGACTCTCGACTTCACAAGCTTTATCCAGAACTCAGACCTTTACGTGACAGAGACAGGCTCTAAGACACTCACAGACCACGCTAATGTTCCTGGATGGAATATTGAGGACATCAACGGCAAGTTCTCTGTAGAGTGGGGATGGGTAGGTTACACTTGCAGCGAGTTCAACCCTGTTGTCAACCAATTCCTCCTCAATGGCTGGAATGGTGAGCAGGATGTCAACCAGACCGTGGCAGAGCTTCCTGCCGGCAAGTACTACTTCGGTGTAGGCACTCAGGACCGTGGCTTTGAGGATACATGCGACAACAAGAAGCAGGCTATGGAGACTAAGCAGCACTGGACTGTGACAGGCAACGTCGGCGGTGAAGACGGCAAGGAGGGCGAGATCCTCTCTTACATATGGTGGCAGACTCCAGGCATGGCAGAGAAGGGCATCAAGCCATTCAGCATCGCCAACCAGGGCCAGTGGTACGGTCTCACCGAGACAAAGACTGATGCGTTTGTCGTCAACCCGACAGACGGCGTGACAGGCGAGGCTACTATTGGTGCTCACCCAATCTCTTACCAGTCTTCTGCTTCTGTCGACAACTTCCGCCTCTACATGATTGGCAAGGCTGATGGCTTTGACTATGCGGGCGCAGTCAAGACTCTCGAGAATCAGATCAAGGACGCTATGACAGGCATCGAGGAAGCTCCAGAGGGAGAGCCTATCGACGTGGCTTACTACAACGCTGCAGGCGTCAAGGTAGCAACTCCAGCGGGAGTCACTATCAAGATCGCTACATACGCCAACGGATTCGTTAAGGTGACTAAGTTCATTGCAAAGTGATAAAGTAATCTTTGCAAAGCGAAATAGGAAACTTTGCGAAGCGAAATAGGAAACTTTGCAAAGCGAAATAGGAAACTTCAGAAAAAAGTGAAATCTCTATAAAGGAGAGTGCGCCAAAAGTCCTGCGGGATGATGACGCGCTCTCTTTTTTTGATGATGAAGCACTCTCTTTCTCGATGATGACGCGCCCTCTTTTTGATGATGACGCACTCTCTTTTTGATGATGAAACGCTCTCTTTTTGATGATGACGCGCTCTCTTTCTTGATGATGAAAAGCTCTCTTTCTTGATGATGAAACCTCTCTATCTTGATGATGGCGCTCCATTTTCTTGATGATGACACTCCATTTTCTTGATGAAGACTCATTCTCTTTTTATTGTCAGCAAGGATTCTTTTTATGATAAAAGTTCTTATTTGAGCGTGAAAAATGCGGTTTTGTTGCAGAAAAAGATTCGGCGTATATATTTTTTAACTATCTTTGTAATCCTATTGTACTAAATATAATTGCTAACATAAAACAAACGAAAGGGTCTGACAGACCCATTATAAAATGAAAAGACACACTCTTTTAGCAACAATTCTGCTTGTGCTATGCATGTGCGCCATTCATGCGCAGAATGTGACAGTCCTGACATCGCGCCAGGGCCTTTCCAACTCGTGCATACGCAAAATCTATGAGGACAAGCGGCATAATGTGTGGATCACGACGCAGAATGGCTTGAATAGATATGATGGAATCAAGTTTAATGTGTACGAACATGTGGAGGGTGACAGCATGTCGCTCATTCATGACGAGACGACATGTGTGCTCGACTATGAGCCAGGCCGTGTCTTCGTGGGTACAGGCCAGGGAGCGCAGATATACGACTACGCCACAGACAAGTTCTTCCCAGCCCCGTTTGTCCGCATAAACGGCGACACCATATCCCCTCATATAGTAAGTGTGTGTGAGGTGGCAAAGGGCAAGCTGGTCGTCTGTACGGCAGGCTATGGCGCTGGTGTGCTGTACCGTTTGGCTGACGGCACATATAGCATCCGTTCTACCGACGATTACCAGTTTGGGCGTGAGAAGTTGCAGCCTCTGTCGCTGTACAAGGACAGGCGTGGAGCATTATGGTGCATCAGTAGCGAAGGAAAAGGACTGCTCTATCGCAGGGTGAAAGGAAAAGAAGAGTGTTATCCCATGCTGCACGGCGTGATGAATGTGTGCGAGAGCACGTCGGGCAGACTGTATGCATCGACATACAATGATGGCGTGTATGTGTACGACCGCAAGAAGAACACATTCTCCCAGGTTGTGAGCGCAGCCGAGGCCGGGGCCTACGTGGAATGCGTGCGTCCGTGGAATGATGGACGGCTGTTCATATGCACGGACGGCAGCGGTCTCCGCGCCTATGATGAGGGGAGCGGCAAGGTGCTGCAGAGCGTCATCCGTGTGAATGACTTCAATATGGGCACAAGCAATGTGAAGGATGCGCTTGCCGATTCGTTCGGCAACGTGTGGGTGGGCGTGTACTGGCGCGGCTTGATGCTCAAGTCCAACAACAAGTCGCCTTTCGAGTACATAGGCCGCTTGTCACTTGGAAAGAACACGATAGGCGACAATTCGGTATTTGCCATCGAGAAGGCTGAGGATGGCAATGTGTGGGTAGCCACATGCAATGACGGCCTCTATTTCATGGCCGCCGACGGCACATCCTCACAGCATATGTCGCCAGTGAATGCGGCAGGCACGCCGCTCTCGTTCACGGCCTTGTCCAGAACAGGTGATGGAGGCCTGCTGCTGGGCACATGGAACGACGGTCTGTGGATGATGGAGAAAGGGCGCTTCACCTGCCTGTCAACAGAGATAAACCACATCTTTGAGGTGCGCAAGGCTGCCGAGCCTGGCTGCTACTGGATCTCCACCATGGGCAACGGCTTCTACTATTATGACTTGGCGCACCGCGAACAGAAGCACTACACGGCCGACTGGTCGCAGGGAGCTAAGGGCACGCTCATCATCGGCAACCCTTACGTGTGCTCCATCATGCCGGTGGGAGGCTTCCTTTATGTGGGCACGGCAGACGGACTGACCCTCTGCTATCACGATGGCGGAGGCCGCATCACCCGCACCAGTCTGCGCGTGCTGGAGAAAGTGTTTGTGCACCAGCTTGCGCTCTCACCCGACAAGAAGACTCTCTGGGTGGCCACAAGCAAGGGACTCTACAAGATGAACGCGGCCAATTACACTTACCGCCTCTACACCAAGGCAGACGGACTGCCCAACAATAGCGTGATGTCTATTGCCTCTGAGGGCGACAAGCTCTGGATAGGCACAGGCAAAGGCCTGACATGCATGGACGTGAAGTCGGGCAAAATGTCATCTTATTTCCTTGAGGACGGATTGCAGGACAATGAGTTCAACCGCGCTGCCTCGCTGACCATAGGCCGCCATTGCTATTTCGGCGGCATAGGCGGCTTGACCTACTTCGATGGAGCCAAGCTTGACGGACTGCATGCCATGAACAACAAATGGCACCTGCGACTTGTAGATGTGTCGGTAGGAGGCAAGACTGTGCACAAGGGCGACCTGTCTGATGGCTATGAGGTGGTCTCGGGCATACTCGACGAGTGCGAAAGGATAAACCTGTCATACAAGGAGAACTATTTCACGCTGGAGCTGTGCATCGAAGGCCTGCACAATCAGCATGTGACCTACGAATACAGCATCAACGGCGGTGAATGGGTGAACTATGGCCTGAACGGCAACAGGCTCGTGTTTGAGAACCTGGGCTATGGAGTCAACAAGATACGCCTGCGCGCCGTGGCTCTCAACGCAGTCAGCGACGAGCGCGTGCTGACCGTGATAGTGCATCCTGCGTGGTACGCTTCGGGATGGGCTGTGCTGGTCTACATCATCTTGTCTGTCCTTATAGGATATATGCTCTATAAGTACAACAAGCGCCGCAACGAGGCCAAGAAGGCTGAGGCGCGCCATGCACAGGACGAGCAGATAAATGAGGCGCGCATGCAGTTCTTCATGAACATCAGCCATGAGATACGCACGCCGATGACCCTCATCATGTCTCCTCTTGAGAAGCTCATAAGCATCGACAAGGACGGGGAGCGGCAGCACATGTACAGCATCATAAAGGACAATTCCAAGCGCATCCTTCGTCTGGTGAACCAGATGATGGATGTGAGGAAGATAGAGCAGGGCAAGTTCCAGATAGCCCCTACCGACACCGAGGTGGTGTCTTTCATACATAATCTTTACGATGTCTTCCTCACCAATGCGCGGCAGAGAAACATATCCTTCCGCTATGTGAGCAATGTGAAGGAGGCTGTGGTCCTTGTCGACAGGAGCAGCTTGGACAAGATAATGATGAATCTGCTGTCCAACGCATTCAAGTTCACCCCCGATGGCGGTGAGGTAGTGGTGGAGCTGCATGTGGAGGGCGGACACTACACCATAAGTGTCAGCGACACGGGCGTAGGCATCAAGGATGAGGACAAGCCTGATGTGTTCAAGCGCTTCTACTCGTCGAGCCAGCAGAACGGCTATGTGGGCACGGGCATAGGGCTCAATCTCGTGCAGTTGCTTGTGCAGCTGCACGACGGCACCGTCACGGTGGAGAACAATCCGGCAGGCAAAGGCTCGCTCTTCCGTGTCGACATGCCTGTTGGCGAGATAGGCGGACCTGACGACACGGAAAGCCATGACGAGATGCCTGCCACAGATGCGCCTGCTGCCGATGAGGCCGTGACGGCAGAGGAAGCCGCGGGCGACGCTCCGGCCGATGAGGGCCATGATGCAGCAGATGCAGGTGTGGCCACATCGGATAAAAGCGCGTGCGAGCCTTCTGTAGCGGAGGCGGCTGGCGGCTGCATGGACGAATGTGTGCCTGCCAGTGGCGAGCGCCATACCGTGGTGCTTGTGGAAGACGACGAGTCCATCCGCATGTATGTGCAGAACGAACTGTCCGACAGTTTCTCCATCAAGGCTTGCAGCAACGGTCAGGAGGCCTGGGACTATGTCATGGCGCATGTTGACAAGGTCGAGCTGGTGATAAGCGACATCATGATGCCTGTGATGGATGGCATGACACTGTGCCAGAAACTGAAGTCCAACTACCTTACGGTGCAGATTCCTGTCATTCTCATGACGGCTCTTGGCGATGATGCCAACAGGATAGCAGGCTTCACCAATGGAGCGGACGCATACATGTCCAAGCCTTTCAGCATAGACGTGATGCGCTCAAGGGCTCTACAGCTTATAAAGACTCGCCAGATGCTGCATGGCAAGTTCCAGGGCGAGAAGCATGTGGAAGAAGGCATAGACAAGGTGCATATAGAGTCAAGCGACGAGCACCTCATGAAGCGCATCATGAAAGTGATAAATGAGAATATGGACAATTCTGACATTTCAGTTGAGTCTATTGCCGACATGGTGGGTCTGAGCCGCGTGCATTTCTACCGCAAGCTGAAGGAGATGACAGGACAGTCTCCGCGCGACTTCATCAAGTATGTGAGGGTGAAGGAGGCAGCGCGACTGCTGGCTGAGAAGAAGTATGACATCACGGGGGTGAGCGTTGCCACAGGCTTCAAGTCCTTGTCTACGTTCTCTGCCACGTTTAAGGCTCTCTATGGCATCACTCCTACAGAGTATATGAAAAATGCCCAGCAGGAGCGTGAGAAAGATAAGTGATGATATAAGCCAAATAGATGGCGTGGATATAAAGGAGCCTGCAAGCATGTAGCTTGCGGGCTTTTTTGTGCGCATTGGTGTGTGTGGCTCAGATGCTTTTGGCGCCATTCTAAGGTTTGTGCTGTGCTATCCATAGGCATGTGCTGCGCTATTCTTATAAAGGCCTATATGGGGATTGTTTTGAGTAGATGGGACCTAAGGCTTGTGCTGTGCTATCCATAGGCTTATGCTGTGCTATCCTAAGGCTTATGCTGCGCTATCCATAGGTTTGTGCTGCGCTATCCTAAGGTTTGTGCTACGCTATCCTAAGGCTTATGCTGCGCTATCCATAGGTTTGTGCTGCGCTATCCATAGGTTTGTGCTGCGCTATCCATAGGTTTGTACTATATGAACTTATTAAGGCTTATATGGGGATTGTTTGAGAAAATGTGCTATCCATAGGCTTATGCAGTGCTATCCTTCTGTTTCCACTTGCCAGGCTTTCAGTCCGTATACGTGATGCCATGCATTACGATGGAATGTGGCAGCGGATATTCCTGAGGGATGCCATTGCATGGCGTGCAAATCATGGTGCATGCATAGCCTTCTAAAAACAAAAAATTCCCCTTCATCTCGAAGGGGAATTTTCCTGACTAATTAACTAACTAACTAATTATTAACCTATTTATGCTTTATTAACTTTTTCCTTTTCTTTTACTGATGCAAAGTTACGGACTTTCACGCTTATCGTTTTCATCATTTGCATCAAAAACTTTAAGATTTGCGATAATGTTGTAGTTAAAGCCGTAATGTATCATGTATGTAACAAAATGTATCATATCTTATATTCATAAGCCGCAATTATAGGCTATAGACAGAAAAAAGTCATGATGCTCTGTAATTTTCCTAAAGTAGCCCAAGTAGCGCATGCGCTTGCTTATTCCAGCATGGCCATATGTCGTTTTCCGGTGTGGACGAATGGTCTTGTGTATTCATAGCCGCCAGTAAGCACCCGCTGCTAAATTTGAAATAATGCGTTTCAGATGCAAAATCGTGAACTTTGTTTAAATCTATGTAAAGAATGTCGAAAACGAATGTGTTTTCTTTGCAGTCTCCTTTCTATTGTATATATTTGCAATAAGAAAAAGAAACAACTTAAAAGTCAGTAATAGATGAACAATGTAAGCAAAGGGGCGGTGTGTGTGATAATGCTCGTGGCGATGCTGCTGTCGGCGTGTTCGAGCAATTATAGCATAACAGGCACGTCAATACAATCTTTTTATGATGGAGACATGGTGTACCTGCGCTCTATGGACTTGAACTCCGACAAGGCGGTAGATTCGTGCAAGATAGTGCATGGAGCCTTCAGTATGTCGGGCTCAGTCGATTCGGTGATGTGCGTGCGTATGTTTTTTGGCAAGAACGGAGATAACATCCCGATCATACTTGAAGAGGGAAATATACGTGTCATAGACCTGAACAATGCCATGAAGGTGGAGGGTACCCCGCTCAATGACAGGTTTTATGCTTTCATGAGCAAGCGCGACTCGCTTATGTACATGCTGCGTGAGTTGCCTCGCAAGGAAAGTGAGATGATTCTTGATGGTTATGACTATGACGAGATTCTCTGCAAGCTTGGTGAGGAAGAGGCGGCTCTCCGCATGAATGTGGATAAGCTGGAGACTAAGTTTGTCATGGACAATTTTGACAATGTGCTTGGACTGACTTATTTCATGGTCTTGTGTGACAACGCTGCCAGCCAGTATGGGTATCCTACAACCACTCCCCAGATTGATGAGATATATAGTCATGCTCCAGAAAATTTCAGGAAACACAAGGAGGTGAAGGACTATATGGCCATGTGCGACAGTATAAGGTAGCGCATCGAAGCAAGGCTATGCGTGAACCGTACGTCCTCAGTGTGGGCACGGACACAGCGACGTTCGGCAGCATCGAAGCAAGGCTATGCGTGAACCGTAAGCATGAGTAGAATAGAGAAAAAAAGACATGCGCGTGAAAGGAAACTGAATCCTTTCACGCGCATGTCTTTTTATTTGTTTAGATATGTCCTGCTTCTCTGGCAGCCTATGTCCTGTTTGGGGGTGAGTTATCCGTTCATGCTGAGAAGAAACTCCTCGTTGTTCTTGGTCTTGTCTATCTGCTTGGAGACAAAGTCCATGGCCTCTGTGGCTGTCATGTCGGCAATATGGTTGCGCAGCACCCACATTCTGTTGAGAGTAGTTTGGTCTTGCAGCAGGTCTTCACGGCGTGTTGACGAGGCTGAAAGATTGACAGCAGGGAAGATGCGCTTGTTGGCAAGAGTGCGGTCGAGCTGAAGTTCCATGTTGCCCGTACCCTTGAATTCCTCGAAGATGACCTCGTCCATCTTTGAGCCGGTGTCTATGAGAGCAGTGGCTATGATGGTGAGAGACCCTCCGTTCTCTATATTGCGCGCGGCTCCGAAGAAGCGTTTTGGCTTGTGGAGCGCATTGGCATCCACACCTCCAGAGAGCACCTTGCCTGAGGCAGGCGACACGGTGTTGTAGGCGCGTGCCAGTCGTGTGATAGAGTCGAGGAATATGACCACATCGTGTCCGCATTCCACCATGCGCTTGGCTTTCTCAAGCACCAGTCCTGCTATCTTCACGTGGTTCTCGGCTGGCGCATCGAATGTGCTTGAGATGACCTCAGCGTTTACCGTGCGTGCCATGTCTGTCACTTCCTCTGGTCGCTCGTCTATGAGCAGCATCATGAGGTAGGCCTCGGGATGGTTGGCTGCTATTGAGTTGGCAATGTCTTTCATCAGCATTGTCTTACCCGTCTTTGGCTGTGCCACGATGAGTGCGCGCTGTCCTTTTCCTATAGGCGCGAAGAGGTCTACCACGCGTGATGAGCGTGAGGCGTTGCCTTGGCGTGTGAGGTTGAATTTCTCGTCAGGGAAGAGTGGTGTGAGAAATTCGAATCCCACTCTGTCGCGCACCACATTGGGCTGGCATCCGTTGATGAGCTCGATGCTTGCCAGTGGGAAGAAGCGCTCGCCCTCCTTTGGAGGTCGCACATATCCGTCCACGACATCGCCTGTCTTCAGTCCGTAGTGCTTTATCTGCTGCAGGTTGACATATACATCGTCGGGTGATGGCAGGTAATTGTAGTCGCTGCTGCGCAGGAAACCGTAGTTGTCTATGGTTTCGAGCACGCCGCTCACTCGGATGATGTTGTCAAAGTTGTATTGTGGTTTGGGAATTTCTGTGCTTGGCACAGGCATCTGCATTGCAGCGTTTTCTGTATTGTGGTAGGCTGGGCCATTGCCGTATGCAGCGTTGCCGTTGTAAGCTTGCGCGTTGTTGCCGTATGCAGCGTTGTTGTTGTATGCCTGCGCATTGTTGCCGTATGCAGCGTTGTTGTTGTATGCCTGCGCATTGTTGTTGCCATATGCAGCGTTGCCGTTGTATGCTTGCGCGTTGTTGTTTTGTGGCGCATTATGATATGGAGCATTGTTTGCCGCATAGTGGCTTTGGTATCCCTGGTATGCAGGTTCATCCTTGTAATAAATAGACTCATCCGGAATGTCCTCAAGGATGATGAAGTCGGATGTGAGCTGCTGTGCATTCATTTTCTTCTCTTGAGCAGCGTCCTCTCTTTGGTTGTCGTTGTCTGTCTCTTGTGTGGAGTCTGTTGCTTGGTCTTCGCTTTCGGCCTTTGCTTTAGCGTTAGCTTCCATGGCCAGCTTTTCTGCTATGGCCGCTTCCGCCTCCAGCTGAGCTTTCGACTTGCGTCCGCGTTTTCTTACAGGCATGTCAATGCCCAGTTCGGCTGCTGCCGCTGCTTCCGCTTCCAGCTGAGCCTTCGACTTGCGTCCGCGCTTTTTAGGAGCCGAGGCTTCGTCGCTTGCGTTGGCGGGTTCTTCTGTAGCTGTTTCTGCTTCAGCTTCAGCTTCAGCCTGTGCCTTAGGCTTGCGTCCGCGCTTTTTAGGAGCAGGTGCAGCAGCATCCTGTGCAGGTGCCGGCGTTGTCTTCTCCTCGTCAGCGGGTGCTGCATAGATAGATTCATCTTTAGTAGTAGTCATGTTGCTATCTAATTTTTTTTTCTTGTCTTGGTTGGCTGAATAGGCCTTGTCTGTGCTTTTTCCATTGTTTCGGGAACGTTTGCGCATCTGCTTGTTGTCTTTAGAAGACGATGCGTAGTTGGAGGCCTGCTCGTCGAGGATGGTCAGCCTAAGTGTAGCGTCATCCATTTTGTCCGCTCCACCTATGTTCATTTGTCTTGCTATGGCTTGAAGTTCCTCGTTGCTTTTTTTATTCAGTTCTTCTAAGTTGTACATATAGTATACCTGGAAAACGATGAGACGGCATGCAAGCATGGTCTCATGTTGAAAAGAAATCTTGAAATTGTTTTTTTATGGGTTGGCATGTCAGCCGGGTTTTATTGACTGGATAAATGCTGACATGAAAGATAATGCAAAAGTAGTGATTATTTTTCAAATCACAATACTTTTGCCTGGAAAATTTTTATAGATTTTTGTTTATGCTGTCAATATAGTCAAGTACCTCGTCTTTTCCCATCTTGCTTGTGGCACTTGTAATGAAGTAGGGTGGCAGCTCTTCCCACTCTTCTCTCAGCTTGTCGAGATATTTCTCTGCTGCAGGTTTTATTTTTGTTTGCGCGAGTTTGTCGGCTTTTGTGAATATGATGCCGAAAGGCACTCCGTTGCTTCCAAGGAAGTTGATGAATTCGAGGTCTACTTTCTGAGGGTCGTGCCTTATGTCGATGAGCACGAAGAGGCATGTGAGCTGCTGCCGTCTGAGCACATAGCTGCTTATCATGTTCTTCAGTTTCTCCATGGCTTTCTTTCCTCGTTGGGCGTATCCATAGCCAGGCAGGTCGACCAGATACCATGAGTCATTGATGATGAAGTGGTTTATGCACATGGTCTTGCCTGGGGTAGAGGAGGTGAGCGCGAGGTTGCGCCTGTCTGTCAGGGCGTTGATGAGTGAGGACTTGCCCACGTTGCTTCGCCCTATGAAGGCATACTCTGGGAGGTTGCTGTCGGGGCATTGGTCTACGGAAGCCTTGCTCCCTATGTATGTTGCTGATGTTATTTTCATAGTTGACTTTTGTATTGTGTATATATATAATAATGTGTGGCAGATGCCGTGTGTGGTGGGTGGCATGCCTGCCGGGATGTGGCGCGTGCGGTTTCTGAATGATTTCAGATGAGTAAGCCCAATCTGTCATGTCTGATTTTTCATGATTTCCGTCATGCAAACTCCGACAGCTCAAGCCATCTCATTTCCTTTTCCTCCAGCTCGTCGTTGAGCGCAGGCAGTCGCTTGCTGAATCTTGTTATCTCGTCTACCGATGTGGTGCCTCCGCACAGGGCAGACTCTATATTCTTTTTCTCTTCTTCGAGGGCGGCTATGTCCTTGTCCAGTTGCGCAAGCTCCTGCCTCTCTTTGAAAGTGAGCCTTCTTGCCCTGTTCTGGTTTCTTCCGTCTTTCTTCTGTTGTTCCTTGCTTTGTTTCGCAGCGTTGTTGCCGCCAGCTTTCTGGCTTGCCAGTTTTTCAGCTTCGGCCTTGCTGTTCTGCTCTTTCCACATGCGGTATTGGCTGTAGCTGCCTGGGAAGTCCTGCACGTCTCCGTTGCCGTGGAAGACGAGAGTGTGGTCTACCACGCGGTCCATGAAGTAGCGGTCGTGGCTCACTATGATGAGGCATCCGCGGAACGACTTCAGGTAGTCCTCCAGCACCTGCATGGTCACGATGTCCAGGTCGTTGGTTGGCTCATCGAGAATGAGGAAGTTGGGCGCCTTCATCAGCACGGTGCAGAGGTAGAGCCTGCGCCTCTCGCCGCCGCTTAGTTTGCTGATGTAGCTGTGCTGCTCCTCTGGCGGAAAGAGAAAATGTTGCAGGAACTGGCTCGCCGACAGCTTGTTGCCGTTGCCCATATCTACATATTCAGCTATGTCTCTCACAGCGTCGATGACTTTCTGGTCGTCGCGAAACGACATGCCCTGCTGTGAGTAGTAGCCAAAGCGCACGGTCTGGCCTATGTCTATGGTGCCGCTGTCGTGTGGCTCCAGCCCGAGCAGCATGCGTATGAACGTCGACTTGCCTGTGCCGTTGTTGCCCACTATGCCCATCTTCTCGTATCGTGAGAACGTGTATGAGAAGTCGTTCAGTATCACCTGGCTTCCAAAAGCCTTGCACACGTGCTTGGCCTCGAAAATCTTGTTGCCTATGTATGTGCCGCTCATCTCCAGGCGCATGGTTCGTTCCTCGATGCGCCTCTTGGCTGCCTTCTCCAGGTCGTAGAAGGACTCTATGCGGTAGCGTGCCTTAGAGCTTCTGGCGCATGGGGTGGAGCGCATCCATTCCAGTTCGGATCGGTAGAGGTTGTTGGCGCGCGCTATCTCGGCATTCATGTTGTCGATGCGCTCCTGCCTCTTCTCCAGATAGTAGCTGTAGTTGCCATTATATGTATAGATGCGCGAGTTGTCCATCTCGATGATGCTTGAGCATATGCGGTCGAGGAAGTAGCGGTCGTGCGTCACCATGAGTATGGCCATGGTGCTTCGCGACAGCATGTTCTCGATCCATTCGATGATATCCATGTCGAGGTGGTTGGTCGGCTCGTCGAGTATGAGCAGTTCTGGTTTCGATGCCAGCACTCTTGCGAGAGCGATGCGCTTGATCTGCCCGCCGCTCAGTTGCGCCGCCGTTCGTCCGGCTTCCTCCTCCGATATCTTCATCTGTGTGAGATACTGCCTGTAGAGCTGCATGTACTCATCGCTCTTGCCCTGCAGTTCCTCGGGATTGATGTCGGGAGTCTGCTCAAGGTATCCCACTTTCAGGTCGTTGCGGAAGATCATCTTTCCTCCGTCGTCGCCCTCCTTGCCGGCGATGATGCTGAGCAGCGTCGACTTGCCTGTGCCGTTTTTGGCGATGAGTCCTATGTGCTCGCGCTCGTTGATGGTGAAAGAGATGTCTTCAAACAGCACTCTGTGCCCGATGCGTTTGGTGAGGTTCTGTATTTCGAGGTAAGGTGTTGCCATGTAAGTGTAAGTGAGTTTATTTCTTGATGAATTGCCTTTCTTTGGCTGTCAGCGAGCGGAATTCCTCAGCGTGCTTGCAATGTTCCTTGAAAAGGCTTATGATGCCGTTGATGTCGCCCACACAGTTGGTGTCGGCCGTGACCTTGTATCCAGCCTTTTGCAGGGCGGTGGCCCACAGGCTTGTCGTGGCCGCTATGTCTTGTTCGCTCTCGTCGAAGGCGAGAGGTATGAGGTGCACTTTCTTTGTTTTTCCAGCCTTGAGTTGCCTTATGAGGCTGTCGATGGAAGGGTATCCGCTGGTGCTTCCCACATGCCAGTTGGCCAGTCCTTTGTCGCGCAGCATGTAGTCGAGCATGGCAAACTGCGCGTCCTCCTCGTAGGTGCTGCCGTTGCATACCAGCACGTTAGCCGCCTTTTGCGCTCCGCAGGCCTTGGCCGTGATGTCGATGACCTTCTCGTAGTCGGCCGGGCTGCACAGCAGAGGCTCGCCCAGGCGTATCTGCTTGAACATGTCCTTGGCTGTTTCCACGGCGCTCCTCAGGTACTGCATGTCTGTGCTGTTGGCAATGCACGAGGGCTGCACGAGCACGTGTGTGAAACCTTCTTTCTTCAACTGGACGAACAGTTCGTCGGGTGTGCTCATGTTGGCCTCGTCTGCCTGCGTCCTTGATGTGCGCGCCTCCCTGAACTCGCATTCGGGGAAGGCCTGCCGCAGCTCCTCGTTGAATCGTCCGATGCGCAGCTGGGCTGCGTGGTCGCCAGCTCCTGCATGCACGGCCACCACAGCGGCCTTGTCGCTTTCCCTCATGGCCTCAAACATGTTCTGCTCCATCTCGCCGTTCTGTGCGGCTGCTGGCGATGCGACTGTGAGCGCGAGCAGCAGGGCTATCCGTATGGTGATTTTTCTCATTATGTTCATTCCGTATTCTTGTCGTGGCATTGCGCCATGTACGTGTTTTGTTGTGGCGTTGTGCCGTGTGAGTTTCTTGTCATGGCGTAGCCTGGTCTTCTCCCGTTGCGTGAAAACAACGGTCAGGCTCATTCATACTGGTTCATCTCTGCCGCGTCCCTGATGGCTGATATCTGGTGCTTGGTGATGGCAGGCACTACAGTCTTGAGCAGGTGTTCTATGCGGTTCACCTTCAGCGTCTCCTGTCCCTTCTCTATCAGGCGGTACGATCCGTCGCCCGGCACTCGCAGCACCACCGCGTTGTCTTCTTCCTTCTCTATGGGCTGTATGCCGTTGCGCACCAGAGCCTCGCAGCACATCTGGTACTCCATGGAGGTTTTGTCGCCAGTCATGGCCACCGTCCTTGCTGTCTCATGCTTGATGGCGAACGTGCGGGTGGCCAGTTCGTACGTGAGGCTCTCGTTGGCGAAATATCTCTCTATGCTTCCGTCGAGGCTCAGGTCCTCAGGCATGCCTGTGGTCAGTCCTTTCTCCTTGTCGAGCAGCCATACCTGGTCTGCTATCTGCAGCGCGTGCTCTATGTCGTGCGTGCTCATGAAGATGGTCTTCTTCAGGGCCTTCGACAGCCTGTGGAGCAGCAGCATCATGGCCACCTTGCTGGGATAGTCCAGATATGCCGTAGGCTCGTCGAGGAAAATGACGGGTGTCTCCTGTGCTATGGCCTTTGCTATCATCACCTTCTGCTTCTCTCCGTCGGAGAGTGTGTGCACCTTTCGCTGCGCCAGGTCTGTGATGCCCACCCATGTGAGGCACTTGTCCACTATTTTCTTGTCCTTGCTTGTCAGCTTGCCCCAGAATCCTGTGTAGGGGCTTCTTCCCATGGCCACCACATCCCATGCCGTCATGTTCTTTATTCCGCTGTTGTCTGTCAGCACCACGCTGATGAGCTTCGCCAGCTCCTTGCTGCTGTAAGTGGCCAGTTCCCTGTTCATGACAGTCACGCTTCCGCCCATGGCAGGCTGGAAGGCAGCCAGGGTGCGGAGCAGCGTTGACTTGCCCGCTCCGTTGGGTCCAAGCAGGCATGTCAGTTCGCCACTGCATAGTTGTGCGTTGAGGTTTGAGGAGACAATCTTTTCTCCTCCCTTTATCTTATAGCCCGTGTTCAGGCCGTTGAGTTCGATAGTAGTGTTCATAATGGCTGCAAAGTTACACATTAATCATATAATAAAAGGTTAAAAAAGCCGAAAATCGAATAAACACAGAGGCATATATGACTAAAATAGAAAGTAAATACATATCTTTGCAAGCGGAAGAAACAAAAAAACGATAAGAAACATGATAAAGAAGATATCTGCGGCAGTAGTGGCTCTGGCCTGCTGCTGCGCGGCGTTTGCTACAGACGTGAAGATGCTGCAAGTCAAGACAGCCCAGGCTGTGGAAAATGTGGCCAAGCTGAAGGACGGTCTGCGTACAGTGACTGGAGTGAAGAAAGTGTCTGTCAGCAAGGAGACAGGCGTGATAAAGGTTAAGTTTGACGCCGACAAGGTGAGCAAGGACAAGGTCGTCTCGGCTTTGTCCAAGTTGGGCTACAAGGTCACGGAGGCCAAGGTGACAGATGTTGCTCCAAAGACCGACGGCGCTACAGGTGCCTCAGTTCAGGCCACTCCTCGGAAGAAGTGATGCCGCCCATGCTGCGGCAGCCGCGCCGCAAGCCTCAGGGCCATGAGTGCATGGGCCAAGGCAAAGTGACGCATGTGGCCAGAATGATACAATCAAAACAAGGCAAATAACAATTTTCAACAGAACGAGCTTATATGGAAGAGAAGAATTATTGTGTGATACTGGCAGGAGGCCTTGGCACGCGCCTTTGGCCCATGAGCAGGGAAAGGAAGCCAAAGCAGTTCATCGATGTTCTTGGCACAGGACAGACCCTGCTGCAGTCCACGTATGAAAGGTTCGCCCGTTTCATAGACGAGAAGAACATACTGGTGGTGACCAACGAGAGATACCGCTCGCTTGTGATGGAGCAGATACCAGGCATAGACGAAAGCAATGTGCTTGTGGAGCCGATGAGACGCAATACGGTTCCGGCTGTCACATGGGCGGCCCTTGAGGTCAAGCGCCGCTGTCCCGACGGACGCATGGTGGTCAGCCCGTCAGATCAGAACATATCGGGCTTTGAGGCTTTTGAGGAAGATGTGCTGCGCGGCCTTGGCTATGTGGGCGACAACGATGTGCTGCTTACGATGGGAGCCAAGCCCAGCCGTCCGGAGACATCATACGGCTACATACAGATGGCGTGCCACATTCACGGCAGCCAGGACATATACAAGGTGCAGAGCTTCACGGAGAAACCAGCCGAGGAGTTTGCCAAAATCTTTTTTGAGAGCGGAGAGTTCCTATGGAACACAGGGCTGTTCTTGTGGAACGCCGACACGTTTATCCGTGCCGTGGTCAATGTGAACGATGACATGAGGGCCATAGTGGGCTCTGTGGTCCACGGTTTCCACAATGGAGAGAATGTCTCAGAGCTGCTTCTTGAGCTCTTTGCCAAGTGTCCCAACATGACCCTGGAGCAGAGTGTGCTTGAGAAGTCGGACAATGTCGATGTGATGCTCTGCCATTTCGGTTGGGCCGATCTCGGCACATGGACAGCTGTACACGATGCTTTGCCACAGTCTGACATGGGAAATGTTATAATAGACTCCAAGTCACTTCTGTACGATTGCAAGAACTGCCTCATCAAACTGCCAGACGGACATGTGGCTGTGGTGCAGGGACTAGAGGACTATGTGATAGTGGAAGACGGCAATGTGCTTGTGGTATGCAAGAAGGACGACCAGAAAAACATAAGGAAATTCGTCAATGATGCCCAACTCAATCTTGGCGAGGAGTTCGTGTGAAGCTTGACGGGCATAATGAAAACCACGGTGCAGCCTATGAAATCGTGTGGGCGCGGCTCGTGACAACGTGAGACCTGAGCGCGGCAGGCTGTTGCATCCTGCCTGCGGAATAATAAGATTACTTACCCCTAAAAACACTTTGGCCTATGAAAAAGAACTTATTGTGCGCAGTCATGCTGCTTGCGGCTGGCACTTTGTCATTCCAGTCATGCATTGGTTCCTTTAACCTTACCAACAGCCTGTTGAACTGGAATAAAAAGTTGAGCAATAAATTTGTCAACGAACTTGTTTTCATCGTTATAAGCCCAGCCTATGCCGTGTGTGGACTGGCTGATGTGCTTGTCATCAACTCCATAGAGTTTTGGTCAGGGTCTAATCCGCTTCATGTGTCTACAGGAAAGGTGAAGAATGTGTGGGGACAGGACGGACGCCTGTATGCTGTCAAGGGTCTGAAGAATGGCTATGAGGTGACATCGCCAGATGGCCAGAAGTCATATTACCTGTATGACAAGAAGAATGACAGCTGGTCGGTCAGTGCCAATGGGAAGACACAGGAGCTCTTCCGCATGCTTCCTGACGGCAAGGTGGAGACAGTGTTGCCAGACGGCCAGACCATGGACGTGTCGCTCGACGATGCAGGCATGTACCAGTTGCGCATGGCTGTCAACGGCGGAGCGTATTTTGCCGCATCCAAGTAGTCGGGGCTCATTTGCCGACTGCTGCCGGCTGCATACTTGAACAATGGCGTGATGTCCGCTGGAATGAAGCGGACATCACGCCATTTCTGTCAAGCAGATGCAGTGATTCATAAAAACGAAAAGGCAATGCTCTTCGACAGCGTCAC
>CAKQRW010000008.1 GCA_934271655.1 uncultured Bacteroidaceae bacterium | reverse complement strand
AGGCTCTCTTGCTGGCTATCGTAGCTATAGAGACTATATAGGCTGGAACTATGTCTTTTATCGTTTTCATTCATAGTTGGCCATAGAGTCAAGCGTCTGACCATTGAGTAACAGAAGTCTTTTATCGTTTTCATTCATAGTGGGCCATAGAGGCTATAGTGGCTGCAGATTCTATAGTAGCTGCAGATTTATAGATGCACATTCGGTTCGGGCAAGTGCGACACAGCTACAGATTCTATAGTAGCTACAGATTTTATAGTAGCTACAGATTTTATAGTAGCTACAGATTCTATAGATACCAATACCTCCCAATCTCTTAACCAATGGCTATATTACCTCACGTCAATCCGCTCATGGTGTCGCTTCGCTTGTCCAGAACCGTGTGTGGATCATTGGGCTTTCAGCTTGCCCTGGATGCAGCCAGGACACTTTCTGAATACGGATTTGGCTGATTGGGCTGGTTCTTTTAGCCGTACAGGTTGAAAATTTTCAAACCGTCAAACTTGTGCTGAATCTGTTCTCCTTGAACACGCTACATGCTGTGACATACTCTAAAAGTGCAGCCTAAAGGCATGGGAAATGGCGTTGCGAGACATGCACAAGTCTTATACAAAAGGACAAAAAGGACAAAAAGGACAAACGGACAAAATGCCAAAACATAGTAAAACTATACAAAATAAGTGATTTTGATGAATTATACAAGGAGATGTCACTTGTCCTTTTGTCCTTTTTGTCCTTTTGTCCTTTTGGGAGCAAGACATATTGCAGATGTAGTGACGGCAATGGGGAGCCTGATTCATAAGACAGTCTGTTGTGTCTGTAAAGCCTGATGGTCGAGCATTGCAACATTCGTCATATATTGACTATTGATGGCCTGGCGCGCATGGTATCTCACCCTGCTTTTCAGGCCTTGTGATACACTATGCCTTGCGCATCCCTCATCCTAAGGTTTGCATACCTTTATCCTAAGGCCTGCATATCTTTATCCTAAGGCCTGCATATCTTCATTCTAAGGTTAGTGTATCTTCATTCTAAGGTTAGTGTATCGTTATCCTGCACTTTGTGCATCGTCGTCCAAAGGCTTATGCATCTACTTATTTACAACATATTCAGCTTCAGCAGTCGCCAACCGGGAAAATCCGCTGACCCGCTATAGGGGCTATTTCAAAAAAGGCAATCCGAAGACTGAAGTGTTTCATAGCCTGTTGATTCTATATCTCCTGGCTAATTCAAGAAAGGCAATCCGAAGGCAGAAGAGTCTGCTTCATCGTTCTTAGTTTGTGTGTGGATGTGGCGTGTGGCATGAGCGAGAGAGAGTATTGTGAATATCACGTTGTCGGCTTTCATAAGTTCTTTTGCGCAAGATATGATGGTGGAGCCTGTGGTCACCACATCGTCTATCAGCAGGATATGCTTGCCGCTTATGTGTTCAGGCTTAAGCAGTTTGTAAACGCCATGTGTATTGTCTCGTCTTTCGTCATGCGATAGCTTTGTTTGGGTCTTGTTGTGTATGGCTTTCTTCACAATGTCTGTGCGCATTGGTATACCTGTGACATCGGATACAGCGCGGGCTATGTATTCGCTCTGGTTGTAGTGGCGGTGCAGTCGCCGTTGCCATGATATGGGTACGGGTATGATGACGTCTATTCCGTCGAAGAAATCACTTTGCATCAGAGTCCTGGCATATATTTCTGCTATACGGTATCCCACTTCTGGATGTGACATGTACTTGGTAAGCATAACTATTTGTCTCGAACTGTCATTGTCGTAGCGTGTGTAAGCGGTTGCTTTGTCAATGGGAATCTGATTCCAGAACAGTCTTTCCATGAGATTGTGTGGGACTGTGTGATAGTTGGTAGGCACAATGTTTCCTATGCAAATTGTGCATATTGTCTTTTCTGATCCATAGAGTCTTCCTCCGCATATTTGGCAATGGGCTGGCAATATAAAGTCTATTATGTCTTTGATCAGCATGACTTTGGTTTGTTTTTATTTTGTTATGTGATAGGCATGGATGTTAGTGAATGATTACTGATGTCCATATTGCTGTTTATAGGCTGTTTGTGGCGTGACTTCGTGGTATGCATGTTAGGAGTCAGTAATAATATAGAACTTATGGTCAAGTAGGATTATAATGAGAAAAAGTTCTTTGTCCATTGGATACGAGACAATAAAAGATTCTCAACCTGATTCTGCTTGACCATAAGTTCTGTCATAAGACGAAGGGTCTAATGCTGTTGTCGTATAACTCCAATAAAGCATTATGGAAAGAACTCCAATAAAGCATTATGGAAAGAACTCCAATAAAGCATTATGGAAAGAACTCCAATAAAGCATTATGGAAAGAACTCCAATAAAGCAATATATAATAAAGCATTATATAATGAGGCACTTTCCGCTATCTCGTCACGACTTTAACACTCTTTCCATTTGTTTTTTTGATGATGTTTATTCCTGCTTGAGGTGCAGGGACGTTGATGCCAGAAAGTGTGAATATCTTCGTTTCCTGTGATGCGACGCTGGAGTTTGTGTCTATGATGCCAGTGGAAGGACTCTTATGCGAAGCCACTTTGACCATCATCCAGTTGCGGTGGTCAGCTGCTGCAGATGTGCCATAGTCCCATACGCCGACCTTTGTGCCAACGTTGGTATTCTGTCCTTCGAGGTCCCAAGCTCTGTCTGAAGCGTCATCGGTGCATATCTTCACATGTATGCCGTCTACATATTCTATACGGAAAGTCTGTTTGCCCATCTCTTCCTTAGAAAAGCTCATTCCGTATTGATTGCTGTATGTAGGGATGGATCCATTGCCATTGGCAAGACGTACAGAACCATCTTCCTGTGTCTTCAGAGTCCACAGCTGTGATGGGTCAGAGGCATCTGCTGTCATAATAGCCAGTGTGTTGCTGGCTGCACCAACTGCCGCATTGGCGTTGGACTGAGGCACAATCATGTAGGTGTCGCCGTCGTGCAGTTCGTCTGAGGTAGAGTGCTGCTGGAGCGATATAGGCATCACAAGAGTGGTGATGCTCATATCTGGCAGAGTCACATCTATGATGCTGTCGCCAGTCAACTTGAAGTCGCTGACAGAGGCGAGTGATTCGGTCTCACTTGTACGCCAGGCAGATATGTTGCCTGTGATGTGAGCCATAGGCATGCTGATGCGGTGCACGGTGCGTGCATCGGCATTGAGCAGGACTATTGCCAGTTCTTTCCCGTCTGGACTTATGGCAGCCAAAGAGTGGCTGTCGCTGCTGTGCACGATGCTGTAGCCTTGCTTGATAAAGCGTGTCACTTGCTGGCGCACGTAGTAGTTCTTGACTCTGCTGTATGTGGCATCGGCAAAGCTGCCCCTCACCAAGCACCACTGGTCGTTGGCCTCTTCCATATACTGCCAGTCCACCCATGCTTGCGGGGCAATGTATCTCACATCGTCAATCAGGCGTTGTGCCATGCTGAGGTTTCCGCTTATGCCAGAACCTCCAGAGCCAGTCTCGCTCATCCATACAGTCTTGCCTTCAGCGCGTGCAAGAGATCCAAACTGGCTGCGTGACCTGTTGCTGGCAGAGTAGGTGTGGGAGTTCCATTGTCCCACAAGCTGTGCGTCTCCGCTGTTCATGAAATATTCCATTCCTGCCACAGCCTGTCCGATATTTGTCTCGTCAGCGCAGCTTATGACTGTGGTAAGGCCGCTTTTGTCGAGAATAGGCTTCAGCACTTTCACGAAATTCGCTTGACTGGCAATGTCGAAGTGGCATCCTTCCTGTCCGCCTGCTTTGTACCAATAATTGGTCATAGGCTCGTTGAATGGCTCAAGTGTCCTGAAGACAATGCCATATGTCTCCTTATAGTGCTTGCACACCTCTACGAGATAGTTGGCGAAATCTTCATAATATTCTGGTTTGAGATTGTCCTTGCCGCCGTCAGCATTGCCTGCGCAGCATCCGCTCTCTGTCATCCACCACGGGCAGCTGTTTGAGAAAGCCTCAAAGATGGCATCGGGTCTTTTCTCTTTTATCTTCAGCATGACCTTCCGTTGGGCTGCGTCGCGTTCCCAGTGGAACACGCCGTTGCGCTCGTCCTGAAAGCCTTCCATCTCAGCGCGCAGTCCCTTGCCGTTACCCATGTGATGCGCATAGCAATTCGTCCAGTCGGGATCGTCACCTCCGCCAATGTTGTATCTGAACACATTCCAGTTGAGTCCTTCAGGACTTACCATCCAGTCGATGAGCTTGTCAATGTCCTTTTCGCTCCATCTGCCGCACATGTTGGCCCACCAGCATAGGCTCACCCCCCATCCTTCCATGATTTGCCTCTTGGCTTCAGGAAATACAGAATATGTTACTGTGTCCACAGTCTGTTCCACAATAGGTGTGTCGCTTATCTGCCATAGATGTTTCATGTCAGAGCCGTTCTTGTCGGAATAGACGTATGCCCCATATGTGCTTTCGTCGGTGCCGAGATAAGCATTGGTGTACTTGTTTTTCAGTTTCACGTATCTGCCGCTTTCCTCTACGTAATAGTGTGCGCGTGGGTCGGTGGAACTGCTCACAAAGTATGTGCTCCATGCGTTGCTCGTACCCAGGCTGAGAAAAAGCCCCTGTCCGTCATTGGTGGAGATTGTATAGCTGCCATCTTCATCCTGCTGTAGTGTGAGAGGTTGAGCTGACTGGTCTGTGGGCGAAAGCAGCACAGCACGGTTTTCTGTGCCCATGCCAAGAATAGAACCGCTGCTGTGCACAATGTATTTCTTGATGTCTTGCGCGTTAAGTGTGAGGGTACAAGCGCATATTGCTGCCAGTAAGACTAAGGTCTTCATGTTGTGGATTACTTTTGTGTAGTTATAGAATATAATATGTTTCTTTGCCAACAAAGTTACGTTTCTTTGCCAACAAAGTTATGTTTCTTTGCCAACAAAGTTACGTTTCTTTGCCAACAAAGTTACGTTTCTTTGCCAACAAAGTTATGTTTCTTTGCCAACAAAGTTACGAAATAAATGTGTATGAAACGTTATGTGCAAGCGCTTTTTGTGATATTGCAGCTCAAAAAAAACTGTATATAGTCCATTGATGTGGTAATGAGAATAAGAACATTAGTGATATGAAAAGGATTTTTCCGTAAAAAGAAATGAAGTGAAAAGGAAAAGTTGTAACTTTGTGCCACACATGTTAGCTAGTTCCTGTGACTCTGATAATGTAAATGAAGCAATACGGAAAATAAACTTATTATATGTACTCAGAATGACTAAGAGACTCTCAACTTTAGCCTTTTCGCTCCTGGTGTTCATATCGGTGGCTTGGTCAGCACCGACGAAGAAGCGAGTGAAGATGACGTTCGACCAGGGATGGATGTTTCGTCTCTGTTCAGACCGTAATGAGGCTGTGACGGTTCTCAAGACACTTGGAGTGGCTGAGCCAAGTCTCGTAGAGAATGTTGCGGTAGGCAAGAAAACGAAGGTAACTGATGACACCGAGCCAGAACAGGCGCAGGTGACAGCCAGCGAAGTGACTCGCTCCCAGCCAGATGCTTCTCGCTCAGATAAAGCGTTGCGGAGTGTGTCCATACCGCATGACTGGAGCGTTGAGCTTCCATTTGATCCCAAGGTCGGTGGTTCGGCAGGATATTTGCCAGGCGGTCAAGGCATATATGTGAAAGATTTTACCCTACCGTCCGAATTGGCAAGGCGCATTTCCAATGGCGAGTCAGTAAGTGTCATATTTGACGGAGTCTACCATCGTGCTACAGTGTGGCTCAATGGCCATAGGCTCGGACACCATATGTATGGCTACACAGGTTTCTCTTTCGACATTACACATTGGCTGAAAAACAAAGCGGAAAATCGCCTGGTGGTGCATGTGGACCGTGAAGAGCAGTCGCGCTGGTATACAGGTTCGGGCATATACCGCCATGTGTGGCTGCAGAGTGTAGGCAAGGTCCATGTCAAGGAACATGGCATAGCAGTCAGCGCATCAGCCGATGGCACGGTGCGTGTGCAGGCCGATGTGGAGGGTGATGCCAATTGCAGCATACAGCATACGGTCATTGACAATAATGGCAAGAGTGTGGCTTCCATAGTGCATCGCCAGGGAGAGACAGTGGAGCTGCTTGTGAAGAAACCGCAGCTGTGGAGTGTGGACACTCCTGTGATGTACACGCTTGTCACCTGCGTGCGCAACAGCCGTGGAAAAGTTTCAGATGAGGTAAAGACACCTTTTGGCTTTCGTGATGTCCGATTCGATGCTGACACAGGATTTTATCTGAATGGACATAACATGAAGCTCAAGGGCATGTGCCTGCATCAGGATGCGGGCAGTCTGGGTGTAGCTGTGCCAGATGAGGTGTGGCTGCGCCGATTGAGGGCTCTTAAAGAGATAGGCTGCAACTCTGTGCGTTGCTCCCACAATCCGCCGTCGCCAGAGTTTCTTGACATATGCGACTCTATCGGTCTGCTTGTCATAGACGAGGCTTTCGACAAGTGGAAATCGGGATATTATGAGCCTTTCTATGAGGAGAACGCTCGTAAGGACATTGCAGACATGGTCATGCGTGACCGCAACCATCCTTCTGTCATAGTATGGAGCATAGGCAACGAGCTGAGTGAGGCATGGAACAAGGACGACACAGGCGTGGAGAGAGCTAAGGAGCTTAATGGCATAGTGAAGCGCATTGACCCCACACGCCCTACGATGGTGGCATGCCAACAGGGCTTTGAGGATAAATTTGGAGAGGTCACCGACCTGGTTGGCTACAACTATTTGGAGCCTCGCATGATAGCGGACCATAAGCGCCATTCACAGCGCAAGATGTTTGTTTCAGAAGCCTTTGTGTATTACTCGGGCTTGCGTGAGAATGTGGTGCGTGACTTTGTGGAGAAGAATCCATGGCACTTTGTAGAAGAAAATCCGTTCATCGCAGGCTCTTATGTGTGGGCAGGAGTGGATTATCTTGGCGAATCGTCCCCATGGCCAGCCAAGGGGTGGTGCTCATGTCCTTTTGACATGACGTTGAAGGAGCGGCCTCAGGCTGCGTTCTATCATCCAGCATGGAATCCTGACAATGATTATCTCAAGCTGGTGGTGAGGGATAACTGTTTTGACCAGGCCATGGGAACAGACCATTGGCAATATCCTCCTATGGCAGACACTTGGGACTTGCCTTATACCGACTCGCGCTGTGTGGAGGTGAGATGTTACACCACATGTGATTCGGTGCAGTTCTATTTCCCTATGTGGAGCAATCCGCAGCTGCCGCTCAAGCCGCGTGTGACGGCTGACTATCCAGACCATTGCATCACAATTCAGCTGCCGGCGCGCCAGGGTAAGGTGCTCGCTGTGGGATATAGGGGAGGCAAGGAAGTGATGCGTGACTCTCTGGTCAACCATGGCCCAGTGGCTGATGTCCGCCTTGATGCCGACCACACGACGCTTCAGACTGTGCTGCCCGACTATTCGGTGCGGGAGAACAGAAACACCGTGTCGCACATACGCCTCGCTCTTGTGGATAACATGGGCAGGGTGCAGCAGATGCAGCCCAAGAGATTTCGTGTGTTGGTGGAAGGGCCAATACGTCTGTTGGGCGTGGAGACTGGTGACATGAGGCGTGATGTGTCGTGGCGCACCACTGAGCTCAACACATATTTCGGTGAGGGACTCATTCGCATCCAGTCTACTTCCCAGCGCGGACAGGCCAAGGTGATTGTGAATGTAGAAGGTTTTGATGAGCCTTTCATCAAGGAAATAACGATAAAGTGACGTAAATAATTATGAGCATTTACTTACATGAAGGATATGATGGACAATGAAAGCTGTTATCTGAACATAAAGAATATTGAATGCAGCGCGGATGGTGTGGAGCGCCATCCGTTGCTGCCTTTTTTGCCTGAGAACGCAAAGGTGCTGTTCTTGGGCAGTTTTCCGCCGCAGCGCAAGCGGTGGTGCATGGACTTTTATTACCCCAATTTCATCAATGACCATTGGCGCATAGAGGGCATGGTCTTCTATGGAGACAAGGATTATTTTGTGGACCAAGCGAACCGTCGCTTTATGACAGGACGCATAGTGGAGCATTGCGCCTTGCGTGGAATAGCTTTTTTCGATACGGCTTCTGCTGTGAGGCGCTTGAAGGATAATGCCTCTGACAAATTTCTGGAAGTGGTGGAGCCGACAGATGTAAGAGCCCTTGTCGCCAGACTGCCGCAGCTAAGGGCTGTTGTGGCTACTGGTGAGAAGGCTGCTGAGACCGTGTGCCGTTATTATGGCTTGGGTGCAGTCCCAAAGGTCAATGCTCATGTTGAGCTGGAGCCAGGCTTGGAACTGTACAGACTGCCGAGTTCGTCACGCGCCTATCCGCTGGCTTTCTCCAAGAAGGTGGATGCTTATGCCGCCATGTTCGAAAGGTATATGTAAGTGTCATGTCGTGGCGCACACGTGATGCATGGCATTATTTCAGCCATTCATTGATACGCTTCTTCACAAGTGAAGTCTCGCTGAGTATGCGTATGAACTCTTTGGAGGCAGTCTTCACATAGCGGTCTTTGACAGCTATTACCGAGCCTTCCATGTTGCAGTCAGGGTGGTCTATCGGAATGGCCTTGAGGTCGGGTATGTCTTCTGTGGCAGATGACGAGAGTACGGTGAAGATATTGATGTTGCGCACAAGGCGGAGCAGAGGGGTGACCTCGTTCATCTCCAGGCGCACGTTGAGTGAGATGTTGCTGTCGGACAGTATGTGGTCTAGCACATTGCGGGCTTGCAGCCCCTTGGCCGGCAAGGCTGCCGGAAACATGGCGAGGTCGTTGAGCGTGACGCTCTTGCGCATGGCGAGAGGGTGGTCTGCCTTGACTATCACAGAGAGATGGTCCTCAAAGAGTATATGCGACTCCAGCCCCGGCAATCGCTCAGCCGGACGGTAAGACAGCACAAAGTCCAGCTCACGGCGTTGCAGGCATTCGATAAGCTCAGTCATGGGCTTGTAGACGATGTTGAGGCTGATGCCGGGATAGAGCCTCATGTATTCCTTTAGTGTCTCATGCAGCACCTGGTTGAAAGAGTGGGTGATGCCTATAGAGAGTTGGCCGCAACGCAGGTTGCGCAGGTCTTCCATGCGGTGGCTGCAGTCGTCGGCCGCATGGATGGCGCTTTCAGCGTATGGCAGAAGCTCGGCGCCAGCTTCGGTGAGCTGCACTTCGTGCGAGTTGCGGAAGAAAAGGGCGTAGCCAGTCTCGTCCTCCAGTTGCTTTATTGTCTGTGAGAATGTGCTCTGCGTTATGCACATCTCCTTGGCCGCTTCTGTGAAATTGAGCAATCTGGCTGCTGTAGCAAAAGCTCTGAGATTTCGTAGTTCCATTGTAGCTGAGGCTGTGTGTGATGAAAATGTATATAAATTGAAATGTATATAATAATGTATATATTATATGTCCTTGTATTGCATGTCGTGTGTTTGCAGTGAAGGAGTAAGGACATGCAAAATTAACAAAAAAAAACCGAAAAGCGTTTATCGGCATGTTGAAATATGGCATTGCCTATTGAAAATATCAATAACCAACGATTTCCTGTGTGCGGAAATAGCAATACCTTTGCAAGCTAAAATAAGGATAACATACACAATATTCAAATGAAAGAAATGGACAACGATACAATATCGTCGCACAGTGTGCACCGCAAACTTGACTTGTTGCTGCGCACAGGATGTCTCTTGCTTGAGAGTGCCGCAGACACCCCACGCATAATGCGCAACATGAAGCGGACCGCCGCTTATCTTGGTCTCTCAGACCAAAAACTGCAGATATATGTCAATCTTAACCTTCTCATGGTGAACTATAGCGATGACGACCAGTCATATACACGCTTTCGCCGCTGCTCAAAGCATGGCATCAACATGACGGCCATCAGCTACATAAGCAAGTTGTCATGGCGAGCCATAAGGGAAAACTACACTTTGGACCAGTATGAGGCGGCTCTGGAAGAGATTGCCAACCGTCCGCGCAACTACACACCGTGGCAAGTGGCCATAGGCGGCGGATTTGCGTGTGGTGGATTCTGTGTGCAGTTTGGCTGCGACTGGGCAGCTTTCCTCTATGCATCTATAGCAGCCATCATAGGCTTCCGCCTTCGTATGTTTCTAAATGAAAAAGGAAGCAACGCATATGTGAATATTTCTATAGCAGCATTTGTGTCAACAATAATAGCATGGCTGTTCGGCCTGTACAACTTTATGGGGAGCTCCACTCCGTGGCATCCGCTGATGGCATGCGCCCTGTTCATTGTGCCAGGAGTGCCGCTGATTAACTTTGTGAGCGACATGCTTACGGGCTACACCCAGATAGGACTCACGCGTGCCATCAACACGCTTATCATGGTGCTGTCTATGGCTTTTGGCATAGCTTTCGCCATAGAGGTGAGCGGCATCGATAATTTTGTGCGCGACCTTACCATGACACCTCATCACGAATACTGGGAGTTCTCTCTGGCTGCAGCCATTTCAGCCATGGGCTTCTCCATGATATTCAACATTCCGCGCCGCCTGCTGTGGGTGGTGGCTGTAGGAGGCATCATAGCTGTGTGCACGCGCAACATTGTCAACCTTGGCCCGAGCAATGGCAACATAGGTCTCGACCTCGGTGTCATCATTGGCTCGTTTGTCGGTTCAGCCCTTGTCAGCATCATCTGCACAGAGGCCATGCACTGGTTCCACACGCCTCACCATTGCCTCAGCATACCGAGCGTCATCCCTATGATTCCTGGTGTGCTGATGTATCGCGCCCTCTTTGCCATCATCGACATGCACGGAGTAGTGGGTGAGGTTACCGTGGCTATGCATAATGGCATACGCGCTTCGCTCATCATCCTGTGCATAGCACTTGGCGTGGCTATACCAAACATCTTTGTGCGCCGCATGATGATGCCTGCGAGAGAGCGCAAGCTGTGGACACTCTTGCTGAAGAGAAGAAAGGAAAACAACTCTGCCGTGGCGGAGAAGGTCTTGGAATGAAAAGGCGTGAAAAGGATTCGAGAATAGTAATCAAATAAAGCTATATCAAAAAATCATTGTAATATGGAACTATTAAAGAACCTGTTTGAGGGCTTTCCCGGACTGTGGGGAGGTGGTGTGGCCCATTCTGTCATGATACTTGCTATGGTCATCACTCTTGGGCTCGTGCTGGGACGCATAAAGGTGAAGGGCATGTCGCTCGGATTGACGTGGATACTGTTCATCGGCATCATCTTTGCCCACTTCTCTCTCAACCTTGACGTGCATCTTCTTCATTTCATGAAGGAGTTTGGCCTCATATTGTTTGTCTACTCAGTTGGTTTGCAGATAGGCCCTGGCTTCTTCACCTCGTTCAGCAAAGGTGGACTGGCGCTCAACTTCATGGCGCTCTTCAGCGTGCTGCTTAGTGTGCTTATAGCTGTTGTGCTGCTGATGCTGACAGACACTGATGTGCCGACCATGGCGGGCATCCTCTCTGGCGCTGTGACCAATACGCCAGCGCTCGGTGCCGCACAGCAGGCCTACAGCGACTTGCGTGGCATCGACGAGTCTTCCATCCTGATGGGATACGCTGTGTCTTATCCAGTGGGTGTGCTCGGACTGATGTTCTCGTGCCTGGCCTTGCAGTACTTGATGCGCATAAACAAGGCACATGAGAATGTTGAGGCTCATAAGGGACTGGGACATCTTGAGAAGATGACTGTGCGCCCGTTCACGGTGCGTGTAGACAATGCAAGCTTTGACGGCCTTACTGTCAAGGAGATGAAGAAGCTTGTGAAGCGCGAGTATGTCATCTCCCGCATGAAGGGAGAGAAGGATGAGGAGTCTGATGCTGTTGTGGACGGTTCCACAGTGGTGCATGTAGGCGACTTGTTGCATATAGTTGCGGCTCCTACAGATGTGGAGGCGATAACCGCTTTTGTTGGTCAGCCTGTGGATGTGGACTGGGATGAGCATGACAACTCGCTTGTGGCTCGCCAGATGCTTGTCACGCGCAACAGCGTGAACGGCAAGACTATCGGAGAACTCAGTCCGCGTACTAACTATGGAGTCAATGTCACCCGCGTGATGCGCTCTGGCATAGAGCTTATCCCATCATCATCACTCCGCTTGCAGGTGGGCGACCGCATCACGGTGGTTGGCACCGAGGTCGGGCTGGCTCAGGTGGAGCGCAAGGTGGGCAACCAAAGCCGCAAGCTCAATGACCCAAACACCCTGCCGATTTTCCTTGGCATAGCTTTGGGCTGTGTGCTTGCCAATGTGCCGTTCTTCTTCCCAGGCATCTCGCAGTCGCTGCGTCTTGGACTTACAGGCGGCCCGCTCGTCATTGCCATTCTCATAGGCTATCTGGGTCCTAAATATCATCTGGTGACTTATAACACTATATCTGCCAATCTCATGTTGCGTGAGATAGGCTTGTGCTTGTTCCTTGCTTGCGTCGGACTAAGTTCAGGCAAGGATTTCTTCAGCATCGTGTTGACACAGCAGGGCATGCACTGGTTGGCATGGGGAGCTGTAATAACTATCCTGCCTACAATATTGTGCGGACTGATAGGACGGTACATACTCAAATTGAATTTCTACACCTTGCTGGGTATGCTGGCCGGCATCAACACCAATCCTCCAGCTCTGGCTTATGCTCGCGACTTGACGTCGGCCGATTCCCCTTCTGTGGGCTATTCGGCAGTGTTCCCGTTTGCCATGTTCCTGCGAGTGGTGGCCATACAGCTGTTCATCTTCATTCTTGGATAGGGATGATGCGCTGCCTATGCAAGTGGCATAAATAAAGTTGAATAAAAGGGCTGAATTCCTAACAAGGAATTCAGCCCTTACTATTTTATATATCAGCTTGATGTTTTTATCAGACAGCGATAATTATAGACGTATACTTATACTATTTGTATGTGTCTTCACGCTCTCTTGCATGTGTCTTCACGCTCTCTTGCATGTGTCTTCACGCTCTCTTGTATGTGTCTTCACGCTCTCTTGCATGTGTCTTAACACACATGTAAAATGTAGCATGTGTCTTCACGCTATTGCAAAAGTCTCTTTATTCTTTCTGAATCTTGAAGAAATTGACAGCTCCGATAAATATGCCGTATATTACGAAATCAATGATGATTATTAGGGCCGTTGATAGACCGCCGATGTAGAGTCCGTAGTTGATGGAGCAGATGGCTGCAAAGAACACGATGATGACCAATAGCGTCTGGTGCATGTCCAGTCCCGTGGCCATGATGCAGTGATGCAGGTGTGTCTTGTCAGGGTCGAACATCCTTTTGCCATTGAACTTTCGCTGCAGCGCCACGCGTATCACGTCCACGCATGGGATGAAGACCAGGGAAAAAGACGTGAGCAGCGACTCCTCACGGAAAGGAAGTCCGCCATTCTCGTTGTCCATCTGAAATTTTATGGCAAGGTAGGCTATGACATACCCAAGCACAAGGCTGCCAGAGTCTCCCATAAAAATCTTGAGCTTTCCCACTTTGCCAAAGACATTGTATATGAAAAATGCGCTTACGGCTCCTGCCAGACTGATGCTGATGAGGCTGAAGAGTTCGAGGCCAAGAGAGCCATAGAGGTATGAGTATACAGTCAGTATGATGATGGACAGGCTTGACGCAAGGCCGTCTATTCCGTCTATCAGGTTCATGGCGTTTACGATGAGCAAGATGACGAACACGGTGAGAGGGTAGCTTGCCCATATAGGTATCTCGTATAGTCCGAATATTCCATGCAGATTATTTATCATCAGGTTGCATAGCGGGAAGAGCATGGCGGCCACAGTCTGTATGGCAAACTTGTGTGTGGCTTTCATGCCTTTGAGGTCATCAAGTATGCCTATCATATATATGAGAAACGCGCCTGCCAGGATAATGAGTGATGAGGCGTTGAGTGTCAGTTCCTCTTTTCTTTCACAGCACATGACCGCCGAGGCAATGGCAACGCCGAATCCAAGTGACGGCAGGAAAAGCGTGCCGCCGAGACGAGGTATGGCTTGTTTGTGCACTTTGCGCGCGTTAGGTTCGTCATAGAGTCCCTTGGTATTGCATATTTTTATCACAAGAGGTGTGAGAGCAAGAGAAAAGACCATACTCGCAGCGAAGGCTATTATGATATATGTATAGTTAATTATCATGATTATAATTGATGTTTTATTTGCAGAAAAAGTGAACAGGCTGGTAATGTTTAAGGCCTTTCCTTTATATAAAACGTAAAGAAAACTTTATTATTGTGTGTTGGCCTTAAAAATATAAGGACTCTATATAAAAGCGAACAGTTGCCATACGTCTGGCGTATGGCAACTGTTCGCTGTGCTTGGCCGCTTATTTCAATAAAATCAGTATTTTCTGAATGTCATCCTGTATGCGCTGTTTTCCAGAATCAGCGTATTATTTTTTTTCCTTATTATGTGGAAAATGTCCGTAAGGCCAGTCATGCAATACTCCTCCAGTGTCTTTTTGTCCTCCACGGCTATGAGCTCATCCTTGGTGCGGACAAGCAGCGGATTGCGCACGGTGATGCTGTCGCCTGCGGCTTTGTATGTGAACATCATCTTTATGTTGTTACCGTCGATGCGTCTTATCTGCATCACATCGCTCTCGAAGGCCCAGTAGATGCAGCTCTTCGACATGTCGCGCATGCCTCCAGATGCAAGCGTGTCCACCTGTTGCAGTTGCCAGTTGCCATATATGCCTCCGTTGCCGGCGTTGTCTATGTCGCAGGCTGTGATGAGCACTGCTATTATGGTCATGTAGAATAGCTTCTTCATAAATATTGTGTATAGTCAAAGTTTGTAGCTAAGTGCAAGCCTTCCCCCAGTGGAGTTGCCAAGCAGGTTGCCCCTGTCCATTCCGAAAGCAGCGCCAAGGCTTAGGCCCTTGCACCAGCGGTCAATGCTGTAGTTGACTTCAGCGCTGATGCTCACATTACGCTTCGGATTGCGGAACGGCTCGTCGTACGTGCCGAGGCTTTCTTGCCATGAGGCCCTGACTCTGTAGTCCAGTTCGGGCAATGGGTGTCCGCTGAAGCCTGCATGCCATGCTGTGAAGCGGTTGCTCATGAACACAAGCCGTCCGTTCTTGTTGTATATGGGAGATGTGTAGAGAGGATTGCCGAGCGTTTGCCCCCAGTGCTGCCATCCTGGCTCGATGGCGTTGTTGTAATAGTTGTCTATGCCGCCGATGTGTGATGGCAGTTCAGGCGTGCGGTCATTATACACAGGTCCGCTTTGGTATCTGGTGTATATATATTCCACCACGCAGTCTTCTATCCAGTGGCAGCGCTTGAAGTGGACATCCGCTCCGAGCATGATATCCTTGAGCGGGTACATGATGAAGCGGCTGTCTTTCTTCTTCATAGTTCCTCCTTCATAGGCATAGCCGTTGTAGTCGAGCAGGAACATGGCCGAGTGGTCTTCAAAGAAGTGGTCGGCGTAAAGACCGAAGTCGGCCGCTGGAGCTTTGTAGTTGAGACGCAGCACCCAGCTGCCAAGCATGTTGCCCTCATTGTTTTGTATGGCTCCGTCGGTAGCATCAGCCCCTCCTCCGATGAAGGCATGCCAGAAGGCAGACAGTCCGCGTCCGCTTTTTATCTTAGACCATCCGTCAGCAGTCTTCTCGTAGTGCGTGCATCCAAACTGCGATGCCATCTCCAGTCCTGCTTCCACGTTGAAAGCCCTCTCTTCCTTGCCAAATCGCAGGTAGCCAGCCTTGGTGTGCATCAGGACATCTTGATTGTATGAATGCATTTCATGGGTGAAGTCACGCTGGAATCCGTTGTCTGTGTACATTCCAAACGCCACATGGCCTTTCACTCCGAGAAAGCCGTGAGTGCCAGGTATGTCCCAGTAGTGGGGCAGCGAGAGGCGTACCTCAGGGTAGGGACGCGCATTAGTCCCCAGAGTCTGTGAACCGCTGCTCAGGACTGTGTTCTTCAATTGCATAGGTTGCTCCTTCTGCCCGATGGTGAGCAAGCCAGCCTTGCATCTCACATCGGCATAGAGTTGCTGGATGAAGAATGTGCTTGTATGGTCCGACGCAATGACAAAGTCGGCTCCCATGCCCCAGTTCCAGTCTTTTCCATTATCTCCAAGAGCGTCCTTAGCCATGCCAGCCGTGATGAAAGACGAGTTGTGCTCCACAGAAGCCAGCCCATACCTGTTGGCTGTGAGCCAGAAGGGAGCATGGTCGCCTTCGGAGACGATGGCTTCTGTGGTGGCATGATACGAAAAGCCTTTGCCCAGGACATTGTCCTGAGCAAAGGCTGTAGATGAAATGAGTCCTAATAATAGGATATGTGCGGTTCTCATAGTAGCTGTAGTTATATAGTAGCTTTCGTTATGAAGTACCTTGGTCAATGCCCCGCGAGTCCATCATTCCAGACTCTTGAGGCTGTGCGTATGCCATGTCTCTTATAGACACGCCATGTATCTCATTTGCATCACTTTGCAAATGCCACAGCGCGTGTCTCGCGTATGACAGTGATCTTGACCTGTCCTGGATAAGTCATCTCATCCTGGATTTTCTTGGCAATGTCTGCGCTCAGAGTGTCAATCTCCTTGTCTGAAATCTTGTCTGCGCCGACAATCACTCTCAGTTCGCGTCCGGCCTGGATGGCGTATGTCTTTGTCACGCCAGGATAGCTTGACGCCAGATTCTCCAGATCGTTGAGACGCTTGATGTAAGCCTCTACAATCTCGCGGCGTGCTCCTGGGCGCGCTCCACTGATAGCGTCACACACCTGCACGATAGGAGCGAGCAGTGTAGTCATCTCCATCTCGTCGTGGTGAGCGCCTATGGCGTTGCAGATGTCTGGCTTCTCCTTATATTTCTCTGCTATCTGCGCTCCGTAGAGAGCGTGTGGAATCTCAAGCTGCTCGTCTGGCACCTTGCCTATGTCGTGAAGCAAGCCTGCACGTCTGGCCTTCTTTGGGTTCAGACCCAGTTCGGCTGCCATCACCGCACAGAGGTTGGCTGTCTCGCGTGCGTGCTGCAAGAGGTTCTGTCCGTATGACGAGCGGTATTTCATCTTTCCCACGATGCGTATGAGTTCTGGATGCAGTCCGTGGATGCCGAGGTCGATAGTGGTGCGCTTACCAGTCTCGATGATTTCTTCCTCTACCTGCTTCTTCACCTTCGCCACAACCTCTTCGATGCGTGCCGGGTGTATGCGTCCGTCTGCCACGAGCTGGTGGAGAGCGAGTCGGCATATCTCGCGGCGCACAGGGTCAAAGGCGCTGATGACGATAGCCTCAGGTGTGTCGTCCACTACTATCTCTGTGCCAGTGGCAGCCTCCAGCGCGCGGATGTTGCGTCCCTCGCGTCCGATGACACGTCCCTTCACCTCGTCAGAGTCGATGTGGAACACGCTCACGGAGTTTTCTACCGCTGTCTCTGTGGCCACTCTCTGGATAGACTGTATGACAATCTTCTTTGCCTCCTTTGTGGCAGTCATCTTGGCGTCGTCGATAATCTCGTTGATATACTGCTGCGCCTGTGTCTTAGCCTCGTCCTTCAGCGACTCTATGAGTGTGTCGCGCGCCTCGTCGGATGTGAGTCCTGAGATAGTCTCCAGCTTAGAGCGCTGCTCCTCTATGAGCGAGTCGAGCTTGTCCTTCTGCTTGTTGAGGCGATCCTTCTGAGAGTCGAGGTCGCGGTTCTTCTTCTGGAGCTCATCATTCTGCTGGTTCAGGTTCTGTTCCTTCTGCTTGAGCTTGTTCTCAGCAGCCTGCAGCTTCTGGTTGCGCTGGTTGGCTTCCTTGTCTATCTCAGCTTTTCTGTTGAGGAACTTCTCCTTCATCTCCAGTTCTTTCTTCTCCTTGATGCGTTCTGCTTCAAGTTGCGCCTCTGTGATGACCTGGTTGTATTTCTGCTTGATGATGTAGCGGAAGAGGGAGAATCCTATTACGCCTCCCAGTATCAGGCATCCGATGGCGACAAATATAGATGTCATATCCATTTCTTGTTGTTTTATTGTTATTAGGTTATACTTAATTGAATATTACACACTGCTCATCCTCTCCACAGGCAGCGTGGGTGTGCCGCATGCGGATGATCTGATAATTGTGCCGTGAAATATTGATGGTAGATAAGTGCATCATGAGTCTTTCTTGCCATGTGTGCCGTGCTTGTATCTGCTTGTCAGTCATTGCGGCAGACACATATGGCTGTGCTTACTTGATGCCGAGCGAGTTCATTTCCTCTTCAAGGTCGTGTATCATCTCCACGTATGGCTGCGTGTCTATCCGGTCGGCAGCTTTGACAGCTTCTACCGCCGTGTTGAGCATGGCCATCACGTAATAGTACTTGTCACTTGGCAAATTAGGGTATGCGTCGCGCAACCTCTGCACTCGTCTCTGAATGTTGGACGCGGCATCACGGTACACCTTCTCCTCCTCGGGTGTTGCCACCTGCAGCGGGAGCTGTATGTCCTCGATGGTCACGTTGATATTTAGTTTCTTTGCCATGTCTCTTGTACTCTTTTATCTGTCTGTGGCATGTAGGCTTTTTGGAAAAAGCCGTGTGACGCAGCCTTTGCATGTTGCGGGGCATGCTTTTCTTTATGGCATGTCGCCTTGCCTTTTTGCTTAGCTGCCTTGCCTTTTTATGGCGTGGCTGCCTCATGGCGTCTGCCCATAGCTGCCTTCATGCGCGTCTTGTGTCTTGCCGTTAGTGGCTGTCAGGCCTGTTCGGGACTTTCCTCCGCCATTTCTCCACCTGACAGAAGGTTGATGCACTTGTTGATTTCGCGAACCAGCTTTGATATCTTGTTCTTGGACTCCTTGAGGTCGGAGTCGCTGACTTCAATAATCTTGGCCAATTTCAGGTTGTTGTACTCATTCTTGCTTTGAGCCAGTTGGTCCTTCAGCTGCTTTATTTCCTCATCCTTGAGTTCGAGCTCAGTGTACAGGTCTGAGTTCTCTTGTTTGAGCACACGATACTGGGCGAGGACGTTCCTTATCTTCGCCTCAAACTTTTTCATCGTCTGTCTTTCTTCAGATGTCATGTCTTGTGTCCTTTATCGCGTGTGTTTAACAATGAGGTGTACAACAATCTTTTGCAAAATTACTTAAAAAGATTGAATCGGCCAACTATTCGTGCAAAAAAAGATAATGCAGCGGTTGAAAAAGGTCGGCCTCATGTCTGTTTCTTGTAAGCTTGCGCTTGTGAGGGAGCTATTTCTTCATCTTAGCTTCGGCTTTTGCCATCTCCTCCTGAGAAGGGTTTGGCTCTTTCTTTGCCAGAGTGATGAGGTTGTAGACATACTCCTGCGCCCACGCCTCGCTGAATCCCAGCATCTGCTGTGATTTTCTGATGGAGAGTGCTGTCTTGAACTCTCCTGCGTCGGCCCATGTGGCCTTGGTGAGGATGTCATGCACAGCGCTGTCTGTCACTTTGCGCATCATCTTCTTCATGAATGCCGGTATGCGGAACTTCCATTTGAGCATGTTGCCGAGCAGCATCATCAGGTCTTGGCTGTAGCCCTGGAAGAGATACAGATAGCGCTGCACCTCATTCTGGTTGCGGCATCCTTTCTTGATGCTCTGGTCTATCTCTTTGAAGAACGAGTCGCTGATGCCATACAGGTCTTGCAGCATCTTCTTGCAGGCTTTCCTCTCGCCCAGTCCAAGCTTGTTGTTGAGTGTCGGCACATGGAGTGTCCTCTTGAATGTGAGCAGGTCGGGCAGTGCGGCAATGTTGGAAATGCCGAGGTTGGCTGCCAGCACGCTCTGGAAATAAACACGTATGAGTGTCATGAAATCTTCCATGCCACCCACATTCTCCGTCTTTTTCTTCTTGAATATATCTAAGAATGCCATTTGTTTTGAATAGTGTTGTCTTTGTTTATTTTTGTATGTATAATGTTGCTGTTGTATATAATAATGTGTGCCAGCGCATGGTTCCATGTATGGTGCGCTGGCTCACGTGTTTGTTCTCGTCTGTGTGTGCCAGTGGCCTGTGGGCCTTGCTGGCCAGCTGTGGCCTTAGTAGGCGTTGCCCTTCTCCTTGCCCAGCATGTTGGTGACCGTCATGATGATGATCTTTATGTCCAGCCAGAAAGACCAGTTCTCGATATACTTGATGTCCATCTTCACTCGTCCCTCCATCTGGTCGATGTAGTGTGTCTCTCCTCTGAATCCGCTGACCTGCGCCAGTCCGGTGATGCCAGGCTTGGCAAGATGGCGTAGCATGAAGCGGTTGATGAGAGTGGAGTACTCCTCTGTGTGCTTGAGCATGTGCGGGCGTGGGCCTACCACCGACATGTCTCCCTTGAACACGTTGATGAACTGCGGCAGCTCGTCTATGTTGGTCTTGCGCATCAGGTTGCCAAACGGGAACTTGCGCGGGTCGTCTTTTGTGGCCTGCACCTTGTCCGAGTCTTTGTTTACCTTCATGGAGCGGAACTTGTAGCACTTGAATGTCTTGCCGTCCAGTCCGGTGCGGTCTTGCTTGAAGAACACTGGGCCTGGCGACTGTATCTTTATGGCAATGGCCACGATGACCCATACGATGGGGAATATAGTGCACAGCACCAGTGATGAGAACACGATGTCGAACGTGCGCTTGATGAACCTGTTGGTCGGGTCGAGCAGCGGCTCCTCACGTCTGGCTATGATAGGTGTGTCGCCCAGGTACGACACGGTCGTGTTGCCTCTGAAGACATCCACTGCCGGCAGGTAGTAGAAGCGGATGAGGTGGTTGTCGCAAAACTTTGCGAGGATGTTTATCGCCTCCTGCCTCTCTTTAGGGATGTAGCCATACAGCTCGTTCACGTCGGGATGCTTTGTGAGCCACGTCAGCAGGTCCTTCCTCTCTCCGAGTTTGATGGCTTCCAGCTCCTTGTCTTCCGACGTGCCATCGTAGAATATTCCCTTGATGTCGTAACCGAAAGAAGGAGTGCGCATGTAGCTCATCAGCTGTGTCACCATAGGCTCGTCGCCGAGGAAGACAATGTTCTTCTGGTTGCGCTTGTTGGACCTCAGATGATTGAACATGTACTTGAGGCAGCATCTCTCGATGGTCAGGAACACAGCGTAGCACACTATCGAACTGCAATAGAACGTGCGCGGGTAGTGGTGCTCTGGCCTGGTGAAGATGGTGATGAGCGACACGAAGAGCAGCATGACGAAGCTGGTGTCGAGCGCTCTCTTCACGATGTCCTCCCATTTAGAGTGCCTGTATTGGGCTACAGATGGCAGCAGCAGGAAACTGAACACAAAGCTTGTCACGTATGTCACAATCAGCCATGGGAGACTTACGATGCCGTTTATTGAGTCAGGATACAGCATCAGCATAATCTTGAAAAATACTGTGATGAATGCTGTGAGCAGAACCATGTCTACCAATAGCACGCCCAACTGCAAGCTTCTTTCTGTCTTCATGTCTATTTGTATCGATTAAAAAATTGTTAATTCAGTTATCTGCCTCCCTACAGTTTGTCCCTTAATCACACGGTGGCTTTCTTGCCATCCGCATGCCTTATGGAGACAACAAAAACGTTTGCAAAGATAGATGTTTTTTTTTACATCTCAAACATAAAAGAGGAAAATGTTTCCAAAACGATATAAAATGTGTCGTGCGCGAAGAGTGTGTCGCATGTTCCAGGCGGCAGGTAAGGGCGAGGGGCATGTGGGCAGAGAATGGCGCATGGCGTGCGGACAGGCGGCTTTTGCAAGGCTGACGGGGCGAAAAAAAGGCGGCAAGGCTTAAATGTCATGCTTTTTCTTGTTAGTTTCGATTTTTTTTGCGAATTTTGCATCGACAATATGCTGAGGCGCAAAGCTGCGCATGCATGGGGACATGCATAGGGAAATATATCCGTCAGCATGAGTATTAACTAAATTATCTTTAAATGGATTCAGACAGTTATCCGGCGGAAAGCAGTAGCCGCATTGAGAAAACAAATTACTGTGCACCAACATCAAACGACAACAAACACAAAAGGCCATGGATCAGCAACTCTCTCTCTTAGTCACATTCATGCTGTTGTCGTTGGTCATATCGGCAATATGCTCGTTGCTTGAGGCAACGCTCTTGTCCACTCCCATGTCATACATATCCACGCTTGAGACCCAGAACGCTCCGGGGTGGGAGAGGCTGAAGAAGTATAAGACGAACATCGACCGTCCTATATCAGCCATACTGGTGGTGAACACCATAGCCAATACGGTGGGAGCCTCTCTTGTCGGCTCGCAGGCTGCTGGCTATGCGGCGTCACACTTCCACGCCAGTGAGGAGATGAGCCTGTTTGTTGGTGCAGTGTCAGCTGTCTTCACGTTACTCATACTTGTCTTCTCGGAGATTCTTCCTAAGACCATCGGTTCCACGTATTGGCGCCGGCTGGCATTGCCGGCCACAAAGATTATCCGTTTCTACATAGCCATAACATATGTGCTTGTCGTTCTTCTTGAGCGCATCACACGTCTTGTCAGCTCCACAGCCCCGCAGGAGTCGGTCACACGCGACGACGTGGCGGCCATCGTGTCTGTGGGCACAGAGGAAGGCGTGCTGGAGAAGAAAGAGAACCGCATGATTCAGAACCTGCTCAAGCTTGACAGCATCACGGCCCACAAGATAATGACTCCGAGTGTCGTGGTGACGATGGCAGAGGAGGGCATGACGCTGAAAGAGTTCTATGACGATGATGAGTTCAAGAACTACTCGCGCATTCCTGTATACAAGGGTGACGAGAGCGACTACATCACGGGCTACGTGCTTCGCCAGGAGATACTGGAGAGACTGGCGGAGGACAAGTTTGATGTCAAGCTCGGCGAGCTGGCGCGTCCCATCCTCTCGTTCCCGGAAGACCAGGACGTGTCGACGATATGGGAAAAACTCCTGGAGAAGAAGGAGCATATATCCATCATCATCGATGAGTATGGCTGCTTCCGCGGCCTTGTCACACTGGAGGATGTCATTGAGACAATGCTCGGCTTTGAGATTGTCGACGAGAAGGATGAAGTGGTGGACATGCAGGAACTGGCCAAGGAACAATGGAAGCAGATGCAGAAGGCCCAGCACAAGACAGACTCTCTGAATGGGCGCAAGACAGACACTCTGAATGAGCGCAAGGCTGACACTCTGAATGAGCGCAAGGCCGATACTCTGAATGAGCGCAAGACAGACGCATGAAATACATAGGCAGATGCCAGCGGAAATGGTGCTGCTGATGGACAGAATATAGAAAAACGCTATAGATGACACACGGGCTTGCGCCTGTCATCTATAGCGTTTTGTCGTACATTGCCGCCTTTTCCCTTCGTGCCATCAGCCAGGATGCCGGCCTTCGATGTCAAATAGAAGAACACTATGTCGATAGAAGGCCGCGTCGTCAATAGAAGACCACGTCCTCAATCACCTGCGCCCCCACGTGCTCGTTCAGCTTGTGGGCTATGGAGCGGTGCTCCATCATGAGGTTCTGCTTGATGGCAGGCGATGTGATCTGCACGTGCAGGTCCTGGTTCTTGATGAACAGGTCGCCCGTGTATTTCTGTATGATGTTGCCCATCACGGCAGGCCAGGCCTCGATGATGAGGTGCTGGTTGTATGGAGTCTCAATGCCGTTGATGCGCATAAACTGGCGTATGATGTCGCCAATCTGCTCTGTGTTGCTCTGTCTCATGCCTATTCTATATTGCCTTTCTTTACGTTGAAAATCTTAAACTCCCCCTGGCTCCTCGCCAGAATCTTGTCGAGGTTCTCCCTGTTGGTGTCGGTGATGAATATCTGGCCGAAGGAATTGCCCGAGACGATGTTCACGATCTGCTCCACGCGCTGGGCATCGAGCTTGTCGAATATGTCGTCAAGCAAAAGCAGCGGCGTGGTCTTGCTGCCCGTCCGCTTGAGGAAGTCAAACTGCGCCAGCTTCAGGGCTATCATGTATGTCTTGTTTTGCCCTTGCGAGCCCTCGCGCCTGATGGGGTAGCCATCGAGCAGCATCTCCAGGTCGTCCTTGTGCACGCCGTGAAGCGAGTAGCCCATGATGCGGTCTTTGGCGCGGTCTCTCTGTATCACGTCTATCAGCCGTCCGCGCTGGCAGTGGCTGGAGTAGTGCAGCTCCACCTGGTCGTTGCCGCCTGAGATGACTGAATGGAAATGCTGGAACACTGGTGTGAACTCCTCGATGAACTCCTTTCTCCGCTCGTAAATCCTTTCGCCATAGTCGGCCATCATCTCCTCAAACACGCCGATGATGGCCTCGCAGGGCTCCTCCTCGGCCTTGAGCATGGCGTTGCGCTGCTGGAGGGCCTTGTTGTAGGAGGTCAGGTCTGCCATGTATTCGGGGCTATACTGCGAGATGACTATGTCCATCAGACGGCGCCGCTCCTCGCTTCCGCCAGATATGATGGTGTAGTCGTTTGGCGACGCTATGATGAGAGGCAGCAGCCCTATGTGCTCTGCCATGCGCTTGTAGCACTTCTTGTTTCGCTGCACCTGCTTCTTCTGCCGGGCCTTCATGCCTATGGTTATTTCCTCCTCCACGCCGTTGAGGTCGTATGTGCCTTGCACCATCATCATCTCTTCTCCGTGCCGTATGTTCATGGAGTCTTGGAAACTGGCGGCGCTCTTGGTGAACGAGAGGAAGTAGATGGAGTCAAGAACGTTTGTCTTGCCCTCGCCGTTCTGTCCCACAAAGCAGTTTATCTTTGGCGAGAAACTGAGGTCGGCTGCTGCTATGTTGCGATAATTGAGTATTGTTAGCTTTTTTAGAATCATGGCACAAATTTATGTAAAAATCCTGAATTACGTGTCTGTTGAGATGAAAAACTGTGGGGAATATGCTCGAATGCCTGTGGCTCATGTCGAATTTTCATGGAGGGATTTCAAAAATGAAGCGTCTGCATGCCGCGAGTGGGAGGGGAAGCGACGCACTCATTCGGACGCTTTTTTTGTGATGGCGGGCTGGTGGACGCATCGCATGTTGTGGGGCCGTGAGGTGTGGGTGCCAGACTTGCAAAATGAAAGTCCAGGGATTGCGATGTGAAAGTCCAAGGGTTTTGATGTGAAAGTCCCTGGTTTTTGATGTGAAAGTCCCTGGCTTTTGATGACTAAACCAAAGGATTACGATGTTTAAACGGCAGAGCTGTAATTAGTAAGTGTATAGCTTGCATTTTGTAAGAATAAAAATCGCGTTTTGTGAATGTTTGCTTGCGACATGAAAGTGGCTTGCTCACGATGCAAAAGTGGCTTGTTTGCGAAGCGGAAGTGGCTTGTTTGCGACATGAAAGTGACTTGCTCACGATGCAAAAGTGGCTTGTTTGCGAAGCGAAAGTGACTTGCTCACGATGCAAAAGTGGCTTGTTTGCGAAGCGAAAGTGACTTGCTCACGATGCGAAAGTGACTTGTTTGCGAAGCGGAAGTGACTTGCTCACGAAGCGAAAATGCCTTGCCAGCGAATGTTCACAAACCTTCTTGTGGGTGACAGGTGACACTTGTGGCAGGCGTTTTTGAAACTTCTGCTGTATAATATATATATTTATCTTTTAAGATTTATCTTTCCTGCCCGCCTGCGCGCGCGAGGGTTTGTAAAAGTGGTGTCACAAGTGTCACCTGTCACCCCAGGGGCGGCAAGGCCGTTCTTTCCTCTTGGCGCGACTATGTTGAAAGGCCGCATTTCAAACACTCCAAGGGAAACAGGTGAAAAGCTACGCAAAAAGGAGCCAGATAGAAAAAAAACATTGCGAGAGAGCTTTTTTCTTTTGAAAAAGTTGTCTCCTAAGATAAAAATACTTACTTTTGCATTGTGAAAAAAGACACACTGCGGTAGTGGCTCAGTTGGTAGAGCATTGGCTTCCCAAGCCGAGGGTCGCGGGTTCGAGTCCCGTCTACCGCTCCATGAAAAGAGAATGAGACAAAGGTGCGGCTTTGCGGTAGATAAGGTTATGCTATACAGTGCGACCAGCCGTGAAGCCGCATCTCTTTTATGCCACAAGTGCGGGCTTCCTGCAGCCACAGGCTGGCGCCATGGCGGCGTGAGGCCTTGCGCCTTCAGGAAATAACCAGCCTGTGCGTGGCGTCTATGTCTCTTGCAGGAAAAAGGTAGTACAAACCAAAAAACGAAGAAGCAGATATGCTGTTGATGACATTGATAATAGTGGCTGTGGTGCTGCTCGGCTATGTGCTGATGATCACAGAGCAGGTGCACCATATCAACCGTGCCACAGTGGCCATGGTGTGCGGCGTCATGGCGTGGGTGATATACATGATACACGGAGGCGACTTCGTGCGGCTGATGCATGGAGACGACTATGCCGCCTTCCTTGGAGGCCAGAGGCCCACGAGCGACATGATGAAGTATTTTGTGGCAGATCACGTCATCACCACCTACATATTTGAGGCATGCTCCGTGATACTGTTTCTCATCGCCACCAACACGATAGTGGAAGTGCTTCACAACAACGGAGTGTTTGACCCACTCATCTCATGGCTCCGCATGCGCAGCAGCCGCGCCTTCCTGTGGGTCGTGTCGCTGCTCACCTTCACCATATCGGCCAATGTGGACAACCTCACCACCGTGGTGCTCATGCTCGGACTGGTGATGCAGATAGTCAAGAACCATTACCAGCGAGTGGTATACGCCAGCGCCATCATAGTGGCGGCCAGCATGGGCGGATGCTTCACCGCCATCGGCGACATGACATCGGTCATGCTGTGGGTGCGCGACCTCATCACTCCATCTGCCTATGCGGCAGGGCTCTTCCTGCCAGCCTTTGCCTGCATGTGCACCTTCAATGCGCTCATCGCCACCAAGCTGCACGGCAGGGTAGAGGTCTTCTCTGTGCTCACACGATGCGAAAGCGACGACTCGGGCTGGGCCTCATGGCAGAAAGCGGTGCTGCTCGTGCTTGGCATCGCCGGACTGTGGTTCATACCGTCGTTCCATTACATCACAAAGCTCCCGCCATTCATTGGCTCCATGTCGGTGCTTGCGCTGATATGGGCAGTGGAGGGACTGTTCAATCTGGAGAAGAACGGCAATGTGCTGCTCGTGCAGCGGCACTATTTCCGCAATGCAGAGTTTATCAGCATACGCATCATACTATACTTCCTTGGGGTGACACTCGGTGTGGGAGCTCTGGCCGAATGCGGAGCCTTGGACTATGCGGGCAAGTGGCTTGAGTGCCATGTGGACAATGTCTATCTCTATGGCATAGGCATAGGCATCGTGTCGTCGCTGCTCGACAATGTGCCTGTGATGATGATAGGCATGAACATGTTCCCGCTCGACGCTGTGGCAGGCTCCGCATCAGAGTTTGTGCAGAACGGCATCTATTGGCAGTTGCTCTCGTTCTGCTGCGCCTGCGGCGGTTCGCTCGTCTTTGTCGGCACGCTGGCCGGACAGGCTGTGCTTGAGGTGGAGAAGATAAGGTTCAGGTGGTACATGCGCAATTTCCTCTGGAGGGCTCTGGCTGCATGGGCAGTGGGACTCGTGGTGTTCTGGCTCACTCACTGACGGTGCGCCAGTCGCCCAGGCATGAAAGGCTGAGGCGCCAGCTGCCGCCGACATGAAGGCTGGCACAGCGTGTGCGCCTTGTGAAATAAGTGAAAACAAAAGGTAAAAAGATTCATAACAAAAGACAGAGGCTTATGTCAAAGATTAACTGTATCGGAATCCTCACGTCGGGAGGCGACTCTCCCGGCATGAACGCCGCTATACGTGCGGTCACACGCTCTGCTATATGCAAGGGCTTCACTGTGAAAGGTATCTATCGCGGATATGACGGACTCGTCAATGATGAGATAAAGGAATTCACCACAGAGGATGTCAGCAACATCATCGCTCGTGGCGGAACCATCCTGAAGAGCGCGAGAAGCTCTTCGTTCATGACGCCAGAGGGCAGGCAGAAAGCCTATGACACCATGAAGGAAGAGGGCATAGACGCTCTGGTGGTGATTGGCGGCAACGGGTCAATCACTGGCGCACGCATCTTTGCGCAGGAGTTTGACGTGCCGTGCATAGGCTTGCCTGGCACTATCGACAATGACCTTTACGGCACAGACCTCACCATAGGCTATGACACCACGCTGAACACCATCGTGGAATGTGTGGACAAGATACGCGACACGGCCACATCGCATGAGCGCATCTTCTTTGTGGAGGTGATGGGACGTGACGCAGGCTTCCTGGCACAGAACAGTGCCATCGCCAGCGGAGCCGAGGCTGCCATCATCCCTGAGGACAGCACCGACGCCGACCAACTGGAGCACTTCATCGGACGCGGCATACGCAAGAGCAAGAACTCCAGCATCGTCATTGTGAGCGAGAGCCCCAAGTGCGGAGCCATGTTCTATGCCGACAGGGTCAAGAAGGAGTATCCGCAGTATGACGTGCGCGTGTCTATACTCGGACATCTGCAGCGTGGCGGCTCACCGTCTGCGCGCGACCGCATCCTGGCCAGCCGATTGGGAGCAGGCGCCATTGACGCCATTCTCGACGGACAGCGCAACGTGATGATAGGAGTGCGCAATGACGAAGTCGTTTATGTGCCGTTCACCGACGCCATACGTTCAGACAAGGCCATGAACAAGAGCTTGATCCGCGTGCTCGACGAGCTGTCTATCTGACAAGCTCTGCCGTGATGGCGGTCTGGGGAGATTGCGCTGATGCATCCTCCCAAGTATGCAATAAGCGGCTTGCTCTCTAATAATAAGTAACGAACAGAACAAATATATTATCTTGAACAGAATACTTACCATATTGGGTCCTACAGCGTGCGGCAAGACAGGTTTTGCCGCACGCTTGGCACATGACATTGGTGGCGAGATCATCAGTGCCGACAGCCGTCAGGTGTACCGTGGCATGGACATAGGCACTGGCAAAGACCTGGCTGATTATGTCGTTGATGGCGAGCAGGTGCCTTATCACCTCATCGACATCGTCGATGCAGGCGTGCGCTACAACGTGTATGAGTGGCAGCAGGGCTTTCTGGAGGCATATGGGGACATAGTGAGCCGTGGCCGGACTCCAATACTGTGTGGCGGCACAGGCATGTACATAGAGAGCGTCATCAAGGGATATGAGTTTGACGGCAGGGTCTTCCCGCCGTTTGATTCTCTCACCATCGGACTGAAGATAGACCGCGAGCTGCGCCGCGAGAAGATAAGCAAGCGGCTTGCGGCGCGCATGGACGAGGGCATGGTGGACGAGATAAGAGGGCTGATAGATAGGGGAGTGTCCACAGAGCGGCTGATAAGGTATGGTCTGGAATATAAATACGTGACGCTCTATCTGCTTGGGCAACTGGGCTATGACGAGATGGTGTCGCTCCTTGAGATAGCCATCCACCAGTTTGCCAAGCGGCAGATGACATGGTTCAGAGGCATGGAGGAGCGCCGCGGAATAAAGATTCACTGGCTCGATGTGCAGATGCCAGTGGAGGAACGGATAGAAAAAGTGAAGGAGTTATGGCAGAAGGCAAACGGATAGGAGTGATATACAGTCCGCACACAGGACTGGACCAGTCGCAGAAACGATGGCGGCTGATGCGCAAGTACATGGAGTCCAGGGGCGTGCTCTACGACTTCGTGCAGTCGGAGGCTTTTAGCTCAGTGGAGCGTCTCACCAAGATGATGTGTGGCAATGGCTATTCCACCATAGCCCTCGTGGGGGGCGACGGCTCGCTCAACAGCGCTGTCAATGCTGTGATGGAAAGCCGCGACTCTCTCCCCGACGACTTTGCCTTGGCCGTCATCCCTAATGGCATAGGCAATGACTTCGCCCGGTTCTGGGGACTGTCGGTCGATGACTACAAGCTGGCGGTGGACAGCATCATAGCCAGGCACGTGCGCAAGGTCGATGTGGGCAAGTGTGTATACATGGACGACGGCTTGCCGCAGCGCCGCTATTTCCTCAACTGCGTCAACATAGGGCTTGGAGCGCGTCTCATCAAGACGACCAACGACGCTGCCCAGATAATAGGCTCAAGCAAGCTGACAGCCATTCCGGCGCTGATAAGCCAGATATTTGAGCGCAAGCAGTATGACCTGTCGCTGAAGATAGACACCGAACCTATCGACAGCGCCTATATGTCGGTGTGCATAGGCAACTGCCATGGCTATGGACAGACACCCAATTCTGTGCCGTACAATGGTCTGCTTGACGTGTCGCTCATCACCAGGCCTGAGTGGTGGCAACTCTTCGAGGGCTTCTGGCTGTTGGGCAAGGGACGCTTCCTCAATTACAAGAACGTGCACCCTTACCGCGCCAGCAGCATCGTCATCAACAATGTGGACAAGGCGCTTGTCTCGCTCGACGGCATGGTGCTGCAGGCCAAGTCGCCCGAGCCTATCAAGGTGACGCTGGAGAAGGAAGTGCTCAACTTCGTTGTGCCTGTGCCTGAGGACTGAGACGCATGGCTCTCACATGCGCTCGCTTGCGAAAGGATGACTCTGTGCTTGCGGAAGGCTATGGAACCTTTAAGAATTAGACATAAGACCTTCCTGACAGACATGGGGGCTTCAAGAATATACGTACTGTCTTCAAAAAAAATAAAAGAGTGATGCGGCTTGTGCCCGTGTCACTCTTTCTTGTATAATGTATGCTGCTGTTGCTCCTATAGCCTCTATAGCTGCTATGTCAACCTATCTTATTGATTTTTTCCAGGCTCTCTCCGTCAATGATCTTTATCTTCTTGCCGTCGATGGCAATGATCTTCTCCTGCGCAAAAGCAGAGAGTGTGCGTATGGCATTGGATGTGGTCATGTTGGACATATTGGCAAGATCCTCCCTTGACAGGTATATCGACAGTGTGGCACCATCCTCCTCCAGACCGTAGTTGTCGCGGAGAAAGATGAGCGATTCGGCCAGACGCCCCCTGATATGCTTCTGTGTCAGGTTGACCGTGCGCTGGTCAGACATGCCAACCTCAATGGCAAGCATCCTGATGAAGAAGAGAGCCAGCTTGCTGTTCTCCGATATCCAGCGCTCTATGATGTCGATGGGGATGAGGCACACAGTGCTTGGCTCAAAGGCCGCAGCCGACGTGACATAGTTCTGGTTGGCAAAGTAAGCGCGGTAGCCGAAATATTCCACGGGCTTGATGACACGTATGATTTGTGTCCTGCCTCCGATGCCGTCCTTATACACCTTCACCTTTCCCTTGATGAGGCAATGCAGCATCTGCGGCACTTCTCCATCCTGGTATATGGGCTCGTTCTTCTTGAAATGCTGGATAGACAGGCTGTCTTTCAGTTCCTCCTGCTGCTCAGGAGTGAGCAGGGATATGATTTCCTGCAGGCAGTGTATGGTCTCTGAAAATATTGTGGCTTCCTTCTTCTTCATTACCTTAAAAAAAACTTTGTGTAGTCTCTCTGTGTCAGCAAATGCCTGTAGAGCCATGCGGCTCTCCTATAAAAGCATTAAGCAGTGCAAAGTTACGGACATATTGTCAATTACACAAGATTTCGAATGCGTTTTTTCTGCTATTCAACATGTTTTTTCAAAAAAGAAAGACTTTGTTCTTCTTTTTTTTGAAGAAAAGATTGAAAAAGATTGCAGGAGTGAAAAAAAAACACTAATTTTGAAGAAGTAAACCTAAATATTGTATATTTATACCTTATAATACGATTATGAGTTATCTACGTTTCGACAAATCGCTGATGACGAATCTGCAGGAGTCGCTTCCCAAGGAGGTGCTCCGGACTAACAAGTCGGGCGCGTATTCGTGTTCGTCCATAGTGGACTGCAACACTCGTAAGTATCACGGTCTGCTGGTCGTTCCCGTGCCCGAACTGGATGAGGGCAACCATGTGTTGCTGTCTTCTCTCGATGAGACGGTAATACAGCATGGCGCCCAGTTTAACCTTGGTCTGCACAAGTATTCAGGCAATGTGTACAGTCCTAACGGACACAAGTACATACGCTCGTGCGAGTGGGACCGCCTGCCCACCACCATCTATCGTGTGGGCGGCGTCATCCTGAAGAAGGAGCGCGTGTTCCAGCACTTTGAGAACCGCATCCTGATACGCTACACCCTTGTGGACGCGCATTCAGCCACTACGCTGAGGCTGCGCCCGTTCCTTGCGTTCCGCAGCGTGAGCGAGTGCACCCATGAGAACGACAAGGCCAGCAGGGACTATTCCCTGATAGACAATGGAATAAAGACCTGCATGTATGAAGGCTATCCAGAGCTGATGATGCAGCTCAACAAGAAGAATGAGTTCGTCTTCGAGCCCAACTGGTACAAGGGCATAGAGTATCAGAAGGAGCAGGAGATGGGCTATGAATACCGTGAGGACCTGTATGTGCCGGGCTACTTCGAGTTCAACATCAAGAAAGGCGAGAGCGTGGTTTTCGCCGCAGGAGTGAGCGAACTGAAGTCGAGCCAGCTGAAGAAGATCTTCGACTATGAGTATGAGGTGCACGTGCCTCGCACCAACTTCCAGTCTTGTCTGGTCAACGCCGCCCACCAGTTCCACTATGAGAAAGAGGGCGAGCACTACATCATAGCAGGCTACCCATGGTTCAAGTGCCGTGCGCGAGACATGTTTGTGGCCCTGCCAGGCCTGACAATAGCCATCGACGAGACCGAATATTTCGAGAAGGCCATGGCTACAGCCGAAAGGGCTGTCTATGACTTTATCGAGGGAAAGAAATCCTCTATAGAGATGTATGAGATGGACAAGCCCGACGTGCTCCTGTGGGCAGTGTGGTGCATCCAGCAGTACGCCAAGTTTGTCGGAGCCGACGCCGCGCGAGAGAAATACGGCAAACTGGTGGAGAGAATCGTGAAGTTCATCATGGAAGACGGCCACGACAACCTGAAGCTTGAAGACAACGGACTGCTGTCGACCGACGGCAGAGAGCATGCCGTGACATGGATGAACTCAGAGGTGAACGGCCATCCCGTAGTGCCACGTTCAGGCTTTGTGGTGGAGATAAACGCTCTGTGGTACAACGCTCTGATGTTCTGCGCCGACATGCTCATGGCGGCAGGATGCTCGGCCGACGCTGCCAAGTGCTCGGAGCAGGCGGAGAAGACTGGCGAATCGTTTAAGAAGGTCTTCCTCAACGAGCACGGCTATCTGCTCGACTATGTCGACGGCGACTTCATATCATGGTCTGTCAGGCCAAACATGCTCATCGCATCATCGCTCGACTACAGCCCGCTCACCATTCCAGAATGCAAGAAAATACTCGACATATGCACCCGAGAGCTGCTCACGCCTAAGGGCATACGTTCCCTGTCACCTAAGTCGGGCGGCTACAACCCTGTCTACCAGGGCGGTCAGGCTCAGAGAGATGCCGCTTACCACCAGGGCACAGTGTGGCCATGGATGTCGGGCTTCTATCTTGAGACATCGCTGAAGGTCTACAGGAGGAGTGCTCTCTCATGGGTGGACCGCTGCTTCGCCGGACTTGAGGAGGAGATGTTCTACCATTGCATAGGCACTCTGCCCGAGCTCTTCGACGGCAACCCGCCGTTCGCAGGACGTGGAGCCCTGTCCTTCGCCATGAATGTGTCTGCGGTGCTGCGAGTGAACAAGGAACTGTCTAAATTCTATAATTACTAATACCAAGAGGAGGAAAGGAATATTATGAAAGTTTTAATGTTTGGTTGGGAATTCCCTCCTAAGATATATGGTGGTCTCGCTGTCGCTTCCTATGGCATCACAAAGGGAATGGTGGAGGGGCAGCCCGACGCGGAAATCACATTCTGCCTTCCTAAGCCCACAGGCGAAGAGGAAAAGTTCCTGCGCATCATAGGCATGAACCAGGTGCCTATCGTGTACCGTGACCACGACTACGACTATGTGAAGAACAGGCTGCCAGACTACATGACTCCTGAGCAGTACTATAATTTCCGCAACCACATCTACGCCGACTTCTCATACATGAATGTCAACGACATGGGATGCATGGAGTTTGCCGGCGGCTATCCGGGCAATCTGCACGATGAGATAAACAACTTCTCCATCATAGCAGGCGTGGTGGCACGCTCTGAGCAGTTTGACATCATACATGCGCACGACTGGCTCACCTATCCGGCAGGAGTGCATGCCAAGATGGTGAGCGGCAAGCCACTGTGCATCCATGTGCATGCCACCGACTTCGACCGCTCGCGCGGCAAGGTCAATCCCACAGTGTATTCTATAGAGAAGAACGGAATGGACCACGCCGACTGCATCATGTGCGTGTCGGAGCTGACACGGCAGACCGTCATACGTGAGTATCACCAAGACCCTCGCAAGTGCTTCGCCATGCACAACGCTGTCTATCCATTGCCGCAGGAATATCTCGACATTCCGCGCGTGGACCATGGCAAGGAGAAGGTAGTCACCTTCCTCGGACGCATCACGATGCAGAAGGGCCCTGAATACTTCATAGAGGCGGCCGACCTGGTGTGCAAGCGCTCAAAGAACATACGCTTCTGCTTCGCCGGCTCTGGCGACAAATACTGGGAGATGGTCGACCTGGCTGCGGCCAAGGGCATCTCCGACAGATGCCATTTCCCCGGATTCCTGCGCGGCAAGGAGGTGTATGAATGCTACAAGGCCAGCGATGTCTTTGTGATGCCATCAGTCTCCGAGCCGTTCGGCATAGCCCCGCTTGAGGCCATGCAGTGCGGCACCCCGTGCATCATCTCAAAGCAGTCGGGCTGCGGCGAGATTCTCGACAAGGTGATAAAGGTGGACTATTGGGACATCAACGCCATGGCAGACTACATCTACTCGCTCTGCACCAACGAGGGACTCCACCAGTACCTGCAGGAAGAAGGCCTGAAGGAGGTGGCAGGGATAACATGGGTGAAGGTGGGACACCGCATACGCAAGTTGTATGACGAGTGCATCTACAACGGCGGATTCATCCATTGAGTTAAGTGAAACAAAAATATCTTTTTATACCGTTGTTGTGCGTACGCATGCCGCTGCCCTCACGTGAGCAGCGAGAGATGTCTGAAGGCCAGGAGCTTGCAGTGGTGGAAGAACACCATGGCGGGCAGGCGCAGCCGCATGCCACAATAGCATAAAACCTACAATGAAAACATGAAGAAGATTTGCTTTTATTTCGAGATTCATCAGATAGTACATCTCAAGCGTTACCGCTTCTTTGACATAGGCCGTGATCACTACTACTACGACGACTATGAGAACGACCGCTCTATAAACGACATAGCTGAGCGCAGCTACGTGCCCGCTCTCCAGACACTCATACAGATGTGCAAGGACCATCCTGAGTTCAGAGTGGCTTTCTCTCTGTCGGGATGCGGACTGGAGCAGCTGGAGTTTCACGCGCCCCAGGTCATCGACCTGCTGCAGGAGCTCAACGCCACAGGACAGGTGGAGTTTCTCTGCGAGCCATACAGCCATGGACTCGCCTCGCTCGCCAACGAGGAGAGCTTCGCTGCCGAGGTGAAGCACATGAGCGACACCATCGAGGACAAGTTTGGAAAGCGCCCTACAGTGTTCCGCAACTCGTCTCTCATCTACAATGACGACATAGGCGCGCAGGTGGCAGCCATGGGCTTCAAGGGCATGATAACAGAGGGTGCCAAGCATGTGCTGGGCTGGAAATCGCCCCACTATGTTTATCACTGCGCTTCCGACCCGCGCCTGAAGCTCCTGCTCCGCGACATCAAGCTCTCGGAGGACATCACAGAGCGCTTCTCTCACACCGACTGGTCTGAGTTCCCGCTCTTTGCCGACAAGTGGCTCGACTGGATAGCCAGCACGCCCGAGGAGGAGAAAATCATCAACATCTTTGGCGAGCTTGTCACATTTGGCATACTCCAGCCTCTATCAAGCAATATCCTCGATTTCCTCAAGGCCATCCCTGCCTTGGCCAAGGAGCGCGGCATAGGCTTTGCCCTCCCATCGGAGGTGTGCGAGGAGAAGAGTGTCGGCGCGCTTGAAGTGCCTTACAGCATCTCATGGGTGGACGAGGAGCGTGACACCTCATGCTGGCTGGGCAACGTGATGCAGAGAGAAGCCTTCAACAAGCTCTACAGCGTGGCAGATCGTGTGCGCGTGTGCGGTGACCGCCGCATACAGATGGACTGGGATTCGCTTCAGGCGTCAAACAACTTCCGCTTCATGAACACAAAGCCGGGCAACCAGTATCGCGGCATCTACGACGGGCCTTACGACGCGTTCACCAACTACATGAACATCCTCGGCGATTTCATCGCCCGCGTGAACAACCTCTATGGCGGTGCCGACAATGAGGAGATAGATGGACTTATCACTATCATCAAGAATCAGGATGACGAACTCGCTGCCAAGGACAAGGAGATAGAGCGCCTGCGCAAGAAGCTGGAGAAGTATAATCCTACAGAGGCTGCCGATGAGGCTAAGCCTGCAAAGAAGCCAGCACGAAAGACTGCCGCTAAGAAGACTGCCGAATGACGGACTGGCCATCAAGCATGGCATGACATCATGCGGAAAACAGATGAAAATATATAAATACGAGTCGCCCTGTAGAGGCAAAAGTTATATGCGTCGTGTGCATAGGACTTTCGCCCTTACAGGGCGATTCGCTTGTTCTATGGCTAAATAAATCTATCCAGGGTGACGCTTCGCATGCCCTGGGCTACGCGGTTCATTGGGTTTTCAGCCAAAATGAGGAGCTACGCATATACGTAAAATCAGCCTGGACTACGCGGTTCATTGGGTTTTCAGCCCGCCACAAATGAAAAAGCCACATGCATAACTTCGCTGCATGTGGTATGGAATGACCGCTTCATTTTACTATGTGGAATGCACATGTGTTGTGCGGAATGCACATGCTTCTTCCACCATTTGGAAAACGGACTGTCATCGCCATCACTATCCATCCTCTCTCTTGTCAATACAGATTTATCTTCGGGGAAACGGACTGTCATCTGTCATCGTCATCACCTGCACAATCTTTTTCCATCCTTCTCATCGTTCAGCCCCGTCCTGCATCTCAGAGTGATAGCACACCATGCCTTCCAGAGGAGACTGCACGATGTTGCCTACAGCGTAGCCGCATGCCAGTGCCGCCTCTCTCAGCTCCTCCTCATAGTAGTGGGCAATGCTGCCGACGAAATGAATCTTGCAGCGGTCCAGTTCGCCGCTCCATGGAGCCGAGGCAATGTTGCGCTGAAAGAAAGCCGTGAAGCAGTCGATGAGGAAACGGTGCATGGCAGGGTGCGACCTGTGGCGCGCGCAGAACGGACTCAGGCTGGCAAGGAAGCGATTGGGCATGGAGGCCCTGTACACCTTCTCGATGATGCTTTGCTGCGTCTCTTTCGTCTCCTCAAAAAACATCTGGCATATGTCTGAGGGCATCTGCCTCTTCAGAATGTCGCCAACCAGCCTCTTGCCTATATAAGCCCCGCTCCCCTCGTCGCCGAGGATGTAGCCCAGGGCAGGATTGCCAGGGTGGATGTCCCTGCCGTCATAGAGGCACGAGTTGCTCCCTGTGCCCAGAATGCATGCCACGCCCTTCTGCCGTCCGCACAGCCCCCTTGCCGCGCCAAGCATGTCGCTCTCCACGCTTATTCTGGCCGTCGCGCTCACCGTCTGCCTCAGCGCCTGAGCCACTATGTGAGCCTTCTCCCTGGTGCATCCAGCCCCGTAGAAGAATATCCGCGAGATGCCTTCGGGCGTGTCAATGGCTGGCAGCAGCTCATGAGAGAGCACGGCGCAAATCTCTGAAGAGTCTTGCTGAAAAGGATTTATGCCCTGGGTGAATACGACGCGCCTTTTGTTGCCGGATATCCACCAGGCCGTCTTGGTGGAGCCGCTATCTGCTATGATTGTCATGTCTTGTGTCTTCTTTTTATGCAAATTTACACTTTTGCAATGTTTTTATAACTATGACATGTGAATTTTTTAGAAAAAACATGTATAGATAAGTTTTAATTATGTATTTTTGCATTTTAAACATCAGTAGTTGCGCTGACATGGTTGGCGGCAGAAAAATAAAAACTTACTTCATTATATACTATACATGAGCACACAGATCAACAAGAACAACAACCTTGTCATAATGGCAGGAGGAGTTGGCAGCCGTTTCTGGCCTATGAGCACGGCAGAGTGTCCTAAGCAGTTCATAGATGTCTTTGGCACAGGACGCACATTCATACAGATGACCTACGACAGGTTCAAGGGAATAATAGCTCCAGAGAACGTGTGGGTAGTCACATCCAGGCAGTATGCCGATATGGTGGCGGAGCAGTTGCCCGACATCCCAAAGTCCAACATACTGCTTGAGCCATGCCGCCGCAACACAGCCCCGTGCATAGCTTATGTCAGCTGGAGGATAAAGTCGCAGAATCCGAAAGCCAATCTGGTCATATCGCCAGCCGACCACCTTGTCACCGACGTGGTTGAGTTCCAGCGTGTGATATCGTCTGCCCTCAAGTTCACATCCGAGACCGACTCCATCGTCACGCTTGGCATGACTCCCACTCGTCCCGAGACAGGCTACGGCTACATCCAGGCCGACCTCTTCGAGCCTTCGCTGAGCAACAAGGAGATATATCGTGTCGACTCATTCAAGGAGAAGCCTGACCTGGAGACAGCCAAGAAGTATATACAGAGCAAAGAGTATTACTGGAACTCGGGCATCTTCGTATGGAGCGTCAGCACCATCGTCAACGCCCTGCGCATCTACGAGCCAGAGCTCTCGCGCCTGTTTGAGGACCTCCTGCCCATCTACGGCACAGACAAGGAGCAGGCCGTCATCGACGAGAAGTTCCCTCTGTGCGAGAACATATCCATCGACTACGCCGTCATGGAGAAAGCCGAGGAGATATTTGTCTTCCCAGCCAGCTTCGGCTGGAGCGATGTGGGCACATGGGGCTCGCTCCACACCATAGCTCCGCGCGACGCCAAGGGCAACAATGTCATAGGCAACGACGTGAAACTCTATGAGACAAGCAACTGCATAGTGCACACCACAGAAGAGAAACGTGTGGTGGTGCAGGGACTCGATGGCTACATCGTGGCAGAGAAGGGCGACACGCTGCTCATATGCCGTCTCGATGAAGAGCAGAGGATAAAGGAGTTCTCTGCCAAGTAGAGAGCTTCGGAAAGATAAGTAGGTACTCATGATTATCTTATATGAGAGCGGCTTACTTTCTGAGTAAGTACTCATGATTGTTTTTATGAGAGTTACTTTCAGAGTAAGTACTCATGATCATTTTTATGAGAGCGGCTTACTTTGATACTATAAAATAATTCCACCTGTACGGTTGGAAAACGTAGTAGGTGTGGTGTCTCACCGCACAATTATGAATGGTGTTTAGCATTTTACAACTATAAATAGTCAGAATGTTCTTGCTGCTGTGCGGTGAGACACCGCACCTACTACATAGAACATCATTTATTGATGATCAGAAATAACATTTCCAACCGTACAGGTGGAAATAATTCAGAAAACCTGCTTATACTATAAATGATTGTAAGCACCTGCCTTACCCGCCACAGCCGCATCACGAGGCCGCTCTTGCAGCCACTCGCCTGATGCTGTGGCAAATCAATAGACGGCAAATCAATAGATATTGATGAGTTTTAATAATACAATAAAGAAAATCATTCTGGTGAGCGCATCGCTTTTCTCAGCAGCCGTGTCGGCCCAAGAGGAAGGCGGTGCGCCCGTCGTAGATACCATACCCAAGTTTATCTATTCCGTTGGCGGCGGCGCCGGACTCAACACACTGATGAACATCACTATGCGCGACGAGAAACTGGTGAAGAAAGGCGGCGGAGCGCAATACTCGCTGTTCGTCAACTCCCAGGCCAACCCTCTCGACACGGCCATCAGCGTGTACGACCGTGTGTTTGGCTTTCCCACACTCGAAGCCGGAGTGCAGTTGCTCGACTATGGCAGCACAGAACTGCACACAGGCAACACTCCCTACCCGTCAAGTGTGGGCTGCGTGTGGAACGCCTACATAGCCTTTCGCCGCGACATCTACCGCAACCGCAGATGGGCCTTCGGCTATGCCCTGGAGAACGGCATTGCCTATTGCTCGCGCCCCTACGAGATGGCCGACAACATAGACAACGACATGATAGGCCAGCACCTCTCCATGTATTTTGGCTTTGGACTATACGCATCCTATCGCGTGGTGCCAGAGGTGGAGGTGAGCATAGGCGGTGAATACAAGCATGTGTCCAACGGAGCCACCGACCGCCCCAATAAGGGAGCCAACTCGTTTGGCTTCGTGGCCCGCGCGCGCTGCGACCTCAACAGGCCCTCGTCCGACAATGGCCTGACCTACGCCCAGCGCCTGGCGTGTCTCCAGGCTTTCCGCAGAGAAAAATTCAGTCCGTTCATGTATCTTGATGTCAACGCCTCAGTCGGCTTCCGCACCATGTATGAGGAGTGGCTCTGGCACCGCAACTACATGAGCGAGGGCACTCCAGGCTACTGCGACGGCAAGGTGGCGCTCCATACGGTGTGGAGCTGTGGAGTGGTCCCCATGTTCCGCTACAACCAGGTGCACGCCTCAGGCATAGGACTGGAATATTCATTTGGCGGATACGCCAGCAGGTCTGCCATGATAGAGAAAGAGTGCGGAGTGGAGAAGCAGTACAGTCACAGCAAGCATATCCTTGCAGCCTCACTCCATCACGAAGTCTATTACAAGCAGCTGTCGCTCGCAATGTCGCTTGGCACATATCTTTTCCGCCAGCATGGATGGGTGGGGGAGAAGTATGAGCCGCCTGTGATAGAGACTGTGGGCATCAGATATTACCCTCGTTTCTTCAAGCCCTTCTATCTCGGCTACAACCTGAAGGCCAACCTGGGCAAGGCTTACAGCATGGAACTGAAGGTGGGCATGCATGCAGGACACTGGAAACTTAAGAAGAGATGATATCACCGAAGACATTGAAGAGCGTCTCCCTTGCTTTTGAGGCAAGAGCACATTGATGATATCACCGAAGGCGTTGAAGAGCGTCTCCCTTGCTTTTGAGGCAATGTAGCTGTCCCAGCATTTGTTCGGGCTGAAAGCCCAGCCTGTCCATAGCATAGGCAGCGCCCTATGTGTCATAGTGATGCATAGCATGACATTCGCGTCCTGTAGGGGCAGCGTCCCATGGCAATAATGGCTCATTCATTTCACTCCATACACACACGAGAAAAAAGCGAGAGGGGATGTGCGTCACGCACATCCCCTCTCTTGTGTCTTTGCTATTGAGTAGATTAAGCCTCAGCTGGAGCTTCAGCAGCCTCCTCAGCTGGAGTCTCGGCCTCAGCCTGAGCAGCAGCAGCGGCAGCCTTCTTCTCGGCAACCTTAGCAGCGATGCTGGCATTGACCTTCTTCTCTGCCTCAAGACGCGCAGCAGCAGCAGCCTTCTTGTCGGCAGCCTTCTTGTCTGCGCTCTTCTGAGCCTTAGCATCCTTCTCAGCCTTCCATGCAGAGAACTTAGCGTCTGCGGCAGCCTCGTCGAATGAGCCCTTCTTCACACCTTCGAGCAGGTGCTTCTTGAGGTAAACGCCCTCCTCTGAGAGGATGTTGCGTACAGTAGTAGATGGCTGTGCACCTACGAGCACCCAGTAGAGAGCGCGCTCAAAGTTAACGTCAAAAGTAGCAGGATTGGTGTTTGGGTTGTAAGTACCAATCTTCTCAATGAAGCGTCCATCACGTGGAGCGTTAGAGTTAGCAATCACGATGCTGTAGAACGCATAGTTCTTGCGGCCGTGACGCTGTAAACGAATTCTTGTTGCCATTTTGCAATAAAAAATGTTTAGTTAATAATAATGTGTCGCCATCTCGTGGCGGCATGAACTCTGTCATTATCTCGTAATGACGGCACAAAGTTACGGCTTATTTTTGTCTTTTTATCATTTTTCGTCAAAACTTTTATAAAAACCATCTGTTTTTTGCTTTTTTCTTTCTTTGGTTTGAATAAAATCACTACTTTTGCATGTCAAGTTTGCAAACTGTGTGTTGCAAATTGACACATGAAGATTCTAATTCATAAACGTGCGTTTTTTTATCACAGAGAGCTTGAAGCTATGAAAGATATCATCGAACATCAAGGGGTAGTTGACTCCATTGAGGGATGCCGTGTGCGTGTAAGCGTGCTGCAGCAGTCGGCCTGCAGCGGATGCAAGGCGCGTTCCCTGTGCTCTTCCAGCGAGAGCAAAGAGCGGTTCATGGAAGTCTACGAGCAGGATGCCGGACGTAAATACTCGGTCGGCGAGCGCGTGTGCGTATGCGGCACGCTGTCCATGGGAAAGCAGGCCGTGATGTTCGCCTTTGGCTTGCCCCTGCTCCTCACGGTGCTGAGCCTATGCCTCGCCATAGCGGTGCTGCACATGGCGGAGATTGCGGCAGTGGGCCTGTGGCTTATGCTCATGGCTATATATTTCTCTGCGCTCTACGCATGCCGTGGCAAGATGGAGAAGCGTTTCGCTCTGTGGATAAAGAAAGAGGAGTAACTTTCGTTCCGCGCGCTTCGGCGATTCCCCCCCCTCCTTGCAGGACATGAGGACTGCGCATGGTCTGTGTCGGCCAACGTCGTTCGTTGCCATGGCATGAGCCAGCGCCCATGACTGGTAAAAGCCCCCCACGAGGTGAAGGGTGAGGTTAGAAGGATGGACACATATATATTATAAGTGCACACATATTGGATATAGCACGCATATTGGATATGTCACACATATTGGATATGTCACACATATTGGATATGTCACGCATATTGGATATGTCACGCATATTGGATATGTCACGCATATTATATAAAGAAGTCCACACATATATTATAATATAGTCAACCAAGTCTTTTATTAATTAACTAAATAACATATTATGGATTTTAAAGTGATTTTAATTGCTGTGATAGCTTTGGCGGTGCTGGGCTTTGCTTTAGCGATGCTCCTGTATCTCGTGTCAAAGAAATTTGCAGTAAAGGAAGATCCGCGCATTGCCCAGGTCGCAGAGGTGCTGCCTGGAGCCAACTGTGGAGGCTGCGGTTTCCCAGGATGCGGTGGTATGGCCGCAGCGTGTGTCAAGGCCGCCGATGCAGGTTCGCTTGAGGGCCTCAACTGCCCTGTAGGCGGCGCTCCATGCATGCAGGCCGTAGCCGGCATACTTGGCATGGAAGTAGCGGCAGCCACCCCAAAGCTGGCTGTAGTGCGATGCAACGGAACGTGCGAGAAGCGTCCGCGAGTATTGTCATACGACGGTGTGAAGAGTTGCCGTGTGGCCAACACCACCTGCATGGGCGAGACATCATGCTCATACGGATGCCTTGGTTGCGGCGACTGCGTGTCAGCCTGCCAGTTTGGCGCCCTGTCGATGGACCCAGTGACAGGCCTGCCTGTCGTTGATGCCGAGAAGTGCACAGCCTGCGGAGCGTGCGCCAAGGCATGTCCGCGCAACATCATAGAGGTGCGCGCAGTCAGCGGCGACAACAAGGACGCCTTCGTCGTGGCCTGCATGAACAAGGACAAGGGTGCAGAGGCCATGAAGGCTTGTGCCAGCGCCTGCATCGGCTGCAAGAAGTGCGAGAACGTGTGTGGCAATGACGCCGTTCATGTGGTCAACAATGTGGCATACATCAATCCAGAGGCCTGCGTCGTCTGCGGTCTGTGCTTCGACGCATGTCCGCGCGGCTCCATCGTGTCTGTCAGCGTGAAGGGCGTGGAGTGCAAGAAAGTGGCAGCCCCCAAGCCAGGCGCAGCCAAGCCAGCGGCCAAGTCGGCAGCCAAGCCAGCAGCCGCTCCAGCCGCTCCAGCCAAGGAGTGGAAGCCTGTGGAGGTCAAGTATGACGCCCCTCTGCTGCCGAGCCAGCAGATCCTGCTCGCAGGCCCTAAAGACCTCAGCAATCCTGCGCCAGCGGCAAAAGACGTGAAGTTTGAGGACAAGCGCACCGACGCTCCACTCGCTCCGAGCCAGCTCATACTGCTGGGACTGAAGTAAAGAAACGAAAAGCCATTCGGCTTCCAGCCGTCATGCAGCAGCGCGCTGCCAGGCGGACAGCGGCCGAACAGATCATAACATAGCATATTCACATGAAAACATTCAGAATAGGTGGCGTTCATCCCGAAGAGAACAAGTTGTCAAAGGATGAGCCAATCAAGATAGCGGAACTTCCTAAGGTTGCCGTTTTCCCTATGGGACAGCACATCGGTGCGCCAGCGGTGCCAGTGGTCCAGAAGGGCGACAAGGTCAAGGTGGGCACCCTGATTGCCAAGCCCATGGAGAAGGCCCTCTCTACCTGCATTTACTCGTCAGTCAGCGGCACGGTGCTGAAGGTAGACACCGTGGTAGATGCCAGTGGCTACAAGAAGCCAGCCGTCTACATCACAGTAGAGGGCGACGAGTGGGAGGCAGGCATAGACCGCAGCGAGACCCTTGTCACACTCAAGGACAAGCCCGAGCTCACTCCAGAATCCATAATAGACAAGATAAAGAACGCCGGCATCGTGGGCATGGGCGGAGCGTGCTTCCCCACACATGTCAAGCTGATGCCTCCACCGCAGTTCAAGCCGCAGTGGGTCATCATCAACGCTGTGGAGTGTGAGCCTTACCTCACAGCCGACCATCGCCTCATGCTCGAAAAGGCTGACCAGGTGCTTGTCGGCGTGGCCCTTCTGATGAAGGCAGCCAAGGTAGAGAAAGGCTTCATCGGCATAGAGGAGAACAAGCCCGACGCCATCAAGCTCCTGTCGGAGAAGTGCAAGGCGCAGTATCCCAACATAGAGGTAGTGCCCCTCAAGACCAAGTATCCGCAGGGAGGCGAGAAGCAGCTCATCGACGCCGTTGTGGGCCGTCAGGTGCCAGCGCCTCCAGCCCTTCCGGTGTCGGTAGGAGCCATCATCCAGAACGTGGGCACAGCCTACGCCGTCTATGAGGCCGTGATGAAAAACAAGCCTCTCTTCGAGCGTGTCGTCACAGTGACAGGCAAGAAGCTGAAGCACCCAAGCAATTTCCTCACACGCATGGGCACACCTATGAGCCAGCTCATCGAGGCCTGCGGCGGACTGCCCGACGGCGAGGCCAAGGTCATCGGCGGTGGCCCTATGATGGGAAAGGCCCTCATCAACACCGAGGTGCCTATCTGCAAGGGATCGTCAGGCGTGCTCATCATGAGCGGGGCTGAAGCCCGCCGAGGCGAGCCTCAGCCATGCATCCGCTGCGCCAAGTGCGTGAGCGCATGCCCTATGGGACTTGAGCCATACCTCCTCGCCACATGCTCAGGCAAGAAGATGTGGGACAAGGTCGAGGCCAACGACATCACAAGCTGCATCGAGTGCGGCTCATGCCAGTTCACCTGTCCTTCCCACCGCCCTATGCTCGACCTCATACGCATGGGCAAGCAGACAGTCATGGCCAACATCCGCGCGCGCCAGATGGCCGCAAAGAAATAACCGAAAAAAAAGATTGCCGGAGAGCTCGGGCAAAAGACAAGGAACGTCAACAGAGCGCAGCAGCAGAAATTCCGTCTGTCATCTGTCATCGCAGAGCGCAGCAGCAGAAAAATGTCTGTCATCTGTCATCTGTCATCGTCGCCTTCGCCTCATCAGCCCCTGCGAAGCTCTCGTGTCAACCATAACACCAATAACAAGAATCAGACAATGGCTAATAAATTAGTAGTATCACTATCGCCGCATGTCCATAGCGGAGACTCGGTGCAGAAGAACATGTACTGGGTGTGCATCGCTCTTGTGCCAGCCCTCATATGCTCATTCATCAGCTTCGGCATCGGCGCTATCATAACCACGGCCATCTCAGTGGCCTCATGCGTGATCTTTGAGTGGTTCATCAACAAGTTCATGCTAAAGAACCCCAAGTGCACAGTGTGTGATGGCTCGGCCGTGCTCACCGGACTGCTCCTCGCCTTCAACCTGCCGAGCAACATAGCCCCATGGATCGTAGTGGTGGGCGCTCTCTTTGCCATAGGCGTGGTGAAGATGACCTTCGGCGGACTGGGATGCAACCTCTTCAACCCAGCCCTGGCCGGACGTGCCTTCCTCCTCATCTCCTTCCCAGTAGCCATGACCACATGGCCAGTGGCAGGGCAGGGACTCTTCAGCCTCGTCGACAACTCCGTCGACGGAGCCACAGGAGCCACACCGCTCTCCATCATGAAAGCAGCCATCAAGAGCGGCGACGCGTCAGCACTCGACAAGCTCCCATCGGCCCTTGACATGCTCACAGGCCAGACAGGCGGCTGCCTCGGCGAGGTGTGCGCACTCGCCCTCATCATCGGCCTCGTCATCCTTCTCGCCAAGAAGGTCATCACCTGGCATATCCCTGTCAGCATCATCGTCACCGTCTTCGTGCTCTCAGGCCTGCTTCACGTGGCCAACCCAGTCTATGCCGACCCTATCACAGAGATACTCAGCGGCGGACTGCTGCTCGGCGCCATCTTCATGGCCACCGACTATGTCACCTCGCCAATGAGCAAGAACGGCCAGCTCGTGTATGGCGTGGCCATAGGAGCCCTCACAGTCGTGATCCGCACATGGGGAGCCTATCCAGAGGGCATGTCGTTCGCCATCCTTATCATGAACGCCTTTGTGCCTCTCATCAACAACAAGTTCAAACCAAAGCGCTTCGGTGAGGTGCCAGCAAAGAAATAAGAGAGTATGGAAAAGTTAAAGTCATCATTAACAAACATGCTGGCGGTGCTCACAGTCATCGCCATCATAGCGGCAGGCGTGCTTGCCGCTGTCAACGCCATCACAGCTCCTCAGATAGAAAAGATCAACGCTGACAACCTCGCGGCAGGCATCAAGGACGTGATGCAGAACTCCGACATCCAGGTGTCCGACCCAGCCGAGGCCGACGGCTTCACAGCCTACGACATCAGCGACGCCAGCGGCCAGCCCCTTGGCAAGGCCGTCGTCACCACAGAGAACGGCTTCGGCGGTGCCCTGAAGGTGCTCGTCGGATTCGACACCACAGGCAAGATACTCGGCTACACCGTGCTTGAGCACTCAGAGACCCCAGGCCTCGGAGCCAAGGCAGGCGAGTGGTTCCAGGACAAGGTCGTGGGCCTCAATCCAGGCGAGTGCAACTTCACCGTCAGCAAGGACGGCGGCGATGTCGATGCCATCACAGCTTCCACCATCACCAGCCGCGCCTTCCTCAAGGCCATCAAGAATGCCTACGACAAGTATTTCGCAGGAGCATCTTGCGGAGCTGACGCTGAGTCGGGAGCCACCAAGCAAGACACCAAGTGCAAGAGCGGCGATGACTGCTGCGCCGACACATGCTCAGCCGCCGACATCGAGAAACCAGAAGCAATGGAATAACACCCAACAGAACGAAAGGAAAATATTATGAATAATTTCAAAGTATTGGTGAACGGTATCATCAAGGAGAATCCTACATTCGTCCTTCTCTTGGGTATGTGCCCAACACTCGGTACCACATCGTCAGCCCTCAACGGCATGTCCATGGGACTTGCCACCATGTGCGTGCTCATCGTCAGCAACTTCCTCATCGCTTGCGTGAAGAAGCTCATCCCCGACATGGTGCGCATACCATCATACATAGTCATCATAGCCAGCCTCGTCACAGTGCTGCAGATGTGCATCAAGGCCTATGCGCCCGACGTAGACAAGAGCCTCGGACTCTTCATCCCGCTCATCGTCGTCAACTGCATCATCCTGGGACGCGCCGAGGCCTTCGCTGCCAAGAACAACCCCGTGTCGTCCATCTTTGACGGCATCGGCATCGGACTCGGCTTCACCCTCGGACTCACCTCCCTCGGAGCTGTCCGCGAGTTGCTCGGCACAGGCTGCATCTTCGGCGTCACCCTTTGGGGCGAGAGCTACGGCATGCTGCTCTTCGTGCTCGCTCCAGGAGCCTTCCTGGTGCTCAGCTATCTCATCGTATTGTTCAATAAGTTCATCAAGAAAGCGTAAGGAGGAAAAAAGATATGGATTATGTATTAAGTTTAGTGCTGATAATCATCACAGCCATCTTCGTCAACAACGTGGTCTTGTCACAGTTCCTCGGCATATGCCCCTTCCTCGGCGTGTCAAAGAAGATTGACACAGCGTCGGGCATGGGCATGGCAGTCACAGCGGTGCTGGTAGTCTCTACCATCGTGACCTACCTCATCCAGACCTACGTGCTCAACGCTCTCGGACTCGAATACCTGCAGACCATCGCTTTCATCCTGGTCATCGCAGCCCTCGTGCAGATGATTGAGATCATCCTCAAGAAGACCATGCCAGCCCTCTACCAGGCCCTTGGCGTGTTCCTTCCGCTCATCACCACCAACTGCTGCATCCTCGGTGTGGCCATCCTTGTCATCCAGAAAGACTACGACCTGCTCGAAGGCATCATCTATGCCCTCTCCACAGGCATCGGCTTCCTGCTTGCCATGGTGCTCTTCGCTGGTCTGCGCGAGCAGCTTGAACTGGTCAATGTGCCCAAGGCTTTCACCGGAGTGCCTATCGCCCTCGTCACAGCATCGCTCCTCGCCATGGCCTTCATGGGCTTCAGCGGAGTGGACGGAGGTCTGAAGCTGCTCTTCGGACTGCAGTAGAGCCCTGATACCGACACACAGCCCACAGCCCCCGTGGCAGCGCCACAAGACATGGGCAGGTGAAAAAAAAATTATAGACATGTATCGCCCTGTAGAGGCAAGAGTCCTATGCCATCGTGCGCATAGAGCTTTTGCCCCTGCAGGGCGATTCATGTTTAGTCTCGTGGTCCATCCCACCCCGTGGTGCCGCATCGCTTGCCTAAGCATGCATTTGGCCTTCAGCCCGCCCCAATCCGTTTCTTCAGGTGCCGCATCGCTTGCCCTTGCCATGCGGTTCAGCCCTCATTTCCGATGCTGCACAGCATAAAAAACAACATCCCGGCAATAAATGGTAACGCCCCCACGCAAAAATAGAAGAAAAAGATACAATTCTAAAACAAAAGAATCGTGCCGACACACTAAATTTGCAGACGTCAAATCTTCATGACGCGCCAAGAAGCACAGACATGCCGCATCACAGCGATTGTGAGGCAGCATCATCAAACAAATCTAACCAATATTCATCTATTTAAACAAACATTCTACCAAAGTGAAGAAATTCTTTAAGGCAGTGGCCATCATGTTCGCGATGCCACTCGCAGCCTTGGCACAGTTTGGAGTGGTGCAGCCGCTCCACGTGGAAGGCAACCAATTCAAGGACCCGTATGGCAACAAAGTCGTCCTCCATGGAGTGATGGACACGCCGAGTCCTTATTTCAACAGTTTCAGATGGGGCTACAACTGCAACGACGCTGCCGTGTCGGGATGTCTCAACTATTTCGAGAAACTTTTCACCGCCATCACCGACACGAAGCAGGGAGCCTACTGCAACCTCTTCCGCCTGCACCTCGACCCCTGCTGGACCAACGACCCCAACAAGCAGTCGACAGGCTCTGAGACAGGCGAGGCCAACATCTCGCGCTTCAGCGAGAGCCGCCTTGAGAAATACATGCAGACCGTCTATTGGCCCATAGCCCAGAAAGCCCTCAACCACGGCATGTACGTCATCATGCGCCCGCCAGGCGTGTGCCCCGACAACCTCAAGGTGGGCGATGCCTACCAGCAGTACCTCAAGAAAGTGTGGAGCATCGTCACACGCAACAGCAACGTGCTCAACAACCAGCACGTGGTCATGATAGAGCTGGCCAACGAGCCCATACACATATACAACAAGTATGGCCAGACCAGCGCCACAGCCATGCGCGACTATTTCCAGCCCGTCATCGACGTCATACGCTCCAACGGCTACAAGGGCATCATCCTTGTGCCAGGCACAGGCTGGCAGTCCAACTACAAGGACTATGCCTCATACCCTGTCAGCGACTCCAACTACGGATATGCCGTGCACGACTATCCAGGCTGGTACAACACATCCGACACCTCGCACGACCACACCGTAGCCATCAACTCCTTCCTCGCCTCCGTGCCTGTGGTGAAGAGCAAGCCTATCGTCATCACCGAAGTAGACTGGAGCCCGGAGAAAGCCGGGGCCGGACACTACAACGAGCACGGCACATGGGTGCCAGGCAACTATGGCACATGGGCCACAGCCACCACCACCAAGTGGGGCTACGCCTACAAGGCAGTGCTCGACCACTTTGACAACATCTCCATGACACTCTCAGGCACAGACACCTATCTCGACGTAGACACCTACCTGAAGACAGGCAAGGCACAGGCAGCCTTCAGCGGCATGTGGGAAGCATGCGCAGGAGCCTGCTGGTACTGGTACTCGCTCTGGGCACAGAAAGACTACGCTCATGCCACAGGCAGCACCTCTGGCAGCAGCACAGGCAGCAGCTCCTCATCAGTCGACCTGTCCTCGTCAATGATACCTGCATGGACAAAGGGCAACAACCGTCCCGACGGATGGGCATGCAACGACGCCGGCTCCTACCCATCGTCGGGCGACGCCTCCAACGGACCCCGCGTGATGCAGTTTGCCGATGGCGGCGACTTCCGCTACGGCTTCTACGTGCGCCAGCAGACAGCCTCCAAGCCAGGCTACATCGAATACGGCAGCACCTCTGGCCACGAGCTCTCCCTCAACCAGTACGGCAACTACACACTCACGTTCAACTGCGCCGCATGGTCGGGCTCGCCCTGCCTCAAGGCCGAGCTCTACACACCGCAGGGCAATGTCATAGCAAGCACCACGGTGCAGTGCTCCAAAAACCTCAACAAGAACACCTCAGCCTCCACCTCAGGCTCCAGCAGCGGCTACCTCAGCTTCTACGCCCTCAGCAAAGGCAACTACCGCCTGCGCTTCACTCCGTGCAAGGCCGACGGCAGCGGCGGCGAATGGCTCGAAGCCGTAGTGGCCAACGTCAACCTGCGCTATATGGGCAATCCGCTTGCCTTCACACAGGCCAACTATCTCAACCCCGGATGGAAAGTGCTTGACGGCGGCAATCTCTGCGACACGGGCGACCGCCAGAGCGGACCGCGCATATTCCAGTTCCCCGCAGGCGGACAGTTCTCCTACGGACTCTATGTGCGCAGCTCTACAGCCGACACGTCGGCCAACTATGCCGAGTTCGGCTCACGCTGGGGCTATGCCCTCCGCTTCCTGCCAGGCACCTACACCCTCACCTACAACGCCGTGGCATGGTCGGGCCAGCCCTACGTGAAGTGCGAGGTCATCAGCAGCAGCGGCCAAGTGATAGGAAGCAGCACGCTCAACTGCTGGTACTCCGTCAACAAGAACACCTCAGCCTCCACAGCCTCCACTCCGCAAGGCACTGTCACCTTCACCGTCCCCGAGACAGACAACTACACCATCCGCTGGACACCAGTGGCCGACGCCACAGGCAAGGCCGCCGCATGGGTCGAGGCCGTCATCGGACACATCAAGATCACCCAGCGCTCAGGCTCGCGCAGCATAGGCGCATTCGGCGAGGCCGACGAGAACGATGGCACCACAGGCATCTCGGAGGTCAGCACACGCCGATTCGACAGCGATGCCTTCTACAACCTCAACGGAGCTAAGACCGGCACACCTTCAGGAGGACTGTACATACGCAACGGAAAGAAAGTGCTGATGCGCAAGTGACGCGCAGCACGCACACACACCACACGCAATGTGAAGAAAGTGCTGATGCAGCACTAATAAGCGGGTGCTCATGACATTATATTTTATATATATATGGCGCGGCCAATATGAGAGCGTCTTGCCTTGATGCTATAAAATGATTTCGAACACCTGCTTAAAATCATGCAGGCAGAAAGCCTCCTCCACAAGAGAGAGAAAGACTTCCCCGCCGCATGGACAATATAGGGCAAGGGGAGGCTGTCCGCCGAGGACCGCCTCCCTTTTGCCGTCATAGCCACAGCAGACACAAAAAAATGGCAGAGAAAAAGAAAAAATACAAAATAAGCGAGCCGCATGCGCTCTATCTCTACGCTTTTTTGTAACTTTGCACAGCGAAAGGCACGCCAGCGGCCAGCAGAAAAAAGACAGGCACGCGCGCCAGCCACACGCAGTAAACGAATATAAACACGCACGGGCGGACGGAAATATCCCCTTCGCCCCATGGCAAAAACAAAACAAGAACACACAGATGGAAATAAACAGTTGGTTTGAATGCAAGGTGAAGATGGACACAATGAAAGACAACGGCGACGTGAAGCCAGAGACATACGTGTATCTGGTCGACGCGCTCAACTTCACCGAGGCTGAGAACAGAATCATCGAGGAGACCAAGGCATACGCGAGCGGCAACCTGGAGGTGACAGATATCAAGAGAGTCAAGTACGCCGAGATATTCCCAAGCGACGCCGACCTGGCCGACAAGTGGTACAAGGTGCGCTGCCTCTTCATCACCATCGACGAGAAGACCCAGGCAGAGAAAGAGACAGCCAACAACATGCTGGTGCAGGCAGAGAACTTCTACAAGGCAGTGGAAAACTTCGACAAGGGCATGAAAGGCTCCATGATGGACTACCGCATATCCTCCGTACAGGAGACAAAAATCATGGACGTGATACGCTATGCGGCACGCACAGCCTCCAACGGCGAGGCAGCCAAGCCCGAGTATGAGCAGTAAGCAGGAGGACAGGCTATGGTCAAGGAAAATCTGGAACAGATAGTCCGGACGCTGAAGCCCGGAGTGAGGCTGGTGGCTGTGTCAAAGTTTCACCCAGCCGAGATGGTGCAAGAAGCCTACGACGCAGGCCAGCGCATGTTTGGCGAAAGCCACGTGCAGGAGCTCGTCGCCAAGCACGAGACATTGCCACACGACATAGAGTGGCACTTCATAGGCCACCTGCAGACCAACAAGGTGAAGTATATAGCACCCTTCATCACCCTCATCCACTCGGCCGACTCGCTCAAGCTGCTGCGCGAGATAGACAAGCAGGCCGCCAGGTGCGGACGCGTCATCGACGTGCTCCTGCAGCTACATGTGGCCGCCGAGGAGACCAAGTTTGGCTTCACTCCCGATGAGGCTCTGGCGCTGGCCGAGAGCGGCGAACTGCACAGCCTCGCCCATGTGAGGGTCGTCGGCATCATGGCCATGGCCACCAACACCGACGACGAGAGCCGCGTCGTGGCCGACTTCGAGACGGCCCGCAACGTGTTTGACACCCTCAGGCAAGGCCCCTTCGCCACACACCCCGAGTTCTGCGAGCTCTCCATGGGCATGAGCGGCGACTACATGCTGGCACAGCAGCACGGCAGCACGATGGTGAGGGTGGGCAGCTCCATCTTCGGCGAGAGGATATACTCCTGAGCCCTCAGTCAGCTGCATGGGCCCCTCCCATCCGACAGCAAAAGGAAATATAAGATATTGGGCAACAGCTCAATGATATCGGGCAACAGCTCAGACACCATGAGCGGCATGCTCAACGAAAAAAGACTCTTTAAGCGCAATGAATCTGAACGACATGAAAAAAGATGTGGCGCGAGAAATCTGCCGCATGCTGGAAGTCAACCTCAGCCCCGACCACATGAGGGCCTTCGCCGACATACTGGAGCCATTCGAACTGAAGAAAGGCCGCGACCTCCTGAAGGAAGGCGACGTGTGCAACCACATGTTCTATGTGCTGAAAGGCCTTGTCCTCCAGCACTACAGAAAGAACGACATCTCTGTGGTGGAGCACATCAGCAGCGAGCACGGCATAGTGGTGTGCATAGAAAGCTACTTCAAGAAAGAGCCCTCGCGCATCGTCATCACAGCCCTTGAGCCAAGCGTGCTCTTCGGCATTCCGCGCGAGGCACTGAGGCGGCTTGCCACCCACTCGTTCGATTTCTGCGACATGATATTCAAGATCTACTCCCAGTCGCTCATCATCTCCCAGCGCAAGGCCGATGTCCTGCGCTTCGAGTCGGCCAAGGAACGCTATCTGCGCACGCTCAAGGAGACCCCCGAGATAATACGCCGCGCACCGCTCTACTACGTGGCCTCGTTCCTGCAGATGACACCAGAGACTCTGAGCAGGGTGAGAACGCAGGTGTCGGAGGAACAAAGGGGAAAATAGGAATATAAGAAAAAATAAGAAGAGGGAGGCTGGGGTATACCCAGCCTCCCTCTTCTTTGCTTGCTTCCGAGGATGTCGCACCGATGATGCCCTCTCTCTCTGGTGTCACGCGGAGCGGATGCGTGCCATCGCCTATAGCGGATCAGCGGATTTTCCTGGTTGGTGACTGATGAATATGTTGTAAATATAACGATATACAAGCCATAGGATAACAATGCATAAAGTGCAGGATAACTAAACACTAACCTTAGGATATAGATATGCAAACCTTAGGATGACGGGGGCGCAAAGCATGGTGGATTGCAAGGGCTGAAAAGCAGGGTGAGATACCATGTTCGCCAAGTCATCAACAGTCAATACATGACGAATGTTGCAATGCTCGACCATCAGGCTTTACAGACACGACACGCTGTCTGATGAATCAGGCTCCTCCTTGCCATCACGGCATCTGCAATATGTCTTACCCTCCAAACAAAGACCAAAAAGGAGAAAGGGACAGAAGTGACAAAGGGACAAGGGACATATCCTTGTCAAATTAGTCTAAAATGCTTATTTTATTACTTTTTACTATGTTTTGTCCCTTTGTCCCTTTGTCACTTCTGTCCCTTCTGTCCCTTTGTGCAAGACTTGCGCATGTCGCGCAACACCATTTTCCATGCCTTCAGGCAGCACTTTTAGGGTTTGTCACAGCATGTGGCATGGTCAAGAAGAACAGATTCAGCACAAGTTTGACGGTTTGAAAATTTTCAACCTGTACGGTTAAAAGAACCAGCTCAGTCAGCCAAATCCGTATTCAGAAGGAATCATGGCTGCATCCAGGGCAAGCTGAAAGTCCAATGACCCACACATGGCTCCGGACAAATGAAGCGACACCCTGGGCGGATTGACGTGAGGCAATGCATGCCTCGCCCTGCAAAGACAAGAGGGTCCTGCTTATTCATCAGTCGCCAATCTGGAAAATCCGCTGCCACGGGTTTGTCAGCCTTGTTTAAGAAAATGTCGTAAAGAAGCGAGGGGATGAGTCATAAAGGCCCATTCCCTCGCTTACGTGTCAGTTCACCTGGTTGACAGGTTCTCCGTCAAGATAAGCCCTGACGTTCTCCACGCAGATGTTGATGAGTCTCTGTCGTGCCTCGACGGTGGCCCATGCTATGTGAGGCGTGATGTAGCAGTTTTTGGCCGTGAGGAGCGGGTTGTCGCTTTCGGCAGGCTCGACGGCGAGCACGTCGGTGCCATAGGCTGCGATGACATTTCCGTTGAGCGCTTCGGCCACAGCTTTGTCGTCGACAAGCGGTCCTCTGCCTGTGTTGATGAGTATGGCGTTTTTCTTCATGGTGGCCAGGCGCTCCTTGTTGACGAGATGGAAGGTCTTGTCGTTCAGTGGGCAGTTGAGCGAGACGATGTCGCACAGTTCGAAGATGCCGTCCATGTCCATCTTCTTGATGCCGTATGGCAGGCTGTCCTCGTCCTTGGATGTGAAGGCGAAGACCTGCATGCCGAAGGCGGCTGCTATGCGTGCTGTGGCCATGCCTGTGTTGCCCAGTCCTATGATGCCCATGCGCTTGCCGTGCAGTTCGAAGAGGTTGTGGTCGAGGTAGCAGAAGTCTTCCGAGCGGCTCCAGCGTCCCTTGCGGTTTTCCCTGGCATAGTGGTCTGTGCGCCCTACGATGTTGAGCAGGTGGCAGAAGACCATCTGTGCCACGCTCTCGGTGGAGTAGGCGGGGATGTTGGTCACGACGATGTTTTGCTTGGTGGCGGCTTCGAGGTCTACCACGTTGTAGCCTGTGGCAAGCACGCCGATGTATTGCAGGCGCGGCAGTTTGTTGAGCACTGATGCGCTGAACACGGCCTTGTTGGTCAGCACCATCTCGGCGTTCTTGCATCGCGCCACGATGTCCTCGGGGGCTGTGCGCTCGTAGGCTTCTACGTCTGCCAGGCTGCTCAGCTCAGCCCAGGAGAGTTCGCCTTGGTCTACGGAGTAGGCGTCAAGTATTACGATTTTCATAGTTGTATGTATTTTTTTGTTGTTGAATACTGATTGGGGTGTTTTGTATATATGATAAATGTGAGTCTCTTCTTGAATGCGGATTGGACAGATAGTACTGATTTTGTCTTGCAAGTTCAGTAAAAATCAGCTGACTCTGTATTTGACTAATTTTTTTTGAAAATGGATTGGGCTGATGTATCTGATGTGGCTGATAGGACTGAACGGTCTTGTCGAGACAGTCATCTCTTTTTGTTGCCGTCCTTGTCATACTTCAGTTTTCTCAGCATATACAGCATCCATTCCTGCCAGCGGAAGAGAGTCCACGACCATTTCAGGGGCATGTAGCCAGGCTTGTACTTGAGGGAGGGGGGCAGGCATGAGCGTGTGTCGATGTCTTTCCAGGCCTCGTGCATAGTCGTCAGAGCATAATCTCTGTCCTGCTTGCTAAGTCTGTTCTTGTATCTGTGGTAGAACCAGAAGCAGCCGAGCAGGACATTCCATCTTGTCTTTTCGTAGATATTGATGATGTCCTTTGGCATAGACCATTTTACCAGGTTCTTGTGTAGGTTCATATTTGCTTTTATCCATTCAAATCTGTTGACGTTGATCTGGTGGGTACACGATTCGTCATGCTGGACATAGTAGTATTTTCCTGTACAGCATCTCACTTCTTTGGAGTGCAGATAGTGAGTCATGGTTGTATTGTCATCGCTATAGCAGTAGCATGTTTCATCGTATGGAAATTGTTTGTACAGTTCGCTTCTTGCCACGTACACTCCATGGATGTCCCAGCTGAGAGCCTTGGTGAAGGCATCGTAACCACTGATGCACTCAAATGATGTTTGGCTGTACTCTTTCTCTGTGCCGTCAGGATAGACAAGTACAAGATTGAACAGTACTGCATCTGTCTGGGAATTATGTTCGAACGGGATAAGAGCCTGTTCCAGTGCGTCTGGTGCAAGATAGTCGTCGCTGTCGAGAAATGTGGTGACAAATCCCCGTACCAGTGGTATACCCTGATTTCTCGCATGCGCCTGACCTCGATTCTTCTTCAATGCCACCACATCCACATTGTTATACTTCTCCTCATATTCTCTTATGATTGCCAGAGATGCATCTGTTGAAGCATCGTCGATACAGATAATCTGCACCTCCTCTCCGATGGTTTGGTGGATGAGAGAGTCGAGACAGCGTCTGAGAGTTTTCTCAGCGTTGTACACAGCCACTAGTACACTTATTCTTTCCATGTATTCTGTTGTTAATGATGAACATAATGTTGATTCGCTGGTCTATCTGCCTGTATGCGAAGATGCCTGTGATGATGGTGATGATGGTCATGAGCGTAAAGGCTATCCATGTCTCCTTGATGAAGCTGAAGGCGAAGCATGCTATGGCGGCTATAGTCAATATAGATGCCATCTTGTAGTATTTGCTTGAGTAAGTCATCTTGTACCTCCATCTATTCACAACGATGCTCACAATGACGTCTATGACACTTCTGATGAGTAGCGCTATGCCGATGCCATCTATGCCTCCCAGGGCATAGCCAGCCAGTACCAATCCCACTGTCTCAATGTTTGACCATCCTCCTTCAAGTATCATAAAAAACTTATTGTCTCCATGAGCTAAGCAGATATAGTCGAGAGGGAAACATACAGCACGCGAGATGAGACACAGACTCATGGCTCTGAGCAAGAAGATGATTGCGTCAAACTCACGGGTGAGTAACACTCTGATGGCTACTGGAGCAAATGTGATGAGTATGAGCACGATAGGTGCAATGACCAGAATGGTCATCTCGCCCTCCTTGCACGTAAGGTCTTGCGCTTTGGCTCGTTCTCTGATAATCGAAGACAGGTGCGGAAAATAGTCTGTGGCCATGGCTGTGAACACCATTGATGTGCATTGGATAGTGATATTGGTGGCGGCTTGATAGAAGCCGACATCAGCTTCATTGCCTATATTTCCGATGCAGGTGTTGATGGCATAAGTGGCAATAGACCCGACGATGTTGCTTATCATGATTGAAGCTCCCATGACGATGGTCTTCCTTCCTTTTGAGAGTGTCTCGCTCCATGTCTGCCTGACATTCTTGTCATACTGTATTTTGTGTGTGAAATATCTGGCCGTGATCCATGATATTATGCCAAGCAGAGCTATGCTTGGGGCAATGCCTTCAATGCCCCATAAGAAGTATAGAGGTATGGACACCAGCAGTCCTGCCACCGGGGCGGCCATGTTGCATGCAGCCAGCGCTTTCAGTTTTCTGTGTCCTTGCAGTATGGTGGCTTCTCCTGATGCGAGGATGAGAAAGCCGATGGCAAAGGCAATGGTGACAAACCAGGGCCAGTGTTCTGTGGTGCCGAATGTCAGTTGGCTAAGCCACCATGCAGAAGCCATGGTGGTCACGGTTGCCATTGTGGCAAGAACCATTATCATTCGTCTGAGACAGATGACATGTTCTGTTCTTTCCCTTTCGTCTATGGTTGATGAGATAGTCTGCACGGCAGACATGTTAAGTCCGCATGTGAAGATCTGTTGTATGGGCAAGGCTGATGAGTAGAGATGGGCAGAGATGCCAAGGCCATACGCACCAATAAGCAATGCTGACAGCTTGCCCTTTATGATGGTAGCTGCCATGTTTGCCATTTGGGTGCCGCCAAAGATGGCGGTTGCCTTGGTAATGCTTTTGTACGAATTCTGTTGTTCCTTGTCCTCTGTCATTTCCTATGTAGGTAAGTGGGTCTTCAAAATTATTTGATAATACCGAAGTAGGATTCTCTATAGCTTTCTTCTGAGCACCTACTTGTCCATTCATTATATCCGCCCCTCTCCATCTCCAGCGATGCCCATATGAAGGGGCCGATGCCTTTGGGGTCGTTGTCTCTGACAGGCTCGGAGATGTAGTAGGCGAACGAGCCGTCTCTGCGCCTGTTCTCCTTCACTCCCGGAGCGGCTTTCAGCACTTTCTGGCTTATGCCAGGTCCAAGTCCTGCCACGGAGCAGCAGCGTGTGAGCGAGATGGTGGAGTCGGCGTTGGCTGTGATGAGATGCCTGATGATGCCGCGGTAGGCGCGTATGCCCGCGTCGCGCAGACGCTCGTCGGCCAGTCCGGAGCGGTAAGCCTTGAGGAGCGAGTAGGCGAACATGCATGAGCATGTGGCTTCGATATAGTTGCCCTGCCTCTCGGGGCAGTCCATCACCTGATGCCACAGTCCTGTCTGCTGGTCTTGCCACTGCGCTATGCTATCGAGGCAGCGGCGCAGCAGGCCTGCCAGCTCTTGTCGGCGTGGGTGATGCTCGGGCATGACGTCGAGCAGTTCGATGATGGCCATGGTGAACCATCCCTGCGCCCGTCCCCAGCAATGCTGGCTCTGTCCGGTATGAGGGTCGGCCCAGAACATCTCGTGTGTCTCGTCCCATGCGTGTCGGTTGAGGCCGGTGGCTGGGTCGAGAGTGCGGCGGTAAGTGGCGATGACCTGGCTGATGGCGTCGTCGTATATCTTGTCAGCCTCCTCGCGTGGCAGTGTGGCTGAGGCGGCGAGCGAGCGGAATGGCAGTCCCATGAAGATGCCGTCGAGCCACACCTGGTAGCTGTAGATGGCTTTGTGCCAGTAGATGCTGTCGGCCTTTGTGCGCGGCTGTCTGTCCATCTGCCTCATCAGCGTGGTGATGGCTGTCAGGGTGCGTGCGGTCGGATTCAGCTGGTGCATCCTGGCTATGAAATGTCCTGTGCGCACGTTGTCCAGATTGAAGTCCTGCTGCCTGTAGCTCCTTATCGCTCCGTCGGCTGCTATCATGGTGTCGACATATGCCTGGCAGTAGTCGCGTAGCCTCTTGTCGCCGTAGCGCAGGTAGGTGTCGAGGATTGCCTCCAGCTCGATGCCCATCACGTAGCTCCACTTGGGGCGCTCTGAGAAGTCGAGCAGGCAGCTCTGCGGTGTGCGTCTTATTTCCGACAGGGCCATGCGCAGGCTGTATGGCAAGGCGCTGCTGGTGGTCAAGCCGGCCGTGTCGATGTCCAGCACCTGTCCTGTGACGATGTTGCCTTCAGCCACGCCGTTGAAGCGGCAGTTGCGCAGGGTCACGCCGTGCACGGAGCAGCCATCGTCCAGTGCGGTGATGAAGAGTCCGTGCCTTGACCTGCCGCATGTGACATTCTCCATCAGCAAGTTGCTGACCGAGGGGTGGAATCCCCGCTTGCATGCCTCGCGGCTCTCATAGTTGAGGTTGACGCGCAGCACGGCCTCGCGGCATTGTCCGACGGTGATGTCTCTCATGAAGATGTTTCTTATCACGCCGCCGCGACAGGTGTTGGTCTTGATGCGCAGCACGCGGTCGAGATTGGGCGAGTCCATGTGGCAGTCGTGCGCAAAGACATTCTGGCATCCGCCGCTTATCTCTGAGCCGATGACCACGCCGCCGTGTCCGTTGCGCATCTGGCAGTGCCTGATGATGATATTCTGGCTTGTCAGTCCTCGTCTGCGCCCGTCGGCGTTACGTCCGCTCTTTATGGCGATGCAGTCGTCGCCGGTGTTGAAGGAGCAGTTCTCGATGAGCACCCTGTTGCACGACTCGGGGTCGCATCCGTCGCCGTTGGGCCCGTCGTTGTCTATGCTCACGTTCCTCACTGTCACATCCTCTGACTTGAGCGGATGGATGCACCAGAAGGGTGAGCGGAGCAGTGTGACGCCGTCGATGAGAATGCGCCTGCATTCGTTGAGGCCGATTAGCTGTGGGCGCAGGGCGTCACGGCTTGTGAAGGTGCGCAGCGGTGTGCGCTTGCCCTCTGGCGTGAGCATCGGGATGCCCTCCTCGCTGTTGGCGAGCAGCCTTTGCCGCGAGCCCTGGTGCTGGCTTATGCCTCCTGAGCGCCAGCCCCGCTTGGCTGAGCCGCACCATGGCCACCATTGCTTCAGGCTGCCTCCTCCATCGATGGTGCCGCTGCCTGTGATGGCTATGTCGTGCGCGCGGAAGGCGTAGATGCAGGGCGAGAGGTTGTAGCAGTCGATGCCCTCCCATGATGTCTCCACGATGGGGTACAACTCGGGCTGGAAGGCAAACTCCAGCGTGGCGCCTTCCTCCACGACGAGGTTGACACCGCTTTTCATCTCGATGGCTCCTGTTAGGAAATGTTGGCGAGATGGCACGATGACTCTGCCGCCTCCGCGTCTGGAGCATCTGTCGATGGCTCGCTGTATGGCCAGCTGGTTGTGGGCTGCGCTGGCTGTGGTTGAGGCTCCGCACTGGCTGATGCTGATGGTGCGTTCGTCGTGCAGGCGTGGAGCCTGTATGCTTTTCTCTATATTGATGTAAACGACCTTGTCCCACTCTATGGCTGATGCCATAAGGTGGGACAGGCTGATAAACATGTATATAAGGAGAATGCGTGTCATCTCTATATATCTCTTCTGTAAATTTGGTCATTGATGGGTGGGGCGCAGCTGTGGCTGTGCATGGCTCTGGGGCTGTGCCAGTGTGTGCCTGTAGGGTGATAGGCGGATGCTTAGAACTCTACAGTCTTCACGCTGCCGTCTGCCAGTGTGACAGTGACTGACGAGTGGTCGTCTGCTATCTTCACCTTCTTCACCTGGTGCAGCTCTTTGCCGCTGAAGGCCTTGCTGCCTTTCTTCCACAGCATGAGGGTCACCATCACATTCTCCTTGGCCACCTTCTTCTCGCACATGAGCAGGCCTGCGGTCTTGCTCACGGGGTGAAGGCCAGAGGTCTGGACGAAGAGGGTCTTGTCCCATCCGGCCAGCGGAACGATGGCCAGCTGGTGCTCGCCGTTGGAGATGACGTGGGCGTCGGTGCCAGCCATCTTCTTTGTGACAGGCTTGTCGCCTATCTGCGGCAGCGAGTAGTGGCCGAGGCGTATGGTGGTGGGTGATGGCACTGTGACCTTGTCGATGCGGAGCACGCCGTCGGGCAGAGGTATGTCTGCCAGGCTGTACTTGACGTTGGCGTCGGTCTCCAGCACTGCGTCGCGGCGGTAGATGCCGTCGTGGAAGCCCTTGAAGTCGTAGAGGCGCAGCACTTCCCATTCCTTCTTGGCATTGAGGGTGGCGTAGTTCATCGACACCTCGCCGTTCTTGCCGTCGGCCATCCATGGAAACTCGGTGTGGTAGGCCAGCTTGTTGTAGTTCTCTGAGCTGCGGAACTTCTGCCAGTCCTTGGCCACTGTCTCATGGCACCATGAGCGCATCTCGGCGCCTCCCACGTTGGGGTAGTCGGTGATGAGCAGGTTGGTGGCAGGCTGGAACTTGTTGTAGACGTGTCCCTTCTTCAGGTCCTTCTCCCATGGGCCGTTGTTCTCCTTGGCAGTCCAGAACGGGTTGTCCTTTGGCAGCAGGAGCGCGAGGAAGGCCTTGCCGCACCAGTACACGCTGCCGCGGCAGCTGTAGATCTGCACGCATGGGGCAAACTTGCCGTAGAATCCGAGTGTGGGCACGTTGTCCTCAAGGAAGGATGGGTTCTGCAGGAACTGCAGGAGAGTGGACGAGGCTATGCGGCGCATCCATCCGTAGTTGACGCTGCTGTCTGGCTGGAAGCCGAGTAGCGCCAGCGGCACGACGGTGGCGAAGCGGTATGGTATGCTTCGTCCCCACATGTTCATCTTGCCGCTCTCGCTGAACATGTATGGATAGTTGTCCACCATGTCGTGCTGGTTCTTCATGAACTGCTCAGCGTACTGCGGGTAGAAGTGTCCGTAGGTCTGTGCCCATATAGGGCCGTACATCTGGAAGGCCCACATGCTGTAGTAGTCGTAGGCGGGGTCGTCGTTGTACCAGCCCTCGCCGCGGTAGCGTGCCAGTATCTTCTTCAGGCAGTCCTCCAGGTGAGCGTCGTTGACCTGGTAGCCCTGCTCCTTGAAGAAGCTCATGATGAAGACGTTGAAGAACATCCAGTTGGAGCCGATGGTAGGCCCGTTGCCATAGCTCAGCATAGTGGCGGCCAGCTCGTCTTTCTGCTCCTGTGTGAGTGTGTCCCACAGCACGTTCTTGGCTGTGTGGAGCGAGATGGCGAGAGCGCCAAACTCCACGAGTATCTGGCTGGGTCCGCCTGTGCGGTGCTTGATGTAGCTCGGGCTCTTGGGGTCAATGAGGTTGAGCAACTGGTGGTGGTAGTAGTCTGCCACCTTGATGCCGCCGAGAGTGAGGGAGGGGTTCTCCTTCAGCAGCGGCGCTGCTATGAAGAGGGTGCGGCAGAAGCCCTCAAGCTTGGCTGTAGGCACCTGTCCGGGGTCTCTCGGATAGGTCTTCTCCAGTTCCTTGGGGAAGTACATGGGGTCGTCGATGTCCTTGATGTAGGTGAAGGCGCCGTCGAGCAGATAGGTGGCGGCGTCTATCCATCCCTGGCGGTCCATGCCTGTGAGCGGACTCAGCTTGCGGTTGGGCGATGGAATGGTGAATGTCTGCGGGATGGAGCGCGAGGGGACTGGGTCGTCCTGCGCTGATGTCACAGCGCACGTGAAGGTGGCTATGGCCAGCACGAGAGGTTTGATAGATAAGCTTATCTTCATGGTTGTTTAGTTAAATTAGTTGTTCGGAGTAAAAAGCTTTGGCGGCCTTCTTGGGGCCTAAACTGATTGCAAATGTACATTATTTTTGTCATACTGCCAAGCATAAGCCTTATTTTTAGGGAAAAACGTGCGTTTTGGGCAAATAGTGGAGCGGTGGGTTTGATTTTTCGGGAAGATTGGCGTATCTTTGCACAAATATATAATATAACTACACTTTCTGACATATGATACATTTAGATGGCGGCAGCCTGCGGAAAAGCTACGGGGCTGTGCCTGACGCCGACTTCATCAGAATCATCACAGACCAGTATCTCTCGGCTGTGGGCGGCAGCCTCAGCGAGGAGAACATGGACATGCTCTCGGCCGAGCAGCACTCGCTGCTCTGCTATCGCTACATGCTCGACGAGGTGATGGAGGGTGGCTTCATACAGCTGGTGGCCAATGGCTATGCCCCTTATGTGCTCTACGGGCCCTTCCCCTATGTGGTGAAGACGGAGTGGGGCATGAAGGAATTCTCCAAGTTTCTCTACGAGGCAAAGAAAGAGTGCCGCAGGCATGAGGAGGAAATCATGACCGACGGCATGAGCGACGAGGACTTCATGGCGCTCTATGAGGAGCTGGAGACGCTCAATGAGATGGGCGATGACTTCCTTGACGACTACCAGGAGGACGTCACTCCCGCAGTGGCTAAGATGATTATTGACAATATGGAAAAATATGTCTGACTATGGCAAAGAAGAACACGCAGAAGCAGTCGCAGGTGAACATAAAGAACAAGCGGGCGTCGTTTGACTATGAGTTTGTCGACACGCTCACGGCTGGCATCGTGCTCACCGGCACGGAGATAAAGAGCATCAGGGCAGGAAAGGCCAGTCTGGTGGACACGTTCTGCTACATCAACAACGGAGAGATGTGGGTGAAGAACATGTATGTGGCTCTCTATGACCAGGGATCGTACAACAACCATGTGGAGCGCAGGGAGCGCAAGCTGCTGCTCAACAAGAAGGAGATACGCAACCTGCAGGACGACACTAAGGCACCTGGATTCACCATAGTGCCCGTGCGCCTGTTTGTCAACGAGAAGGGACTGGCCAAGATGGTCATAGCTCTGGCCCGAGGCAAGAAGGAATATGACAAGCGCCAGTCGCTCAAGGAGAAGGAGGACAAGCGCGAGATGGACAGGGCCATGAAGCATTGAGGCAAAACACATAATGAGAACAGCATGAACACAATACACGAGATAATAAAGGAAAGAATACTCATACTCGACGGTGCCATGGGCACCATGATACAGCAGTACGGGCTTGTGGAGCAAGACTTCCGCGGAGAGCGCTTCACACAGCAGCCGGGCGTGATGAAGGGCAACAATGACCTGCTCTGCATCACACGCCCCGATGTGATAGAGGACATACACCGCAAGTATCTTGAGGCTGGAGCCGACCTCATCACCACGTGCACATTCTCCTCGCAGCGCATATCCATGGCCGACTACCATGTGGAGGACTATTGCCGCGAGATAAACCTTGCGGCCACACGCATAGCGCGCCGCCTGGCTGACGAATATACCAGAGCCACGCCCGAGAAACCGCGGTTTGTGCTTGGTGACATAGGCCCTACCAACAAGACGCTGAGCATATCGCCCGATGTCAACGACCCTGCGCTGCGTGCCGTCACCTTCGACGAGATGGCCGATGCGTATGCCGAGCAGATTGACGCTCTCATCGATGGCGGCGTGGACGCGCTGCTTGTGGAGACCATCTTCGACACGCTCAATGCAAAGGCTGCCATATATGCGGCCGAGAGGGTGATGGAGAGTAAGGGCAAGCGCCTGCCGTTGATGCTGTCGCTCACCGTGAGCGACAGTGCGGGACGCACGCTGTCGGGACAGACCATCGAGGCCTTTCTGGCCAGTGTGCAGCATGCCGACATATTCTCAGTGGGACTCAACTGCTCGTTTGGGGCCAGGCAACTTAAACCGTTCCTGCACACGATGGCGGAACGGGCTCCTTATTACATATCCGTGCACCCCAATGCCGGACTGCCCAATTCGCTCGGACTGTATGACCAGACTCCGGCCGACATGGCGGAGCAGATGCAGGAATTTGTCGATGAGGGACTGGTGAACATCATCGGTGGATGCTGCGGCACTACCGACGAGTTTATAGCGCGCTACCCAGCTATAGTGGAGGGAGCAAGGCCGCATGTGCCTGCCAGACAGCCAGGCAACCTGTGGCTGAGCGGACTGGAGCTGCTGGAGCTGACTCCCGAGCGCCGATTCGTCAATGTGGGCGAACGATGCAACGTGGCCGGCTCGCGCAAGTTTCTGAGGCTCATCAATGAGAAGAACTATGACGAGGCCCTGTCCATAGCGCGCAAGCAGGTGGAGGACGGAGCGCTTGTCATCGATGTCAACATGGACGACGGACTGCTGGACGCGGAGAAGGAGATGACGGTGTTTCTCAACATGATGATGTCCGACCCCGACATAGCCAAGGTGCCCGTGATGATTGACTCCAGCAACTGGCGGGTCATCATGGCCGGACTGAAGTGTGTGCAGGGCAAGGGCATTGTCAACAGCATATCGCTCAAAGAGGGCGAGGAGGTGTTTCTGGAGCATGCGCGTGAGGTGAGGCGCATGGGAGCGGCTGTGGTGGTCATGGCTTTCGATGAGGAGGGACAGGCCACTACCTACCAGCGCAAGATAGACATATGCCAGCGCGCCTACCGACTGTTGGTGGATACTGTAGGCATGAATCCGCTCGACATCATCTTCGACCCTAATGTGCTGGCTGTGGCCACTGGCATAGAGGAACACAATGACTATGCTCTCGACTTCATTCGCGCCACGGAGTGGATACGCCGCAACTTGCCGGGGGCGCATGTGTCGGGAGGAATGAGCAACCTCTCGTTTGCCTTCCGTGGCAATAACTACATACGTGAGGCTATGCACGCTGTCTTCTTGTATCATACTATAGCCAAGGGACAGGATATGGGCATCGTCAATCCTGCCACGCAGGTGCTCTATAGCGACATCCCTGCCGATGTGCTCAAGGCTATTGACGACGTGCTACTCAACACGGATCCTGAGGCTACCGAACGCCTCATAGAAGTGGCCGACCGCATCAAGGCTGAAAAGGAGGCCGAGAAGGAGGCGCTGAAGAATGGTGGCGCGGTGAAGAAGGCGACTGCTGACGACTGGAGGCAGCAGACGGTGGAGGAGAGGCTGAAGCATGCCATGGTGAAGGGTATAGGCGATTTTCTTGAGGCTGACCTGGACGAGGCTGTGAGGAAGTATGAGAATCCGGTGAAGATAATAGAGGGCCCGCTGATGGATGCCATGAATGTGGTGGGCGAGTTGTTTGGCTCGGGAAAGATGTTCTTGCCGCAGGTGGTGAAGACAGCGCGCACCATGAAGAAGGCTGTGGGCATACTGCAGCCTCTCATAGAGGCAAGTCGGCAGGAGGGCGCAGCCAAGGCTGGCAAGGTGCTCCTGGCCACGGTGAAGGGCGATGTGCACGACATAGGAAAGAATATAGTGAGCGTGATCATGGCCTGCAATAATTATGAGGTCATCGACCTGGGTGTCATGGTGCCTACGGAGGCTATTGTGGACAAGGCCGTGGAGGAGCATGTGGACATGATAGGTCTGTCGGGACTCATCACGCCTTCGCTTGAGGAGATGGTGAATGTGGCACGCGCGCTTGAGGCGCGGGGGCTGGACATACCTATCATGATAGGCGGTGCTACTACCAGCGAACTGCACACGGCGCTCAAGATAGCGCCTGTGTATAGCGGTCCGGTGCTGTGGATGAAGGATGCCTCGCAGAATGTGCTGGCGGGGGCTAAACTGCTCAATCCGGAGACACGCCAGGAACTGGTGGAGGAGCTTCAGGAGAACTATGAGGCTCTGCGCCACAAGCGCCAGCAGGAGCAGGGCGATGTGCTCTCTATCGAGGAGGCGCGCAAGCATAAGCCTGATTTCTTTGGATAGCAAGGGGCGTGCGCGGCTTTCTCGGCATTGTTTGTGCCTGTCCATGTGGACTGCTGGATTGATGTGCGCTGACGATGACAGATGACAGACCGTTTTCCGAAAGTGATGGCATGCATGCTAATACGTAGGGATGAACCTGCGGCTGGCTGTCAAGCTTATCTTATATATTAAGTGGTGCCCTTCATCTGATGAAGGGCACCACTTTCTTTTGCGCTTTGGCACTGTGTCTTGCGCTTAAAACACGCAATGGAGATGATGTCCATGTTTTGGGACACCATCTCCATTTTATATATATATATGTTGCCGTCTGGCTGGACTATGTTGCTCGTGGCCTCTTGTGCGCTGTCAGTCTATAGCTTTTTAGCCTCTTCCCAATATTTGTCCATGTCCTCAAGGCTCATGTCCTTCAGGTCGATGCCCTGCTCCTTGGCCTTGCTCTCCACATAATTAAATCTGTGGATGAACTTTTGGTTGGTGTGCTCCAGAGCATTGTCGGGATTTATCTTGTAGAGTCGTGCTGCGTTGATGAGGCTGAACATGACATCGCCAAACTCTTCAGTGGCATGCTGCCTGGCCTGCTTCTTCTCCTCGTCGGTCTCAGCCTTGCCGTAGGCATGCTCCACCTCGGCCTCAAACTCGTCAATCTCTTCCTTGACCTTTGTCCACACCTCACGGCGCTCTTTCCAGTCGAAGCCCACGTTGCGGGCCTTGTCTTGTATGCGGTAGGCCTTGATGAGAGAGGGCAGGGCATCGGGCACTCCCGACAGGACTGTCTTGTTGCCGTCCTTTTCCTTTGTCTTTATCTGCTCCCAGGTCTGAAGCACCTCGCTCGCTGTGGTGGCCTTGACATCGCCATACACGTGCGGATGGCGGAAGATGAGTTTGTCGCAGAGCTTGTTGCATACGTCTGCCACGTCAAACGTGCCTTTCTCCTCGCCTATCTTTGAGTAAAAGACAATGTGCAGCAGCACATCGCCCAGTTCCTTGCAAATGTTAAAGTCGTCGTTCTTCATCAAGGCATCGCAGAGTTCGTATGTCTCCTCGATGGTGTTGGGGCGAAGCGACTCATTGGTCTGTTTCCTGTCCCATGGGCACTTCTCACGCAAGTCGTCCATTACATCAAGTAGACGGCTGAAAGCTTTAAGTTTTTCTTCTTTTGTGTGCATAATTACTAAGATTATCTTTAAAATCCAATTATTTTCTGCAAAGTTACGAAATTTTCTCGAAAATGTTTTGCCGGTTCGAAAATATGTCGTACCTTTGCACTCGCAAATGAGACGGAGCGGGTCACCAACGAAAACGATGCTCCCTTGAAGATGCAAATTCAGAACACAGTTTCCGGAAGGATGGGTGAGTGGCTGAAACCACCAGTTTGCTAAACTGACGTACGAAAATGCTCGTACCGGGGGTTCGAATCCCCCTCCTTCCGCCAACTATGGCGCTTTCGTCTAGCGGCTAGGACACATGCCTCTCACGCATGGAACACGAGTTCGATTCTCGTAGGCGCTACCATTCTGAAGAGCATCGCTCAGCAAAGTGTAATCGTATGGCGCTTTCGTCTAGCGGCTAGGACACATGCCTCTCACGCATGGAACACGAGTTCGATTCTCGTAGGCGCTACC
>CAKQRW010000007.1 GCA_934271655.1 uncultured Bacteroidaceae bacterium | reverse complement strand
AAGGAACTATGCGGGCATAGTGACTGATAAACAGAAGGAAAATATGACCGAGAGAGAGTCGACAAATATGGGAGCGGCTTACCTTGATACTATAAAATAATTTTGAACACCTACTTACATTACAAACAACTATGATAAATAACTATGAGGGTCAACTTATTATTATACATGACATAACGTCTCACACAAGCCTTTTCGCATGAATCAAAAAAAAGAAGCCCTATCATTCATATTGAGGAAGAAATAAGACAATATTCTTCCTCAGTACAAATTTCGATATAGCAAGATTCTTATAATTTGTCCGTATTAAGATAAACAAAGTTAAATTCAATAAATAATATAAGAGAAAACTATATATTTTCATTTTTTAGTACTAACTTTGTAGCATGATTACGTTAGCAAAACACATTGAAGCTCTGCTTTTAGAGCATGATTGCGTCATAATCCCGGGCTTTGGAGGATTTCTCTCCAACCAGGCGGAAGCCACTTATGACCAGACAGGCGGAAGCACACTCCTTCCCCCTCACAGGACTGTTGGCTTCAACCAGCAGCTCCAGATAAACGACGGACTACTGGTTCAGTCGTACATGACAGCTTACGATGCATCATACCCATCTGCCCATCTTCAGATGGAAAAGGAAATAGAACAAATGAAGATGGAACTGGACGTGAACGGGCACTACAATATAGAAAATGTAGGTAGACTCACAAAAGGCATCAGCGGGCAGATAATTTTCGAAGCGCAAGACAAAGACCTGCCGTCCCCTTCTTTATATGGGCTTGGAGCCTTTTCAATGGAACCGGTCAAGAACATCATTGAGAGGCGCGAGACAGAAGAGAGAATGCAGGCCGCATCAATAGGAATAAAGAAAGAGGCCGATAAAGAAAGGAAGGCTGAAGAAGGCCGGAAGAAAGACATTGTCATCCGCCTCAATCCCAAGTGGGTAGACATAGGCATATCTGTGGCAGCAGCTGTATTGCTATTCTTCGGAATATCATACACGGCCATAAAGGATGTGGCAACAGAGTCGGACACCGTGATAGCCGCCACCTACCCTATCTCAGAAAACAATAAAATAGAGACTGAGGGAGGCGGCACGAAACAGCATAGCGCAAGGGCCGCAAAGAAGGAGACTGTGAAAGCCGCAAAGAAGGAGGCCAAACGAGCTGAAACAAGAAAGGAAGGTAGCGATGCAGGCACCGATACAGGTAGCAGCAGCGCTTCCACAGCCACAGAAGACCACAAGACGCCTTTGGCACAAGGCACCATCGAGCAAAAGGAACAGACGACAGACAAGAGTGCCACCATCAATGAAGCCAAATACACCATAGTGCTGGCAAGCTATGTAGGAAGATCAAACGCTGAATCATACATAAAACAGATGAGCCAGCGAGGATTCAAGGAGGCGGAATACATCAAGAAAGGCAAAGTGAGCAGAATCATCTATTCAGGATACGCAACAGAGCAGGAGGCTCAAACCGCTTTGTCTGTTCTCAGAGAGAAAGACAGCAAAGACTTTGCCGAAGCGTGGGTAATGGCACTATAATTGCCAGCCCACAAGAAATAGCCAGGCAAGAAACACAGGGATGTGCGGCAGTGAGCACACATCCAATCCTGGCAACAAGGCTGCGAAATAGGGATTATTGAAGAAATTTTTTACACACCCCATAGATATGAAAAGAGTACGATGTCCAAAATGCGACAGTTATATCGTATTTGACGAGACAAAATATAAAGAAGGACAATCGTTGGTGTTTGTATGCGAACAATGCAAAAAGGAATTTGGCATAAGAATAGGAAAATCCAAGCTTGCAGACAGACACGAAGAGAGAAATCTTGACGAACAGGCATACAGCCAAGACTATGGGAGCATAGTGGTTGTTGAAAACGCTTTCGCTTTCAAGCAAGTGATACCGCTCGATTATGGCAAGAACGAGTTTGGCAGGTACATAAAAGGCACCAACATAAATAAGCCTATAGAGACGAGAGACCCAAGCATCGACACTTTCCACTGCACCATCACAGTAAAGAAGGACAAGAAAGGCAGACTACAGTATATCCTGCAAGATGCGCCAAGCGATACAGGAACATTCTACATGAATGAGATTCTGCGCGATGTAGACCGTATCAACATGGAGGATGGAGCCATAATAACTATAGGAGCCACAACTCTCATACTGCGCAAGGCTGGAGGGAAGGACTGATACGCGCCCGAGAGGAGAACCGCGGATAGAAGCGCGCTCATGCTTTATGAAAAAAAGCATTCTCACATATCATATAAGAAGCGCTCTCTCATGCTGGCAAAAAGAGAGTTTGTACGTAATACAAGAAGCGCTCTCACATGTCACAACAAGTGCCTCGCAGCAAACTATACAGGCGAAAAGAGCCTGCGTCACAAAAGACTAAAATAGTCAAACCATCTCCCTATGGGGGGGGGGAAAAAAATACACGTATATAATCACAAAAAAAACAATTATCAACCACTTAAAACAGCATATCATAGCTATTATAAAGTATGATACTTACAGGAGATATAATCACAAAGGAAAATGTCCAGCAAGATGCATACTTCGCCACCTTTGAAGGGAAGTACAACATCATGGACAATCTGGACCGCAAGAATGACCCCACCGTTCATGCGCGCTCAGAGATATACAACTCTGAATACGTCTACGTGACAGTAGTGCTTCGCGGCACTCTCCGTCTCGTTGTAGGCGGTGTTGAAGTGCAAGTAAAACAAAATGAGATGATTTCCATCATGCCATGCCTCGGCGTAGAAGTAAAGGAATCCAAGTGCCTGTACTTCGCATATCTCGTGAAGAGCTACATCTCTTCTGGAATATACAGCCGCACAGGCATAGGAAAGGAAAAGTCTTACATTTACGCCTTCAATTTCACTCATGTCCACATCGGACAAGAGACCACTGCAATACTGCTTGACATCTACATGCGGATGAAGAAAGAGCACAACCGCCCCAACTACCGTATGAAGGAGATAACATTGCGCTGCCTGCATACAGCCATGCTCGCCAAGGAGGCCTCGCTCATCACCGCCAATGACAAGATAATGCACGTGAAGAACACACGACAGTTTGGCTTCTTCCACGATTTTCTCGGGCTGCTGCGTGACACTCACACCAAGGAGCGATCTGTGCAGTATTATGCCAACAAGATGAACATAACCCCAAAGTATCTCTCCACCATCGTGCTCAATTTCGTTGGCCTGACAGCATCACAGGTCATTGACCAATATGTGGCATACGCTATTAAACAGAAGCTTTACACAAACGAGCATAACATCAAGTCAATCAGCAAGGAATTCAACTTCCCAAGCCAGAGTTTCTTCGGCAGATACTTCAAGCGCATCACAGGCTTGTCGCCCAATGAGTACATAAAGAGGCACAACATCAAGTCGATCAATTTTGACCAGGCTGAATGACAGCATCTTTTTGCATTTACAACCTGCGCACAGCATTGTATTATGCCACCACTAATCAAAAACACTATTAAATAAACATAACACCAGGCAATATCATGTTAGAAAATAGCCATCCTGCAAGGACTGAAAACAGAAACATCAGGTATGTGGAGTATGTAGACGTGTTTTCGCAGCCCAATGTATGTCCTTCCGCAAGTGTCAGGAACAACCTCATACTCTTTGACTCATTCAACGGAGTCAATCCCCTGCCTGAAATATTCTACGAGACACCGAACAAAATATACCAGAACGTGTATCTTTTCATCCAGAAAGGCGACATAACAATATCAATCAACAATGAAGAGGCCATTCTCGGCGAGAACGACTCCATTCTGGTGATGCCCGAAACGGTCTTGAGGATAAAGAACATGTCGTCGGACCTGCGATGCTTCATGTTTGTGCTGTATCCGAAGTTGGCCAGCGAGGTCTTTACAGACATAGGACTGGTATACAGCAACGCCCGCCTCTCATTGCGGCACTTCAAGAGCCACATGACAACAGAGCAAATGCAGCATGCTCTGAACATCTATGAGGAGATGAAACGCGACTTGCTCTCAACGGACTATGAATATAAGGGACTGTACATAAAGAGCCTGCTGGGAATCCTGCTTGTTGAGATCATCAACATACACGACATCGTGCCAATGCCGCTTGAGGGCAACAGCAACTCAAGACAATACGATGTGTACTGCCGGTTCATAGCACTGCTCAACAAGCATACCATCGAGCACAGGTCTGTGCAGTATTACGCCGACCAGCTCGGCATATCAAGCAAATACCTCTCATACGTGTGCATCAGCTACAGCAACAAGAATGCGTCAACATGGATTGACGAGGCTGTCATACAGAAAGCTAAAGCACTCATATTGGTACATCGCTACTCTCTGAGCGAAGCCAGCGAGATATTGCACTTCTCTTCCATCAGCAGCTTCAGCCGTTTCTTTGCACGCGTGACAGGAAGCACACCCAAGGCTTACCTGAAGGAGCAGCTCAACAAGGGGAAAGCATTGAAAGCATAGCCTTACAATAATGCACGCCGAAAGCCTGCGAGGTGCCTCAGCGCACGGATGACAGGCCCAACAAGGCATGCTACCACACACACAATTACCGTCGGCGCCAAAACAAACGCCACGGTAATTGTCATTTAACAATCCAAACTGCGCTTTTATTCCGGCCTTTACACTTTTCTTCCAGAGAAACAGTCCCTTAGTTGCCCACAAAAAAACAGAGCAGTTTTTTTCTAACAACAAACACATTCTTTATGAGACTGATTCCAATTTACACATGGAACAAGGAGCTTCATTCCATGAAAAAGTCAAGGACAAGCATCATGAACCAGCCATGGGCCGCCGGAGTGACCTTGCTCCTGTGCGTGATAGCCGCCATGCTCGTGGCCAACTGCCCGCTCACAGCCGAGTACTACCACTCCATTCTTGAGACGAAACTCTCCATCAGCATTGCCAACGAGCACTTCACCACCACTTTTCCAAAGGACATGAACGTGGAAAAATTCATCAACGACATACTCATGGTGGTGTTTTTCTTCACGGTAGGACTGGAGATAAAACGAGAAGTGATATGCGGAGAACTATCCAATGTCAAGAAGGCCATGCTGCCTGTCATAGCAGCAGCAGGAGGAATGCTGTTTCCGGCCCTGATTTACAGCGCGTTCAATATGGGCAGCTCAACCATCGGCGGATGGGGCATACCAACAGCGACCGACATAGCTTTCGCCATGGGAATCATGTCCATATTAGGCAAGAAGGTGCCAGTGTCGCTCAAGATATTCCTCACAGCCTTAGCCATAGCAGACGACCTTGGAGCGATACTCGTAGTGGCGCTTTTCTATGGCGGACAGATAAACATCGTCCTGCTGCTCATCGCTCTTGGAGTGCTCGCGTTGACATGGCTCATAAACAGACTTGGCGAAAAAAGAATGGCCTTTTACATAGTGCCAGCCATTGCAGTATGGTTCCTCTTCTACTATTCCGGAATACATTCCACAATGTCGGGCGTGGTCATGGCCTTCATGATTCCGATGGAAGCCAGATACAGCCGCCAATGCCTCAGGCGCAACATGAACAAATATGTGTCACGTCTGAAGAAATATGACAATGACACTTTCGAAAGCGGCATTGACTTCCCCAACAGTCCGCAGCGCCACTGCCTGAGACGCATGAGCCATGTCACCAACAATTCTATCGGCATGTCATACAGGCTGGAGCATAAGCTCAACCCTATAGTGAATTTCATCATCATGCCCATCTTTGCGCTCGCCAACGCAGGCGTTGAGATACCGAGCATCAGTTTTTTCAACATCCTGCAGCCGCTGCCTATAGAAGGCGCAGGCTATGCAGGACTGGGAGTTTTTCTCGGCCTCTTGCTTGGCAAGCCGATAGGCATCACCATCGCCAGCTTCATTGCCATCAAGTGCAAGGTTGGAGCTATGCCACATGGCGCCACATGGAAGATGCTCTTCGCGGTAGCGTGCCTCGGCGGAATAGGATTCACCATGTCCATCTTTGTTGACACTCTGTCTTTCGGCGAATTCAGCACAAAGGACATGGAAATGCTGCGCGCATCTGGAAAAATAGCCGTACTGCTCGGCTCGCTTTGCGCTGGCATACTCGGATCGATGCTTATCAACCTGTTCTACAAGATGGAAAAAAAGAAACAGCCATAGGACTGACAAGGCAAGAAAAACAGCCAAAGGACTCGACAATATAACAGAGAACAAGATACAGCCAAAGGACTCGACAAGAAGGAAAACAAAAAACAGTCTGACGACTGACAAGATGCAGCAAGGCCCGCAAGTAAACCTACTTGCGGGCCTTGCTGCATCTGCCTTGCTGCCAATGTCTTATCCGTCATCGTAACAATGCGGCAGAATAATACAGAGGCATTACATGCCACAAACTTCCAGAAGAGACCTTGCAGGGATATCAGAACGGGGCCTCAGAAGGAGCAGCCGATGTGATGTCGAGTCCGGCGAAAGCGTCATCATCCATTTTAATCTTTGACTGCGACTGCGAAGGCTTTATTGTGCCATCGTCACTTGGCAAAGGCGGATTGACATCATCCAGGTTCATGAATCGCGCGAACTCGCCCACGAAGCGGAGACGGACATCGCCGACGGCACCATTACGATGCTTTGCGATTATTATCTCAGCAATGCCCTTCAGGTCATTGTTGTTCTGGTCCTTGTATATCTTGTAATATTCGGGGCGGTGGATAAAGCACACCATATCGGCATCCTGCTCGATGGCACCAGACTCACGAAGGTCGCTCAGCTGCGGGCGCTTGCTGTCGGGGCTGTCGGGATTAGTGCTCACACGCTGCTCTACAGAACGGTTGAGCTGCGAGAGCGCAATGATAGGAATATTAAGTTCCTTGGCCAATCCCTTCAGCGAGCGCGATATGGTTGACACCTCTTCCTGTCGTGAGTTGTACGACATGCCCGAAGCATTCATCAACTGGAGGTAGTCGATGATGATCATCTTTACACCATAGTCACGCACCAGACGGCGTGCCTTTGTACGCAGCTCAAAGACCGAGAGCGACGGAGTGTCGTCGACATAGAACGGCGCGCCGTACAGCGAGCGCATCTTATATCCCAGCTGGCTCCACTCATACGGCAGCAACCTTCCGCTCTTTATCTTCTCTCCAGGAATCTCGCACACGTTGACCAGCAGACGATTGACCAGCTGCACGTTTGACATCTCAAGGGAGAACATAGCGATGGGAATCTGATTGTCCACAGCCATATTGCGCGCCATAGACAGCACAAAGGCCGTCTTTCCCATGGCGGGTCGCGCGGCTATGATGATGAGGTCCGAATTCTGCCATCCCGATGTCATCTCGTCCAGTTTGTCAAAACCAGATGTCAGGCCCGACAGTCCGTCTGTCCTTGCGGCCGCCTTCTGCAGCATGTCATAAGCCTCCTTGATGACAGGGTCTATCTGCGTGAAGTCCTTCTTCAGATTTGACTTGGACAACTCGAAAAGCTTGCCTTCCGCCATCTGCATCAATTCCTGGATGTCCTGCGAGTCGTCAAAAGCCAGTTTCTGTATATTGCTCGTGTAACTTATCAAGTCGCGGGCCAAAGCCTTCTGTGCCACAACACGGGCGTGGTATTCCAAATGGGCTGACGACAGGACTGAACGCGACAACTCGGCGATGTAAGCCGCTCCGCCAGCATTCTCCAGCTCTCCCGTCTTCTGCAGCTGCTCCACCACCGTGAGCACATCCACCGGAGCGTCAAGCCCCACCAGCGTCTGTATGGCCTGAAATATGACCTGATGCTTCTTCTCATAAAAAGAGTGAGGCTTCAGAAAATCAGCCACAATACTGAAAGCGTCTTGCTCGATGATGCACGCTCCCAGCACAGCTTTCTCAAACTCCACAGCCTGTGGCTGCACTCTGCCCAACTGTGCGAGGTTTTCTTCCTCGCCTCCGCGGCTGCTACTCCTACGTCTTGTATTCCTTGCTTGTTCTGCCATATGCTTTTGAATGCGCCAGTCTCTCCTGTCATAGGGGTGACGGCACGTTCTGTCTCATTATTTATATTTTGTTCGTTTGCAAAATTAGTCATTATTTTCCAAACGAACAAAGATAATCCGCTAAATCATTACAAATTCATGGCCTGCGCTTTGCCACCGCCGGCAGCTGCCCAAAGCAGCGGACCCATATCATGGCATCCACATCGGCCAATGCCATGCGGCAACAAATTATTTTTGACGCTTATCATTATTTATGCCGTTATATATTTCTACATTTAACTAAAAATTGCTAACTTTGTAGCGATTTTCTGTGTCCACGTCTTACATGTCACTAACCCAGCGGCAGGAAAGACAAAGGGAAATGATGAAAATCACACCGCAAACTGAAGAAAGAAATAAACACCAAGTTAATATTAACAAATATGGCGAATGTAATTAAGCTAAAGAAAGGCCTCGACATCAATCTCAAAGGGAAGGCTGCATCTAAGGTTACTGCCGCTGAAGCATCAAAGACATATGGTCTTATCCCTGATGCTTTTTGGGGCATGAAGCCAAAAGTTGTAGTTAAAGAAGGAGATGAAGTTAAGGCTGGAGATGCCTTGTTTGTGAACAAGTTGCATCCCGAGATGAAATTCGTCTCTCCTGTATCAGGCAAAGTAGTGCTTGTAGAAAGAGGCGAGCGTCGTAAAGTTTTAAGCGTTCAGGTTGAAGCATCTGCCACCCAGCAGTATGTAGACTTCGGCAAGAAGCAGGTCAATTCGCTCAATGCAGGTGATGTAAAGGCTGCCCTTCTCGAAAGCGGTCTCTTTGCCTTCATCATTCAGCGCCCTTACGCTGTTGTCGCCAATCCAAGCGACCAGCCTAAGGCGATTTTCATTTCTGCATTCAGCGACATGCCTCTCGCTGCCGACGTGAACGTGGCTCTCAAAGGCAAGGAAGATGACTTCCAGGCAGGAGTTGACGCACTTGCCAAGATTGCCAAAGTGCATGTAGGCGTCAACCATGGTTCAATCCTTGCTTCAACCAAGAATGCTGAAGTGACTGAGTTCCAGGGTAAATGCCCAGCAGGAAACGTAGGCGTACAGATCAACCACATCAGCCCTGTAAACAAAGGTGAGGTGGTATGGACTCTCGCAGCAGAGGAAGTGGCAATGATAGGCCGTCTCTTCCGCGAGGGCAAAGTCGTAATGCAGCGCACCATCGCAGTGGCAGGCTCTGAAATCAAGGAGCCTCAGTACAAGACTGTGACCATCGGCGCAAAAATCGGCGACATCGTGAAGGGCAATGTCAGCACAGACAAGAAGGTGCGTCTCATAGACGGCAACCCTCTCACAGGCGTGAAGACATCAGCCGACTCATTCCTCCTCGCCCACAGCACAGAAGTGACCGCCATTCCAGAGGGCGACGACTCCAATGAGCTCTTCGGCTGGATAGCTCCACGTCTGGGCGAGTTCTCCACAAGCCGCTCCTATTTCACTTGGCTCCAGCCAAAGAACAAGGAATACGTGCTCGACGCACGCATCAAGGGCGGACACCGCCACATGATCTTCAGCGGCGAATACGATTCGGTATTCCCTATGGACATCTATCCTGAGCAGCTCGTCAAGGCCATCATAGCCGGTGACATAGACCGCATGGAAGCCCTCGGCATCTATGAGGTTGCACCTGAGGACTTTGCCATGGCTGAGTTCGTGGATAGCTCTAAAGTTGAACTTCAGCGTATCGTCCGTGAAGGACTCGATATGCTCCGCAAAGAAAACGAATAAGCACAAGCACTATGAGTCTTAAGAAAATTCTCGACAACATGAAGCCTGCCTTCTCAGAAGGAGGCAAGCTCAGCGCTTTCGGCTCTCTCTTCGACGCAGCAGAGACATTCTTCTACGTTCCAAACGAGACAGCAAAGCCACGTGGCGCGCAGATTCACGACGCCATTGACTCAAAGCGCTCAATATTCTTTGTAGTAATCGCGCTCATCCCAGCGATTCTCTTCGGCATGTGGAACATAGGCTACCAGCACTATCATGCCTTCGGAGCTGAGATGAGCCTCGTGGGCAATTTCCTCTATGGCCTTGCAGTCATCCTGCCAAAGATCATCGTGTCATACGTGGTGGGCCTCGGCATAGAAATTGCCATAGCGCAGTACAAGAAGGAAGAGGTGCATGAGGGATTCTTCGTGACTGGTATTCTCATACCACTCATCGTCCCAGTCAACTGCCCTCTCTGGATTATAGCCATCGCCACAGCCTTTGCTGTAGTCTTCGCCAAGGAAGTGTTTGGCGGCACGGGCATGAACATCTTCAATCCAGCCCTTGTGACACGCGCGTTCCTTTTCTTCGCCTACCCTTCTATGATGTCGGGCGACAAGGTGTGGGTAAACGGATCTTACATGGACTCCATCAACGGAACAGTTGACGGCATCAGCGCAGCTACCCCACTCGGTCAGCTTGCCGCAGGTGAGCCTGTCACATACGACGCGATGGACACCATCATCGGCACCATCCCTGGCTCCATTGGCGAGACTTCATTCATCGCCATCATGATAGGAGCAGTCATCCTCATATGGGCTGGCATCGCAAGCTGGAAGATTATCCTCGGCACATTTGTCGGAGGCGCTGTCATGGCATACCTTCTTCCATACGCTGGAGCAGAGAACTTCCAGTGGTGGGAGCAGCTCACAGTGGGAGGCTTCGCCTTTGGTGCGGTCTTCATGGCCACAGACCCTGTGACAAGCCCACGCACAGAGGGCGGCAAGTGGATTTTCGGACTCCTCATCGGAGCAATGGCTATAATCATCCGTGTGCTCAACCCTGGATATCCAGAGGGCATGATGCTCGCCATACTCCTCATGAACGTGTTCGCTCCGCTCTTCGACTACTTCTTCGTTCAGTCAAACATCAACAAGCGCGCAAAGCGCGCAGCTAAATAAGGAGGACAAAGACATGGCAAAAATGAATACAAACAGCAACGCATATACTATCATATATGCAAGCGTGATGGTCATCATCGTCGCATTCCTCCTCGCTTTCGTCGCTTCATCGCTCAAGCCAACACAGGACAAGAACGTGGCCCTCGACACCAAGAAGCAGGTGCTTGCATCGCTCAATATCCGCGACTGCGCTGACGTGGAGTCAGAGTATGCCAAGGTGCTTGGCGACCAGGATCAGAACGCAGAGACACTCACAGCCAACGTTGACGGCGAGGAGAAGCTTGTCATCAAGGTGAAGGGAGCCGGACTCTGGGGACCTATCTGGGGCTGGATTTCTATCAACAAGGACGGCGAGACAGTCTACGGAACATACTTCAACCATGAGGGCGAGACAGCCGGACTCGGCGCACGCATCACAGAGCAGTGGTTCCAGGACGAGTTCCAAGGCAAGAAAATTTTCGAGGGCGACAATGTGGCTCTCGGAGTGTACAAGTCAGGCAAGGCGCCTGCAGGCCTCTCGACAGAAGACTACGTGGTAGACGCTGTGACAGGAGCCACACTCACATCAAATGGTGTAAACGACATGATTCAGCAAGGTCTTAGCAGCAAGAAAGACGCCATCGAATCTTTTAAGAACAAATAAGGAGGACAAAGAATATGAGTTTATTTTCAAAAGAGAATGGCGAAGTCTTCAAGGGTCCGCTTAACCTTAACAACCCTGTAGCAGTCCAGGTGCTCGGCATCTGCTCCGCTCTCGCCGTAACGTCACAGCTGAAGCCTGCCATCGTGATGGGACTTTCCGTCACAGTCATCACAGCCTTCTCCAACGTGATCATTTCATTAATCCGCAAGACTATCCCTAACCGCATCCGCATCATCGTGCAGCTTGTGGTTGTGGCAGCCCTCGTGACCATCGTGAGCAACATCCTCAAGGCTTACGTTTACGATGTCAGCGTGCAGCTCTCAGTCTATGTCGGACTGATCATCACCAACTGTATCCTCATGGGACGCCTTGAGGCATTCGCCATGCAGAACGGCCCATGGGAGTCATTCCTCGACGGCATAGGCAACGGCCTCGGCTACGCCTTTGTGCTTGTGGTGGTTGGATTCGTGCGCGAACTCCTCGGCTTCGGCACCATCCTCGGCTTCACAGTCATTCCAGAAGGCGCATACATCACCAACGGTGGCCTCTACATCAACAACGGCATGATGACCATGCCAGCCATGGCGCTCATACTCGTTGCATGCTTCATCTGGGTACACAGAATCGTCAACAAGGACTTAAAGTAAAGCATTAACCCAACAAAGAAACAAACAGAAACAGATTATGGAACATTTCATTAGTTTGTTCGTCCGCTCTATTTTCGTGGACAACATGATTTTCGCTTTCTTCTTGGGTATGTGCTCATATCTCGCAGTATCCAAGACAGTGAAGACATCATTCGGACTCGGAATAGCAGTCACATTCGTGTTGCTCATCACCGTGCCCGTCGATTATCTGCTCCAGACCAAGGTGCTTGCCGCAGGTGCGCTGGCTGAGGGCGTGGACCTCACCTTCCTCGCGTTCATCCTCTTCATCGCGGTCATCGCAGGCATCGTGCAGCTCGTCGAGATGATTGTGGAGCGTTTCTCACCATCACTCTACGCAGCGCTCGGCATCTTCCTCCCTCTTATCGCAGTGAACTGCGCCATCATGGGAGCATCACTCTTCATGCAGCAGCGCATCAACATGGACCCATCCAGCACACAGTACATCGGCGGAGTGAGCGACTGTATCGCCTACGCCCTTGGCTCTGGTATCGGCTGGACACTGGCCATCGTCGGCCTTGCTGCCATCCGTGAGAAGATGGCATACTCAGATGTGCCCAAGCCTCTCCAGGGTCTCGGCATCACATTCATCACCGTAGGCCTCATGGCAATGGCATTCATGTGCTTCTCTGGTCTTAAAATCTAATAAGAAAGGAACAGACAATGGATATACAATTTATCATTTATAGCATCGCAGTATTCCTGGTCATAGTGCTTGTGCTTGTGGTCATACTGCTCGTTGCTAAGAAATTCCTCTCTCCAAGTGGCAATGTGACAATTACCATCAACGGAAAGGACAAGCTCGAAGTGGAACAGGGCTCAAGCCTGCTCTCCACCCTCGCCGCACACGATGTGTACCTCCCTTCAGCCTGCGGCGGAAAGGGTTCTTGCGGACAGTGCAAGTGCCAGGTGCTCTCTGGCGGCGGTGAGATTCTCGACTCAGAGAAGGGCCACTTCACACGCAAGCAGATTAAGGAAGGATACCGTCTTGGCTGCCAGTGCAAGGTCAAGGGCGACCTCGACATCAAGGTGCCAGACTCTGTCATGGGTGTCAAGGAATGGGAGTGCACCGTCATCGGCAACCGCAACGTGGCAACCTTCATCAAGGAGTACAAGGTGGCTCTTCCTCCAGGTGAGCACATGGACTTCGAGCCTGGATCTTACGCACAGATCAAGATTCCTGCATTCTCTATCGACTATGACAAGGATATCGACAAGAGCCTTATCGGCGACACCTACCTGCCAGCATGGAAGAAGTTCGGACTCTTCGGACTGAAGTGCGTCAATGACACTCCAACTATCCGTGCTTACTCTATGGCCAACTACCCAGACGAGGGCGACATCATCACACTCAACGTGCGTATCGCCACTCCACCTTTCAAGCCAAAGGATCAGGGTCCTGGCTTCATAGATGTCAACCCAGGTATAGCGTCATCTTACATATTCTCGCTCAAGCCAGGCGACAAGGTGCTCATGTCAGGTCCTTACGGTGAGTTCCATCCTAAGTATGGCACAGGCCGCGAGATGATTTGGGTAGGTGGTGGCGCAGGTATGGCTCCGCTCCGCGCGCAGATCATGCACTGCCTCAAGACACTCAACATCCGTGACCGCGAGATGCACTATTTCTACGGTGCCCGCGCTCTTGAGGAGATTCCGTTCCTTGACGATTTCCTCCAGCTTGAGAAGGACTACAGCAACTTCCACTTCCACCTTGCGCTTGACCGTCCAGACCCAAAGGCAGACGCAGCTGGCATCAAGTACACTCCAGGCTTCGTAGCTCCTGTGATGGGTGATACATACCTCAAGCAGCACGAGTCTCCAGAAGATGTGGAGTACTACCTCTGCGGACCTCCAATGATGGCTAAGACAGTGCTCGACCTTCTCCACTCTCTCGGTGTTGAGGACGACATGATATCATTCGATAACTTCGGTGGATAAACAACTCGCACTACAGGCGCAAGGCCTTTCCCGGCCTATGGCGTTCAGGATACAAAAAGGGAGCATGCCAATAATTTGGCATGCTCCCTTTTTAATTTATTGTATAAGAAGCTCACGCTGTGTCGTTGGACTGAGCACACACATGCCTTTACCACGGCAAGACATCAGTATTCTCTGTCTCTGGAATCTCGCCGAGTACCATGCTGCACTTAGCACAACTGTACAGTTCGAAAAAAGTAAGACATATGATCAGCATGAAGATGTCTGTACAGGCACTTATCCAACTGTGCGGTTCGGAAAAAGCGGAATCAATTTATTGCACCAGTTTTCACGGACATCTGAATGCTATGCTTCAAGTTGTCCAACGATTTCCTTTGCCGACTTGCATCCGTGTGCATCGAGCCACTCGTTTATGCCATTTGCCACCTTGACAGTCACAGCAGGATCTATGAAGTTGGCCGTGCCTATTTCCACGGCGGAAGCTCCTGCGAGCATAAACTCGATAGCGTCGTGAGCATTCATGATGCCGCCCAATCCTATGACAGGAATGCTTACAGCTTTGGCCACCTGCCACACACAGCGCACGGCTACAGGCTTGACGGCTGGTCCGGACATGCCACCTGTGGCGATGCTCAGCACGGGCTTGCGCTTCTCTATATCAATGACCATACCCATAAGCGTATTGATAAGCGACACGGCGTCAGCTCCAGCGTCCTCCACCGTTTTGGCGATGTCAGCTATTGAAGTCACATTAGGCGACAGTTTCACGATGAGAGTCTTGTCATACGCCTTGCGTACAGCCTTTACCACAGCAGAGGCTCCCTCTGCTGTCACTCCAAAGGCCATGCCACCCTGCTTTACATTAGGGCACGATATGTTCAGCTCTATGGCAGGAATGCCATCAAGAGCATTGATTCTGGCGGCACACTCAGCATAGTCCTCTGGACATGAGCCGCTGACATTGACAATCATGTTGGTGTCTATTCCCTTTATTTCCGGATATATGTGCTCACAGAAGTAATCCACGCCCTTATTCTGAAGTCCTACACAGTTGAGCATGCCACTTGCAGTCTCCACCATGCGCGGATAGTCATTTCCCTCACGCGGGTTGAGGGTTGTTCCCTTGACGATGATGCCGCCAATATCTTCCAAATTGACAAAATCGGCAAACTCGACTCCATAGCCGAAAGTTCCCGATGCTGTCATGACGGGGTTCTTCATGGTGAGAGCCCCTATATGTGTTGTTAAATCTGCCATTATATTATTTTCATGTATTAAGCAGGCTATCACAAGACAACAATGCCAAGCACTGATTGTCTGAGAGTCCTGCATTGGTTATTCCGAATAGCTATATCCATAAGCCTGGACTTTACTCATTTCCATGCCAATGCACGCGCTGGCCATACATTCACATCATCAGGCTAAGATGCCGTTACATCAAGCTAAACAGTCTGTGACCAGTCTGACCAAGCCCTTGTGTTTTAGATATGTCGTACACGACACGCAAGTAAGCAAGAATAGGCATGTATGACCAAGCCCTTGTGTTTTAGATATTGCGAGCTATAGCATGACAAGTCGCAATCCATAGGATGACAAGTCGCGATCCATAGCATGACAAGTCGCAATCCATAGGATGAAATGTTGCAATCCTTAGGCTAACGAATCGCCAGCCATAGGCTGAGCTACAAGTCCCAGGTTAAGTCATTGATGTCAAAGACAGGGCCTTCCTTGCACACGCACACATTGCCCTTCACTGTCTTCTCCACACAACACAGGCATGCTCCGAGTCCGCACGCCATCATATTTTCGAGAGAGACCTCACACGGAGTCGATGACTTCTTCGCATAGCGAGCCACACTCACCATCATAGGCTTAGGTCCACAGACAGAGATGCGGTCGAAAGTCTGCTCCGCGAGCAGCGAGTGCTGCGTGACAAAGCCCTTTTCCCCCTCAGTTCCGTCCTCTGTGGTGATATATACAGGAGCGATGGCGCGGAACATGTCAAGCTCAAGAAGGTCGCTTGCGCTGCGCGCTCCGAGAAGGAACACTGGCTCCGCTCCGTTTTCCTTGAGGTATTTGCCATATTCAAGCAGCGGAGCCACTCCCACTCCTCCGCCAGAGAGCAGCACACGCTCACCATGCTTCTGCACAGGAGAGAAGCCATTGCCCAGCGGGAACACTATATTAAGAGTGTCTCCCTGGCTGAGAGTGGCAAGCTTACGTGTCCCGTCGCCAGCCTTCTTGATGAGCAGCCAGAGTTGGTTTGCCTGACGGTCAACATAGTTGATTGATATTGGACGGCGCAAGAATGTGCTTGGACTGCCTTCCACCTTCACCTCCACAAATTGTCCAGGCCGCACATCGGGCAGCGGTTGCGAATCGGTGAGCTTGAGCAGCACATAAAGTTCATGAGGGAACTCTACAGCCGCCACTTTCAGATCTTTGATGTATTTCTTCATTATCTACACTTATATTGTTGCTTATATGTTCGTTGTTTATCTTTTTCGTTACTTGTATCTTCTCTTGCCTCATCAAGAAGGGCGAGGCTATGCCCTCATCAGGACAGACCATCAGTCTGGACTATGTGAGCGCAATGTGAGAAGGGCGAGGCTATGCCCTCATCAGAAAAGGCCATCAGTCTGGACTATGTGAGCGCAATGTGAGAAGGGCGAAGCTATGCCCTCATCAGAAAAGGCCGTCAGTCCAGTCCTTGCCTATACAGCGGACTTTAGACTACTATCTTGCTATTCTGCAGCAAGAGTCTAACTTGCGTCCGCTGTCCTTTCCGTAAGACTTTGGACTACTACCCTGCTTGTCCGTGCCATAGGCTGCTTTCCCGAGCAGCCCATCACGGACAAAAGGCAAATAAAGCCGTTGGCATCATCACAATCCCCATGACGCCGGGTTGCACTTGCTCTCCACAGCCTTCTCCGTCTTGTCGTCAAGCTGGTAGAAGAAGTCTAGTCCTGTGACCTTCTCCACATCATCGACGGAGACGGCATAGTCGCGCATGTCGCCATCGCACTTTTGGTTGGGATATATGAAGCCAATGGCCTGCGTCTGCCTTCCCACATAGAGAATGACCTTATAGAACCTGTCTGGCACGGCCACCTTGAATCCTTTGCGCTTGCCTATAGTCTTAGGACGCTTCTTGTCAAAGATGGGGCCGCAGCATATATATAGAGGAGCATTATAGTCTCTCACCCATGAGCGGCAGAACTCCTCAAGCTCCTTCCAGCCCCCCGCATTGAGCGAATGCGTCTGCGGACAGATATTGGTCATGAAGAAAGACTCCATCATGGCATCCTCGGTGTTTTTATTGTCAGCGGCCGGACACATGTGCCCGCGGTCATAGCCAGAGTTTGCATAGTCTCCAGTCACCACACGCAGCTTTTCAGACACGGCAGGATCGGGCATGAAATTGTCGGTGCGCTCCGCTGTGCCGTTGACACGCTCAGGCGTGAGTTCCCAGCACACATAGGTTGGGCAGAGCCTCTCTATATTATAAGATATGATATACTGCCGCTTGAAGAGAAGCACCTCGCTGCGGTCGTTGATTTCGGCAGGCTGCTCCAGATTCTCATAGACCTTGCGCGACACTCCGTCGTCAGGCGCGTCCGTGTCATTCAGCTTGGCCTCTTCAGCCTCCCTCGCCTTCCTTGCATCTTCGGCAGCATAGGCCGCATTGCGCTCCTGGCTTTGCTTCGATGCGGCTCCTTCCACCACCTCCGACGGCAGAGAGTCTTCACCCGACAAGCGTGGCCACACATAGTTGAGCCCTATGGCAGCCACCACTATGGCAATACACTTGACAATGATGCTTTTCTTTGATTTTCCGCTGGTGGTTTTTCCCTTCCTGGATGTCTGTTTTGTCATTTTTTTCGTGATATATTTAATGTGGTTACGTTTTTCAGAGAAATATAATGCAAATTTAAGAAATATTTACCTACAGAATGACTCCGAATCAAAAAAAAGTGCTACCTTTGCATCGGTTTTAACAAAAAGCACCAGTTTCACGGTCTTTGACGTTGCCGAATTGGCTCAGTTGGTAGAGCAACGCATTCGTAATGCGTGGGTCGGGGGTTCGAGTCCCCCATTCGGCTCAGACGGTCAAAGGCTGTTGTTTTTTTACGTCTGCGCTTTTTTCTTTCCACAGTATCACTCACAAAATTATCGGACGTCATCCCCATGTTCATATACAACACCACATTTCAGGTCGGCACAGCCGACGCGCAGAATCTTGTAGTTTACCTCCACGAGAAATACATCCCCGAAGCGACAAAGTCGGGCGTGATGAAAAATGCCAGGATGAGCCGTGTGCTTTCGCACCATGACGATGAGTCAGAGTGCTTTTCAGTGCAGTTTGAGGTGGAAAGCATGGCACAGCTCCACCAGTGGTATGCTGCCACAGCCGTAAGGATGAACGAGGAGCTGCTGAAGATGTTCAACAACAACGTGGTGGGATTCCCCACTATGCTGGAAGTGATTGAATAGTTTCTCGGAGACGGCGGAGGCACCATGGCAGCACAAGAGAGCCAGTGTCTGCAACGGCACTCAATGACAACTGCATGACAATAAAGACAGACCACATAAATTATAGCCGCAAATAATCAAATCACAACCGCAACTGATTGGACGGTTGCAGGTTATGCTGTGGCATTTTGTTGCCTTGCGGGGAACTCTGTTTAACAGTCTATCAAGTCGCAATGCCCGCATTGCCCCGTCCTATCGACTGACTTGCCAGCAAAGCAGCCATGCTATCTGCCATGGCCCATCTATAGAACCTTCCTAAAACGACAGGAGACATGAACCAACCAGAAAAGATTATACTTGGCGTAGACCCAGGCACCAATGTCATGGGATACGGAGTGCTGCGCGTGAGAGGCAACAAGGCCGAACTGCTCGCCATGGGTGTCATAGAACTGAAGAAATATGAGAGCCACTACCTGAGATTGGGCAGGATATTTGAGCGCATCACAGGCATCATCGACTCATACAAGCCCGACGAGATGGCCATCGAGGCCCCATTCTTCGGAAAGAACGTGCAGTCCATGCTGAAGTTGGGACGAGCCCAGGGTGTCGCCATAACAGCAGCTATAATGAGAGACATCCCCATCACAGAATATGAACCGCGAAAGATCAAGGTGGCCATCACCGGAAACGGCTCCGCGTCGAAAGAGCAAGTGGCAGGCATGATGCAAAGGATGCTGAAGATACCAGCCGAAGACATGAATGTGCAGTTTGACGCTACAGACGCCCTTGGCGCCGCATACTGCCACTTCATACAGATGGGAGTGCCAAGAGCAGAGCACAAAATAAGCTCTTGGAAAGATTTTGTGAAGAAAAACGCCGACAAGGTGCATAATTAACACATCGAAGCCTTTAGTTAACAATATAATTCGTATCTTTGCATCAAAGATACGGACATGTCGAGTGATTATACATTATTACTACATATGTCTGTACAAGTTTTAACAAAAAACAGACATAAGAATCACATGACATCAGAAATCAAAAGAACAACAAACCAATACGCCAGCGAGTACGGATTTTTCGTGGGTCTGATATGGGCGGCCATGTTCTTCTGTTACGCAGAAGGAATAAGCAGCAGCAACATGGCGCTGGTGACGGCATGCCTCATACCAGCGCTGCTCTCATTCATCATCCCGCCTTATCTTTCCCTCAGGATAAACAAAAAGCTCTACGACATCGGCGAACGCCTCACTTACGGCCGAGCGTACCTGTTCTCCCTCACGATGTTCATATTCGCCAGCATACTGTCTGGCGCCACATCCTATGCCTACCTGACATTCATTGACAAAGGCCAGATGTCATACAAGATGATGGAGCTTCTCAATGACCCCAATGTGTCGGCAGCCTACAGGCAGATGGGCATGATGGACCAATACAAAGAAGCGATGAAGGCCTTCGAACAGCTCACCCCATGGGACATCTGCCTGTCGCTGTTCAGCAACGGCATCATGATTGGCATTATAGCTTCAGTATTCCTTGCCTTGATAGCATCATATGACCTGGCTAAAATAAAGGACAACTTGAGATGAGTCATGATTGCAGGCCACATGTTGTGCCGATGCGCAAGCGACAGGCGAAGGCAGACAGAACAGAGTGACACACTGGCGGAGAGTGAATGAGCCACATGCGTGGCACCCAGCGAGGAGACAAACCCAAGACGTGCCAGCAACTCCATACGCCCCATTCACACATCAAGCGACCAAGACGCATGTAAACAAGAAAAAGAAACAATAAAACACAGATATACATATTATGGATATTTCAGTGGTAGTGCCTCTTTTCAATGAGGAGGAGTCAATAGCAGAACTGCATGCTTGGATAAAGAGAGTGATGGACGCAAACCATTTCACTTACGAGGTGGTATTCGTCAACGACGGCAGCACAGACCATTCGTGGGAGGTGATAGAAGACCTCAGCAGCAGGTTTCCGGAAGTTCATGGCATCAAGTTCCGCAGAAACTACGGAAAGAGCCCTGCGCTCTATCATGGCTTTGCCAGAGCCCAAGGCGATGTGGTCATCACCATGGACGCCGATCTCCAGGACAGTCCTGACGAGATACCTGGACTTTTCAAGATGATAAAGGAGGGTGGCTACGACCTCGTGAGCGGCTACAAGATGAACAGGCGCAAAGGCGACCCACTGTCAAAGACCATACCCACAAAACTCTTCAATGCCACGACACGCTGGGTGAGCGGCATACACAACCTGCACGACTTCAACTGCGGCCTGAAAGCCTACCGCAAGGATGTGGTGAAACACATAGAGGTGTATGGAGAGATGCACCGCTTCATCCCTTATCTGGCCAAGAACGCCGGATTCTCAAAAATTGGCGAGAAGCCTGTGCACCACCAGGCCCGCCAGCACGGCGTGAGCAAGTTCATGGGATGGAACAGGTTTGTCAACGGCTACCTCGACCTGATAAGCCTATGGTTTATCAACAGCTTCGGCATGAAACCAATGCACATGTTCGGATTCATAGGCACGCTGATGTTCATCATCGGATTTGTGGCAGTGGTGTGCGTGGGGGCATCCAAGCTGATAGACCTCGCCAACGGCACTCCTCATGCCCTGGTGACAACCAGCCCATATTTCTACATCTCTCTGACCATGATGATTCTTGGCACACAACTCTTCGTGGCCGGCTTTTTGGGCGACCTCATCAGCCGCAACTCTCCAGAAAGGAACAACTATCAGGTAGAGAAAGAGATATGATCATGCTAAACGACAGACACAATACAGTCTCAGCAAGGAGAAAATGGCGTATGGCAGCCCTCACAGCCCTTGTGGCCGCGACGGCTGCCATGGCTGCTTGCTACTCCAACAACTGCCCGCTGGACAACTCTGTGACTTGCCAATACGGATTCTACGACTCAGAGGGCACCGCCATCAAGTATGGCGACACCATAACAGTCAGCACACTCATGCCTGGCATGAAGACGGTGTACACCTACCGTAAAATAGGAAACAGGACCGTCACCAAAGACTACCAGGACTCATCACTTGTAAAGCAGGGCTATACAGAGGAAATAGCCCAACAGAGAAAAGACACGGTACTCATCAACAACATATATGGTGCCGCCAGCATCTCCCTGCCTATGAGCTACTACCGCGACCGCGACACACTCATAGTCAGCTACAGAAATGTAGTGGTGAAAGACACCATATGGGTCACTCACAGGAGTTTCCCCTACGTTGAGCTTCCTGAGTGCGGCACATACAGATTCCACACGCTCAGCAGGATAGAGTCCACCAATGCAGCCATTGACCATATTGAAATCAGCAATCCCAATGTGGACTACGAGGGCAACGAGAACGTTAAGGTTTATTTCAACGGCATAGCAAGCGACGAATCAGAGGAATAGCAGCAGACCAACATAATGCTCATAAAGATGAAAAGACACATAATCAGCCTGACAACAGCATGGATGGCCTTCACGGCCATGACAGCACAGGAGACCAATCCTAATGCGGGACTCATGCCTGGAGAGAAACCCAAGCCCACCAAGTATGTGGAAGTGAAGGAGGAGAAGCAGCATTTGACACTCTTTCAGGGCTTCACGCTCTCTGCCGACATCTATGGTCCTGCGGCTTACTGCCTGTCTGACTATGGATGGGCAGAGGGTGCGCTGAGACTCAACCTGAAGAACACCTACTTCCCCATAGTAGAGGTGGGATATGGCAAATGCGAGAAGACAGACTTCAACACAAGCATATCATACAATGTGAGTGCTCCATACGCCCGTCTCGGACTCGATATCAACCTGCTGAAGAACAAGTTTCAGGACAACAGACTCTATGCTGGCGTGCGCTACGGACTGTCAAAATTCAAATACGACATGTCTGGACCCGAACTGAAAGATCCCATATGGGGAGGCAGCCAGGATTTCTCCATCACAGGCACTGACTGCACAAGCCAATGGGGCGAACTGGTATTCGGCGTGGAAGTGAAGATGTACAAGAACTTCCACATGGGATGGGCCGTGAGATACAAACGAGAATTCTCGTCGACAAAGAATGACAATTCCAAGCCTGCCTGCATACCGGGCTACGGCTACACGACAAACACCACCTGCTGGAGCGGGACTTACAGCCTCATATTTGACCTCAACTGGGGAAAGAAAAAGAACAGGAAGAAGGGCATAAGTGTTTCGATAACAGACATAAACACGGACAATAATCCTGATGCTGCAAGCGAAGGCACAGAGCAACATGAAGGAAGAAAAGACAATGGAGGAAAAGACAATGGAGGGATAGATAATGGAAGAAAAGACAATGGAGGAAAAGACAATGGAACAGAACAGCCGGGAAGCGGAACAGATTCCGTACACGAAACAGGACATGAGAACGGAAAATAAAAGCAACATGGAACAGGATGGCACAAAAGCCGATGAGACAAAAAAGCATTTTGACCCATACGCTCCGCACAAGATAAAATGGTGGGGGTGGCCGCTGCTGCTCCTGCTCATCATGGGCACAGTCTACGTCTACCGCAGCAGCCACAACACGCCAAGCGAAGCGCAAAAGGCTATTGGCAATGAATGGCCAGCGACCGACATCAAGAAAAGCGAGGGCCAGGTCTTCGGCACATTCTACCATATCACCTACCAGTCCGCCTCCGACATGCAGCAAGGCATAGACAGCATACTCAACTGCGTAGACCAGTCGCTCTCGCCATTCAACAAGAAGTCGGTCATCACCGCCATCAACAACAACACCGACATGACGGCCGACTCCATGTTCACCGAGGTCTTCACCCTGGCAAAGAAAGTGTCAGAAGACACCGATGGAGCATTCGACATCACGGTGGCACCACTCGTCAACCTTTGGGGCTTCGGCTTCAAAAACGCAAACAACGTGACAGATGCCAGAATAGACAGCATCATGCAGTTGGTAGGATTCGAGAAAGTAGAGATGACCGACGGCAAGGTGGTGAAGAGCAACAAAGGCACAATGCTCGACTGCAGCGCCATTGCCAAGGGGTATGGCGTGGATGCCGTGGGACACTATCTGGAAAGCCAAGGGGTGAAAAACTACATGGTGGAGATAGGCGGCGAGGTGAGACTGAGAGGCGCCAACCCGAAGGGCATGCTATGGAAGATAGGCATCAACAGCCCAAAGGACGACCCTACGGGACAAAACAACGAGATAGAGAAAGTGCTGCAAGTCACGCAGATGTCGATGGCCACATCAGGCAACTACCGCAACTTCTACGAGAAAGACGGCAAGAAGTGGGCTCATACCATCGACCCGCGCACAGGACGTCCTGTGCAGCATAATATCCTGTCTTCTACGGTGCTGGCGCAAGACTGCGCCGAAGCTGACGCCTATGCCACAGCCTTCATGGTGCTCGACCTCGAAAAGGCAAAGGATGTGCTGAAGGAGCACAAAGACCTCATGGCCTTCTTCATCTACTCAGACAAAGATGGCAATATGCAGGAATGGTGCTCTGAAAGTCTGAAATCACTTATTGTCAAATAAATTAACACTCGCATTACTATGGAACTGACTATGTTTGAACGCTTGCTCCAGCTGCCGTTGTTCCAGGGACTGACAAAGAAAGAAATATCGGATGTGATTGAGCATGTGCGACTTGATTTTGTCAACTACCAGGCTGGGGAGGAAATCGTGATGCAAGACGACCCATGCAAGAGTCTGATATACATCATCAACGGCGAGCTGTCAACAGACTATCTCGATGTGAAGCACAAGTTCTCCTTGACAGAAGACTTGCCAAACATCGGTGTCATAGAGCCATACAACTTGTTTGGCATGGCTCCAAGATACTCGCGCACATACGCTTTCCGAACAGACGGCACCACTCTTTCCATAGACAAGCAAATGCTTCTCACCCACTTGATGAGCAGCAACATCGTGAAGATAAACATGATGAACATAGCATGCAACAAGTATCACCAGATACTCAGGCTCATGACTGAGTTTCCTGAAGACACGGTGAAAGAAAAGATAACCAAGTTTGTGCTCAGCTACTCATCCGTGAACAAAGGCGCAAAAGAGTTGCACATGAAGATGACCGACCTGGCCGAACTGGTGCATGAGACGAGGCTCAACGTGTCAAGAGCTCTAAACACGATGCAGGAAGAAGGGCTTGTGGAATTGCAGCGCAACAAGTTCAAGATTTTTGACATCGCCAATCTGTACGACAGAATATAGGCTAAACAAGAGAAAAGAATACAGGCGAGACAGGAAAAGAGATGTCGTCCGGCAAACGTTTGCGACATATTCTATTCTCGACGCTGACATACAAAGACAAACTTCAAACCGATGTCCTGTATAGCTCAGGTCAAAGGCTGAAGGCCATCATATTCACGAAGCAGGAGACCATCGCGTCTGCAACGAGCGTCTTCTAAATCAAAGAAAAAACATAACAGCATGAATCCATTCTTCACATCATACGAATACATCCCCTTCGACAAGATAACAGAGGATGACTACGAGCCCGCCATCATGGAAGGCATCAAGCAAGAGGACGAGGAAATAGAGCGCATCACCAACAATTACGAAGCACCAACATTCGACAACACCATCGCGGCACTCGACTTCACAGGACGCCTTCTCGACAAGGTCACATCCGTGTTCTTCAACATACTGGAGGCAGAGACCAATGACAAGCTCGACGCTCTGGCTGAGAAATTCTCTCCTGTGCTATCCGAACACAGCAACAACATCATACTCAACAAACGGCTCTTCGAAAGAGTCAAGGCCGTGTACGAAGACCACAAGGCCGACAACTTCTCCAGACTCAACGCTGAGCAGAAGATGCTTCTCACCGAGAAATACCGCATGTTCGCCCTCAACGGCGCCAACCTGCCAGAGGACAAGAAAGACGAGTTCAGAAAGCTGACAGCAGACATCAGCATGCATTCGCTGCTTTTTTCACAAAACAAGCTGAAAGACACAAACGACTTCATCATGAACCTCCACGACGAGGAGGAGCTGGATGGACTGCCAGACACGCTACTCGACATGGCGCGGCACGAGGCAAAAGACAAGGAACTTGACGGCTATGTGTTCACGCTCCAAGGACCTTCATACACCCAGTTCATGACATACTCCAAGAGGCGCGACCTGAGGAAAAAGATGTACATGGCATACAACACCATCGGCATAAGGGCCAACAACCACAACAATACAGAAGTGGTCAGACAAGTGGTGAACCTGAAAAGGAAGAAGGCGCAGATGCTTGGATTCAGCACCTATGCCGACTATGCCCTCACACGCCGCATGGCCGAGAAACCTGAAAATGTGCACAAGCTGCTTGACGACCTGCTGGAGGCGTACATGCCTAAAGCACAAGAAGAGCTTAATGAGGTAAAGAAACTATACTACAGCAGCATAGGAATAAAGGAAGAAGACCTGCCAGACGGCGATGAGAGGCTATTCATGCCATGGGACTTCTCTTTCTACTCAAACCTTCTGAAGGAGAACAAGTACAGCCTCAACAGTGAGATGCTGCGCCCTTACTTCAACTTGGAAAATGTGAAAGCCGGCGTCTTCGGACTTGCCACCACGCTCTATGGCATCACATTCAAGGAGAACCGCAAGGCTCCAGTCTATCATCCCGATGTGGCTGTGTATGACGTGATGGACAAGGACGGAAGTTTCCTCGCCCTCCTCTATTGCGACTTCCATCCGAGGGCCTCAAAACGCTCAGGCGCATGGATGACAGAATTCAAGGGCGAATGGCGAGACAGCGACGGCCGCAGGTCTGCTCCTGTGGTGTCTATAGTGATGAATCTGTCCAAGCCAACAGACACACGCCCTGCCCTGCTGACTCTCAGCGAGGTGGAGACATTCCTGCATGAGTTTGGCCACTCGCTCCACGGCATGTTTGCCGACACCACCTATCCCAGCCTATCAGGCACCAACGTGTACTGGGACTTTGTGGAACTGCCATCACAGTTCATGGAAAACTACAGCACCGAGCGAGAGTTTCTCAACACCTTCGCCAGACACTATGAGACAGGCGAGAAGATGCCAGACGATCTCATCAAGCGCATTCTGGCCTGCCGCAACTTCAATGCAGGCTATGCCTGTGTCCGCCAAGTGAGCTTCGGCTTGCTCGACATGGCATACTTCACCCAGACAGACGAGTTCACAGCCGATGTGCCAAGCTTTGAGAAAGAGGCGTGGAAGAAAGCACAGGTGCTCCCTCCTGTAGACGGCACATGCATGACAACGCAGTTCTCACACATCATGGCTGGCGGCTACTCTGCAGGCTACTACAGCTACAAATGGGCGGAAGTGCTCGATGCCGATGCCTTCGACATGTTCAAGGAGCACGGCATCTTCGACACAAAGACAGCTGAAAGCTTCAGGAAGAATGTGCTGTCCAAGGGTGGCACAGAGCATCCAATGACACTGTACAAGCGTTTCCGCGGACAGGCGCCGAGCATAAAGGCTCTGCTCCGTCGCAACGGCATTGCCTTGCTGTGCTCCGTGCTGATGATTGTGGCCGGGCTGTTCTCCTCATGCAACGACGAGGATGACATCGACGAAATTTTCGTCGGCAAGACATGGTACATGAACGGAGCCACAGTCAACGGGCTAAGACTCAATAGTGAAGTGAAGAATTTCTACACAGAAGCTGGGGCCGGAGCTTACTTCATCACATTCTCCAACGGCACTTTCAATGGAATGATGTCGGCTGGCGACCCATTCTCTGGCACATGGGAGGCAAATGGGAAGAAACAGACCATCACCCTGAAAATCAAAAACAGCCCCAATGTCTCCACCACGTTTGACAGGCAGATATTCAGCATCATTACCAAAAGCTCCTCATACAGCAGCGGAGCCGATTTCATCAAACTGAAGCAAGACAAGCAGAACGAGGTGGTCTTCGGCAACTCCAGGGACAAAGTCATCAACTGACAGCACACCCACGAGGACTTGAAGAATGGCATGCCAGCAAATGACAGACAATACGTCTGACACACAAATGCTCCTGCCACACAAATGCCAGAGAATACACCAATATATATAACAACATATATATAATACAACGACAGAGGCACTTCTTAATATATATATATATACACAACGACAAAGACACTTCTTAAAAACAATATCATGCGACTATGGATGAGAAACAGTTCAAACTTGACTGCCGCTACCTGCGCATGGCGCGCATCTGGGCAGAGAACTCCTACTGCCATCGCAGACAAGTGGGAGCGCTTGTGGTGAAAAACAAGGCCATCATATCAGACGGCTACAACGGCACGCCGTCAGGATTCCACAACGTGTGTGAGGATGAAAACAATGTAACATTCCCATACGTACTGCATGCCGAGGCCAATGCCATAACCAAACTGGCGCGCTCCAACAACTCAAGCGACGGAGCCACACTATATGTCACAGCCTCACCCTGCATCGAATGCGCCAAGCTGATCATACAGGCTGGAATAAAAAGAGTGGTCTATTCAGAGAAATACAGGCTGGAGGATGGGCTCGACCTGATGAGGGAGGCTGGAATACAGCTGGAATACATAGACATCAAAGGCCAAAAGGATTAAAGCCGGCATGGACGCTATACCAGACAGAGCCAGCGCCAGGATACAATAAGAATAAAGCAAAGTTCCTCAAGAAAGGATACATAATCATTCGTCAGAACACAATGGACACGAAAATCAACAGAAACAACAGGTGGATGCCACTCATCATAGCCGCAAGTGTTGTGGCAGGCATCGTCATAGGCACATTCTTTGCCAACAGATATGCAGGCAACAGGCTGAACATCATCAACACGTCATCCAATAAGCTCAATGACCTGCTCCACATCATCGACGACCAGTATGTCGACACAGTAGACATAGCTAACATCGTGGAGCAGTCGATGCCAAAGATACTGCAAGAACTCGATCCGCACTCCTCATACATCTCAGCCAAAGATGCCAAGACAGCCAACGAAGACCTCAAGGGATCCTTCTGCGGTGTCGGCATACAATTTGTCATCCGCGAAGACACAGTAAGAATCACAGGCATCATACATGGAGGCCCATCTGAGAAAGTGGGCATCCTGCCAGGCGACAAGATAGTGTCTGTAGACGGCAAGCCATACGTGGGCTCCATCGTTACCAACGAGGAGACCATGCACAGGCTGAAAGGCGACAGGGACACGAAGGTGAAGCTGGGAGTGATGAGACACGGCCGCAAGAAGCCGCTCACCTTCACAGTGGTGAGGGGCGACATACCGCTGAAGAGCATCGACGCCACCTACATGATCAACGACAAGCTTGGCTACGTCAAGATAAAGAACTTCGGCGAGACAACATACGCAGAACTTCTCACCTCACTCGCCGAACTGGAGACAGCTGACTTCAAAGGCCTGGTTGTCGACCTGCGCGGCAACGGCGGAGGCTATCTCTCAGCTGCGATACAGATGGTCAACGAGTTCCTTCCAGAGAACAAGCTCATCGTCTACACACAGGGCCGACGTGCCAGACGTGAAGAATACAGGAGTGATGGCCGAGGCTCTTACCAGAAGATTCCGCTCATAGTGCTCATCGACGAGACCACAGCCTCGGCCGCAGAGATATTCTCCGGAGCCATACAGGACAATGACCGCGGCATCATCGTGGGTCGCCGATCTTTCGGAAAAGGACTGGTACAGCAGCCTATAGAGTTCTCTGACGGTTCGCTCATACACCTGACAATAGCCCGCTACTACACCCCTTCCGGCCGATGCATACAGAAGCCTTACGTCAAAGGACAGCCTAAGGAATACGAGATGGACCTTGTGGACCGATACGAGCGCGGCGAGTTCTTCAACCAAGACAGCATCCACCAGACAGGAGAGAAATATCACACCAGCATAGGCCGCACAGTCTACGGCGGCGGCGGCATCATGCCCGACTATTTTGTTGCAGAGGACACCACGGCACTCACGCCATACTACACAGAGTGCGTGACGAAAGGCATTGTGGCGCAATTCTGCTATGAGTACACCGACAACAACCGCCAGGCCATGAGCAAGTGCACCAACGCTGCGGAACTGGAGAAGTATCTGCGCAAGGAAAGTGTGATGGACAAATTCGTACGTTACGCCGACTCCAAGGGCATACTCCGCCGCAATAACATGATCCTGCGCTCGCAACCGCTTCTGGAGAAATCCGTATATGGCAGTATCATCTACAACATGCTGGAGATGAACGACTATGTCCAGTACATGAACTACAAGGACAAGACTGTGGACAAGGCCGTGGAACTGTTTAACGCCAAGCGCACTAAACCTACTATCAATGGAAAAGAGTCAACTAAGAAGTCTGATAAGACAAAGAAAAAAAGCGCATACACAGGAAGAACTCTGCGTCATGAGTCAGAGAATAGTTTCTTCTGCGCTTGACAGAACCAAAAAGGAGAACTGCACAACAGTTCTCCTTTATCATTCACTTCCTGACGAGGTGCACACCCATGAGCTTGTGGCCACCATGAGCCGCATGGGCTACAAGGTGCTGCTGCCCACGGTGGTGGGCAATGACCTCGAGCTGCATGAGTATGTAGGTGAGGACTCGATGCGCCTCTCCGAATCTTTTGGCATACAGGAGTCATATGGCCCCGTATTCACCGACTATGCAGCAATAGGCATCGCCTTTGTGCCAGGCATGGCGTTCACAAGCGACGGATGCAGGCTTGGACGCGGCAAAGGCTACTATGACCGTCTGTTGCCACGGTTGCGTTGCCCGCTTGTCGGACTGGCCTTCCCCTTCCAGATTCTTGACGAGATACCATGCGAGGTACACGACATAAATATGAACGAAGTCATATACGGATGAGCATTTCAGGCGACATTCTGCTTGCGCCATAAAAACAATACGGTCCAGGTGCACTCGCTTCCTCCGCTTAGCACCCTGTCATTTTTGTGCCATAAAAAACAATACGGTGCCAACCGCCAGAACAAGACATTTGGGCAGACTATAGACAACGATTGGTTATCAAGAAAGGAAACGATGCCAGCAACTGGGTATTGTCCCAGTTGCTGGCATCGTTTCCTTTCTGTTTGATAGAAAAGTCCGTCAGTCTTTATAGAAGTCAATATTCTCTTTTGTAAGAAGTTCCACAGACATGTAGTGGTCTCGCGGCAGCTTCATCTTCAGCACACACGTGTTGAACATCGCCCTGAAGCAGTTCAGGCCCTGCGTCTGCGGATGCTGCGCCACGAGAAAGTCGGCCGCACCATTCTTGATGCACTCCACATTGGCGTCGATGGCATCGTAGCCAAGCAGCGTCACATGCGGATGCTCAGGCATCTCGTTGCGCAAGAAATCTGCTATGATGTGTATGGACGAGTTGAATGTGAGTGCATGATGAATGTCAGGATTGTTTGTGAAGAAATCACGCATGATGTCATTCATGCCCTGCTTGTCGTACACATACAGATTGACATCCACAATTTCAATCTCAGGCTTGTGCTCCTTCATGAACTCTCTGAATCCCACCTCTCTGTTCATCTGCTGCCGGCTCGCAACGCGTCCCTCTCCCAGCACCTTGAAGATGGCTATCTTCTTAGTGTCCGGATTGGTTGCGAGCGACATGATATGTCCCGAGAAGGCTCCGCTTCTCAGCGAGTCCTGTCCGTAGAACACACGATGCTTGAACTCTGGCCAATTCGAGTCGAGCAAAGCGTATGGTATGCCCCTCTCGTCCAGCTGCGAGGTGAAGTTCTCCATGATATTATAGTTGAAAATAGGTCCAATGATGACCGTATCAGGATTGGAGTCAAGCAGATTCTTGCACTCAAACTTGAATGACTCCGTATTGAAAGGGTCATACCTGAAAATCTTGAAAGAGAGCTTGAAGTCGTTAAAACGTCTCACCCCGTCCAGCAGTCCCTTCTCCACTCTGGCCCAGTAGCTGTCCACCTCATGCATAGGAAGGATGGCCGCAAACTGGTGAGCCGTATGCATCGCGAGCGCCGACGCGTAATGATTCGGCGTATAGTTGATTTCATCAAGCACCTTCTGCACTCTCTCCATGCTGATGGGCGAGACACTGCTTCGCCCATGTATGACACGGTCTACTGTGCCCACTGACACTCCTGCCCTCTCAGCAATATCCTTGATTCGTATTTTGGACTTTATTTCCATCTATTCTTCTTTGTAGTTGTTAAAAACGCTACAAAGTTAACTATTTTTAATCAGATAATTTTTAAAAAAAGACAAAATTTTGTCCTTCCGTTTTTTTTTGGTGATAAATGATAACTGTTTAGGAAAAAATCACTACATTTGCAAATGATTTGCAAACATCAAGGGAAATAATATAATTATTAATCTATATTTCTATTATGGCAAAAATTGTTACCATGGGCGAAATCATGCTTCGCCTTTCTCCTGAGGGAAACTACCGCTTTGTTCAAGCAGACAAGTTCAACATCATCCCAGGCGGAGGAGAAGCCAACGTGGGAATCAGCCTTGCAAACTTTGGACATGAGAGCGTATTCGTAAGCAAGCTGCCTAAGCATGAGATTGGGCAGATAGCTATCAACGCCCTCAGACGTTACGGTGTAAACACAGACTTCATAGCGCGCGGCGGCGAGCGCATCGGCCTCTATTACGCAGAGACCGGAGCCAGCATGCGCCCTTCAAAAGTCATCTACGACCGTGCAGGTTCAGCCATTGCAGAGGCTAAGCCAGAAGATTTCGACTTTGACAAGATTTTTGAGGGAGCCGACTGGTTCCATTGGTCAGGCATCACGCCAGCCATCAGCGACGCTTCGGCCGAGTGTCTGAAGCAGGCCTGCATAGCAGCCAAGAAGCATGGCGTCACCGTGTCATGCGACCTCAATTTTCGCAAGAAACTATGGACAAGCGAGAAGGCTATCTCTGTAATGCGTCCGCTCATGCAGTATGTTGACGTGTGCATCGGCAATGAGGAAGACGCTGAGCTGTGCCTCGGCTTCAAGCCAGACGCTGACGTGGAGGCTGGCGTCACAGATGCCGCAGGCTACGAGGGCATCTTCAAGGCCATGGCAAAGGAGTTCGGCTTCAAGTATGTCGTTTCAACACTCCGCGAGAGCTTCTCTGCCACACACAATGGCTGGAAGGCTCTCATCTACGATGGCAAGGAATTCTACCAGAGCAAGCGTTACGAGATAAACCCAATCATCGACCGTGTTGGCGGCGGCGACTCATTCTCCGGCGGCCTCATCCACGGCCTGCTCACTAAGCCTACCCAGGGCGAGGCCCTTGAGTTTGCTGTGGCAGCATCAGCACTGAAGCACACCATACCTGGCGACTTCAATCATGTATCAGTAGAAGAAGTAGAAGCTTTGGCTGGAGGCAACGCCAACGGCCGTGTTCAAAGATAATTATGGCAAAGTTCGACAAGTTTCAGGTGATGGCAAAGATAGCTGCCGCACCTATGGTTCCTGTGTTCTACCACAAGGACGCAGAAGTAGCAAAGAAAGTAGTCAAGGCGTGCTACGAAGGCGGAGTGCGCGCATTCGAGTTCACCAACCGTGGCGACTTCGCCCAGGAGGTGTTCGCCGAGCTCTCTAAATTCGTGGCGACAGAATGCCCAGAGATGGCGCTTGGCATAGGCTCGGTGGTAGATGCCCCAACAGCTGCCATGTACATCCAGATGGGTGCCAACTTCGTTGTAGGTCCACTCTTCAACCCCGACGTGGCAGTAGTGTGCAACCGCCGCTGCGTCACATACTGCCCAGGTTGCCTGACTCCATCAGAGATAGGCAAGGCGCAGGAAGTGGGCTGCGACTTCACCAAGGTATTCCCAGGCGACGTGGTTGGTCCTAACCTCGTCAAGGGTCTCATGGCTCCGATGCCATGGTCAAAAATCATGGTCACAGGCGGAGTGGCCCCAGAGGAGGCCAACCTCACAGCATGGTTCAAGGCAGGTGTCTTCTGCGTGGGAATGGGCTCTAAGCTCTTCCCATCGGACAAGGTCAAGGCCGAAGACTGGCAGTATGTCACAGACAAGTGCAAAGAATGCCTCGGCATCATTGCAAAGGCAAGAGGTTAACTGCTCCACCGCTGTACAAAGCACGCATTGGAGTCTGCTACAACTTGCGAATACAGTACAAACATCATAAAACAACAACAACCAATGGCAATTTCAAATCTTCAGGCAGCACGCGCGGCTTACCAGCCAAAACTGCCTAAAGCGCTTCAGGGTCCAGTAAAGGCAGTTGAAGGCGCACCTACACAGTCAGTAGGCAACCAGGATGAGATCAAGGCTCTCTTCCCAAACACATACGGCATGCCAGTCATCACTTTCGAGGCAGGCGAGGCAGTTGAGCTTCCACCATTCAACGTGGGCGTAATCCTTTCAGGCGGACAGGCTCCAGGCGGACACAACGTCATCTCTGGCCTCTTCGACGGCATCAAGTCTCTCAACTCAGAGAGCAAGCTCTATGGCTTCATCCTCGGCCCAGGCGGTCTCGTTGACCATAACTACATGGAAATCACTTCAGAGATTATGGATCAGTACCGCAACACTGGAGGTTTTGACATCATCGGCTCTGGACGTACCAAGCTTGAGAAGGAAGATCAGTTTGAGAAGGGCATCGAAATCATCCGCAAGCTCGGAATCAAGGCTCTCGTCATCATCGGTGGCGACGACTCCAACACCAACGCATGCGTCTTGGCAGAGTACTACGCAGCCAAGAAGTACGGCGTGCAGGTCATTGGCTGTCCTAAGACTATCGACGGCGACCTCAAGAACGAGCAGATCGAGACTTCATTCGGTTTCGACACAGCCTGCAAGACATACTCAGAGCTCATCGGCAACATCCAGCGCGACTGCAACTCAGCACGCAAGTACTGGCATTTCATCAAGCTCATGGGCCGCTCTGCATCACACATCGCTCTTGAGTGCGCTCTCCAGTGCCAGCCAAACATCTGCCTCGTTTCTGAGGAAGTTGAGGCTAAGGAGATGTCTCTCGACGACGTAGTGACTTACATCGCAAAGGCTGTTGCAGCTCGCGCTGCTGAGGGCAACAACTTCGGAACAGTCCTCATCCCAGAAGGCATCATCGAGTTCATCCCAGCCATCAAGAAGCTCATTGCAGAGCTCAACGAGGTGCTCACAGACCCAGCTACAGGCGAGCCACGCGAGTTTGCCAACGCTGAGGAGCAGATTTCTTTTGTCAAGGGCTCTATCGCCAAGGACAACCTTGCAGTGCTTGAGTCTCTTCCAGACGATGTTGCACGTCAGCTCTGCCTCGACCGCGACCCACACGGAAACGTTCAGGTTTCTCTCATCGAGACAGAGAAGCTTCTCTCTCGCATGGTAGCGACTAAGCTCGATGCTTGGAAGAAGGAGGGCAAGTATGTAGGCAAGTTCGGCACACAGCACCACTTCTTCGGCTATGAGGGACGCTGCGCCGCTCCATCCAACTACGATGCTGACTACTGCTACTCACTCGGATACAATGCCTCACGCCTCATCGCTAACGGCAAGACTGGCTACATGTCCATCATAAAGAACACCACAGCTCCTGCTGCCGAGTGGATTGCAGGCGGTGTGCCTATCACTATGATGATGAACATTGAGCGCCGCAACGGCAAGAACAAGCCTGTAATCCGCAAGGCTCTTGTAGAACTTGACGGTGCCCCATTCAAGTTCTTCGCCGCTCATCGCGATGAGTGGGCAAAGCAGACAGCCTATGTATACCCAGGCCCAATCCAGTACTGGGGTCCTACAGAGGTCTGCGACCAGACTACAAAGACTCTCCAGCTTGAGCAGGCTAAATAATAGCCATGTCCTAAAGCAGACAATCTGGCCACTCTGAAAAAGAAATGGCCAGACTGAATAAGAAAGAAGTGAAAAGCCTGCACAATGGCTTTTCACTTCTTAGTCATTTTTCATGGAGACATGCGCAATACGAGATGGCGGTGCTACAGTATTCACAGAAGCGGAAGATTCCGCATTCTGTACTATTATCACACATCTACTCATCTGGGCTTTCTGCCTTATATGCAGCAACAATAGTCTCTGCCATTACATGACGCAACAATTTTCTACAATTACCCTAACACAAAAAGATGAGCACAACCTCAAGAAAGCAGCGAACCGCTTCAAAGCGTCCAGCAAGAAAACGCCGGAGAAAGAAATCATCCAACCCTTTCCGCCGCTTCCCATCATATATCCTGTGGAGCGCCCTGGCCTTCATCGGACTCATCTACATCATATTCTTCTACAAGACATTCGTCGGGCCATACTCCTTCAGATGGAAGGCCCTGTATGGCGATGTGAAATATCCCAAAGGACTTGTGCGCGGTCTGGACATATCTCACTACCAAGGCGACATCGACTGGGACAGGCTCCGCAACGCGCAGATACAAAACGCCCCTATCTCTTTCATCTTCATCAAGGCCACTGAAGGGACTGACACTTGGGACGAAAACTTCAACCGAAATTTCCATGAGGCAAAAAAAAATGACATAACACGCGGCGCTTACCACTATTTCAGCACAAAGAGCCCTGCCAGAAAACAAGCCGAGTTCTACTGCCGCATGGTGCAGCTCGATGAGGGCGACCTGCCTCCTGTGCTCGACGTTGAGGAGATAGGCTCATACACTCCCGCCCAACTGCAGAGGGAAGTGAAGACTTGGATGGACATAGTGACAAAATACTATGGGGTGACCCCCATACTCTACACAGGCTACAAGTTCCGCACTTCATATCTCAACACACCCGAGTTTGAAAAATATCCATACTGGATAGCCCACTACTACGTTGACTCGCTTGAGTACAAGGGTAAGTGGACTTTCTGGCAACATACCGACGCAGGAAAGATTGACGGCATCAAGGGCTATGTCGATGTGAACATATTCAACGGCGACTATCAGGATCTCGTGGACATGACCATTAAATATAAAGAATGACTTCATTCCATCTAAGAATGGCTTCTTCCATCAAGAGGTTCCATGGCTGAATCAATAATCAACAGAACTTGCGCCAACACCACGGCACCAACAAAAAAAATACATCATATCTCATTATCGAAGAAAAACAATCACCATGAAATATATCTACGCAGACATAACCGTGTCGCCATGCAGCGAGACGGCATGCGACATAGCCTCAGCCATGCTCAGCGGCATAGGCTACGACTCGTTTGAGATGACAGACACAGGACTTAAGGCATACATTCCCGAAGAGACCTTCAGCCAAGAGTCTCTCTCATCCACGCTCAGCGACATAGCACTCGCCGACACGACCTTCTCGTTCACCGTACATCATCTTGAGAACAAGAATTGGAATGAGGAGTGGGAACAGAACAGCTTCACGCCTGTGCTCGAAGAGGAATTCGGCATCAAGCTCAGCCCAAAGATGGCCTTTGGCTCAGGCGCACATGACACGACCCACCAGATAGTATCCATACTGATGCAGGAAGATTTCACGGGCAAGCGCACCCTCGATATGGGCACAGGCACAGGAGTGCTCGCCATAGCGATGGCTCTCCGAGGAGCAAAAGAGGTGGCAGCCATCGACATTGACGAGTTTAGCGTAGTCAACGCCAAGGAAAACCTTGCCCTCAACAACATCAACAACGTCTCCGTCATCCTCGGCGACGCTGCCGCCATACATGGCATCTTCGATGTCATCGTGGCCAACATCCATAAGAACATACTCAAGAGAGACATGCCAGCCTACATTGAACACCTGGCCACACATGGCACACTTTTCCTTTCAGGCTTCTTCATCGCCGACGTTCCAGAGATGACCGAGGCGGCTGAGAAGCAAGGACTGGCCGTATCGGATGTCACACAGGCCGGAGACTGGGCTGTCATGCGTATAACAAAAACATTCTAACAACAATCTATAACCGATATGAATTGCAAAAGTTTACTTATCACATGCCTATTGGCATCCACAGCATCACCGCTGCTGGCGCAAGAGGCGCCAGGTAATCATGGCCGACACATCCCGACCGACAACCCTGACGTACACGACCCAGTAATGGCTCGTGGCGAAGACGGGCTCTACCACATCTTCTCCACTGGCATGGGGATAAGTGTGATGTCGTCACCCGACATGAAAGCCTGGCTGCATGAATCGCCAGTCCTATCACCTATACCATCGTGGGCCACCGACTCTGTGCGCGGCTACCGCGGACACACATGGGCTCCAGACATCAGTTACCACAACGGCCGCTGGCTGCTTTACTACTCATGCTCCACATTTGGCAAGAACGGCTCTGCCATCGGGCTCACCACCAACAAGACACTCGACCCAAAGTCACCAGACTACCGATGGACGGACCAGGGAGCTGTGATAGTCTCCCACCAGCGGCAAGACAACTACAACGCCATCGACCCCAACCTCATTGTCGACAAGCATGGCACACCGTGGTTGACCTTCGGTTCTTTCTGGGACGGCATACAGATTGTCAAGCTAAAGAAAGACTTCAAGACACTGGCTGGCAAGCCTATGACCATAGCCAGGCGCATGGGCAGGAAGCTCAGCCTTGCAGAACTTAACAAAGTGGACAACTACACCATTGAGGGCGGTGACACCATTGAGGCTGGAGCGAATGCTGTGGAAGCCCCCTTCATCATCCGTCACGGCAAGTACTATTACCTCTTCGTCAGTTTCGACTATTGCTGTCGCGGACAGAACAGCACCTACAGGACTGTTGTGGGCAGGAGCAAGAAAGTGACAGGCCCTTACGTAGACAGCAAGGGACAGCCCATGGCCAAGGGTGGAGGCGACACACTCATTGGCCCTGGAGAAGACTATTTCGGAGTGGGACATTGCGCTGCCTATGAGGTGGACGGCCAATGGATATTCCTGAGCCATGCCTACGTGAAGAAAGAGGGCGGCAGAGCCAAGCTTTTCATGAGAAAAATGACATTCAACAGCGATGGATGGCCTGTACTGATGAAATAAGCCTACAACACACAAGAGCCTCAACCATCACACAAAGACACGGTTCCATGCATCTGCACATAGAAATATGCGCAGATGCATGGAACCGTCTTTTTATTGATTTCCCAACACATTAGGATAGCGATACGCTAGCCTTAGGATAGCGACACTCAAGGCATAGGATAGCGATACCCAAAGCATAGGATAACCGATAACTCAGGAGCCTCATTGCCATGCACAGCATCCGCAAGGTATTCTTTCCGTACGAAAAGGACAAAAAGGACAAAAGGACAATTGACATTTCCTCACATAATTCATCAATATTACTTATTTTATATAGTTTTACTGTATTTTGTCCGTTTGTCCTTTTTGTCCTTTTTGTCCTTTTGCACAAGATTTGCGCATGTCTCACGGCACCATTTTCCACGCTTTCAGACAACTCCTTTCGGGGCTTATCAAGTATAGGCCATCATGCTTCCAACATGGCAAGGAACTCATCCTCGCCCACGAGCGGGATGCCAAGCGAACTGGCCTTTTCCAATTTTGCCGGCCCCATATTCTCTCCTGCAAGGATAAAGCTGGTCTTCTTGGAGATGCTGCCTACGTTCTTTCCACCGTTGCGCTCTATCATGGCCTTATACTCATCGCGAGAGTGCTTGGCAAAGACACCAGAGATGACAATGCTCTTGCCTGCCAGCAGGTCTGTGCCGCCTGCAAGCTGGTCGTCCAAAAGCTGCATTCTCACACCATAAGAGGCAAGGCGGTCTACTATGGCAGAAGACACAGGATTGGCGAAATACCGCATTACCGACTCGGCAATAGCCTGCCCCACTCCATCCACCTCCATGAGCTGTTCGAGTGTGGCATGACGCAGAGACTCCATCGTCTTGAAGTGTCGCGCCAGCAGCTTCGCCGTAGCCTCGCCCACAAAGCGTATGCCAATGGCGAACACCACACGCTCAAAAGGCACATCAAGTGTAGACTTTATGCCATCAACTATCTTCTGGGCCGACTTGACCCTATTAGTATTGCCTCCACATATATCTTTGACAGTCAGAGTGTAAAGATCCGCCACATCATGTATCAGTCCGCGCTGATAGAAGTCGTCCACCGTTTCAGGCCCAAGGCTGTCTATGTTCATTGCCTTGCGGGAGATGAAATGTTCTATCCGCCCCTTTATCTGCGGTGGACACGCCGTGTCGTTAGGACAGTAGTGGGCAGCTTCTCCTTCATAACGCATGAGCGGTGCGCCACATTCAGGACAACGTGTGATAAACTGCACACGCTGCATGTCTGGTGTTCGCTGAGCCTTGTCAACCCCCACCACCTTCGGTATTATCTCTCCGCCCTTCTCCACATATACCATGTCTCCGATGTGAAGGTCGAGCTCTGCCATCACATCAGCATTGTGAAGAGAGGCGCGTCTTACGACGGTACCCGCCAGATGGACAGGATCCATGTTGGCCACAGGTGTGATAGCTCCAGTGCGCCCCACCTGATACGTGACCTCGTTCAGCCTTGTGCATACCCTCTCAGCCTTAAACTTGTAGGCAATGGCCCAGCGAGGGCTCTTCACCGTATAGCCCAAGTGGTTCTGCTGACGCAGCGAATTGACTTTGAGCACTATGCCATCAGTAGCCACAGGCAGGTTCTTGCGCTCTGTGTCCCAGTAGTCTATGAAGCCAAGCACATCTTCCACCGTCTTACATTTCTTCATGCCCTGCGAAATCTTAAATCCCCATGTGGCTGCACGCTGCAGCAGCTCATAGTGTCCGGCATCGGCTGGCACGTCATCGAGCAGGAGATAGTAGAGATAGGCATCAAGTCCACGCTCAGCCACCACCTTGGACGACTGCGACTTCAGCGTGCCGCTGGCGGCGTTGCGCGGATTGGCGAAAAGAGGTTCTTCGCGGGCTGCGCGCTCTGCGTTTAGCCTGTCGAACGAGCTCCACGGCATAAGTATCTCGCCGCGTATCTCAAACTCATGCGGATAGCCTGCCCCTGAGGGAAGTGACAGCGGAATAGACTTGATGGTGCGCACATTGGCCGTCACATCATCTCCTTGCACTCCGTCGCCACGAGTCACCGCGCGCACGAGCTGACCGTCAACATAGGTGAGGGATATGCTGAGTCCGTCATACTTCATCTCTGCGCATATCTCAAATGGCTCGCCTTCAAGCCCGTCGCTGACCCTGTTCCAGAACTCACGCACGTCTTGCTCGCTGTAGGTGTTGGCAAGCGAGAGCATGGGACGCTTGTGCGCCACAGTCTTGAACGTCTGGGTGAGGTCGCTGCCCACACGCTGCGATGGTGAGTTGGGGTCGGCATATTGCGGATAAAAAAGCTCAAGGTCTTGAAGGCGATACATGAGCTGGTCATAATCGTAGTCAGAGATGGTTGGCTGGTTGAGCACGTAGTAGTTGTGGTTATGCTCGTTCAGCTCCCTGCGGAGCCTCAATATTTCTTCTTTTGGATCCATGTGTGATTAAGTAATTTTCGACAAAATTACGATAAAAAAAACATCCGTCCAAGTTTGGGCGGATGTTTTTTGTCTGTAGCACGGCTTTTTATCATCAATGTGCATAGCTCGCTGTTTTGTTCATTTCAGATAAGCGGCATTCCAGCCTCTGCACACTCCTTGCGCATTTCCTCTGGCCAGATAGATGCCTGTATCTCGCCCACATGAGCCTTGTGGAGCAGCACCATGCATAGCCTGCTCTGCCCTATGCCTCCGCCAATGGAAAGCGGCAGCTCGCCATTGAGAAGCTTCTTGTGGAAATAGAGGCTGGTGCGTTCCATCTGTCCTTCCAGCTCAAGCTGGCGGAGCAGGGCCTCCTTGTCAACACGTATGCCCATGGAACTGAGCTCTATGCTTCTGCCCAGCACCGGATACCATATCATGATGTCGCCATTGAGACCTATGTAGCCCTCTTCGTTAGGAGTGCTCCAGTCGTCATAGTCTGGAGCGCGTCCGTCATGCTTCTTGCCATCTGAAAGTTTGCCGCCTATGCCCATGATGAACACGGCTCCATACTTCTTGCAGATGGCGTCCTCACGCTCCTTCGGGGTGAGGTCGGGATACATCTGCAGCAACTGCTCAGAATGGATGAAGTGTATGTCGTCTGGCAGGAAAGGCTTTATCTGCGGATGCGACTCGCACACGAGGTATTCGGTGCGCAAGATGGCGTGATAGATATTCTTCACTATCTTCTTGAGGAATGCTATGTTGCGGTCTGCAGCCGTGATGGTGCGGCACCAGTCCCACTGGTCAACATAGAGCGAGTGGGTGTTGTCCAGTTCCTCATCTCCGCGGATGGCATTCATGTCTGTATAGAGTCCATAGCCTGGCTGTATGTTGTACTCTGCCAGCATGATTCGCTTCCATTTCGCAAGCGAGTGCACCACTTCCGCCACCTGTTCGCCCATGTCCTTGATAGGGAAAGACACTGGACGCTCCACTCCGTTCAAATCGTCATTGATGCCCAGTCCACGCAGCACGAAAAGCGGTGCGGTCACTCGGCGCAGCCTAAGAGCAGTCGACAGATTGGCCTGGAAAAACTCTTTTATCTGTTTGATACCTAACTCTGTCTGGATTGGGTCCAAAATCTGAGTATATCCATCAACTTTTATAAGTTTGCTCATAATGTTTATATCTATTGTGTATGTTTGTTGTTGTTGTCAAGTTGCAGTATACAATATAAATTAAATATTGTGTTTGTCGTGTTCTGTTTCAAGACTCGTGTTTGAGATTGTGGCTCTTCTTTCTGAAAACCGATGCAAAGATAAGCTTTATTTTTTACATACAATATCTTTCCGTATTTTTTTTTGCAAAATGTAAGAAAAGGGTCTCTATCTCCTTACACAAATTGGCCTTTTGCCACATTTTAGATTACACTATACCGTCAGCAGCCCCTTTTAGGCCCTTAATTGTCAACCAGAGCCAGATGGCATTTAGGCAAGCCCCCGGGCCAAGCTGTCGCCTATAGCCGCACAGCCATGCGCAACTGGATTCCGTGCCCGGCATCTTGACATGCAGGCACGAAAGTAAAGCACGCAATGAGCCTATTTCACCATATTTTATAATGTTTCACAACACATATAGCCGCACACATTGTTTTTTTTTGTATCTTTGCACCTGTTTTTACTTATATAAGCATAGATAACCGAGAAAAAGACATAATGGAAAAATTCGAGTTTGATGATATTTTTGAAGATCGCCCCGCAAAAGGCGAGATTAGCTTTATCACCAAAATAGACAGAGACGAGGCAAATAAGTCAGCGAAAGAAAAAATTTCATTCGACAAGCCCATGCCTGTACTGCCCATACGAGGACTCATGCTCTTCCCCGGCGTGCTGCTGCCCGTGACGATAGGCAGAAGCAGCTCGCTCAAGCTTATAAGGGAAGCAGAGAAGGCAGGCACGGTCTTTGCCGCGTTCACGCAGAAGGACGAGAGCATAGATTACCCAGAATACAAGGACATGTTTCATGTTGGCACATTGGCACGCGTGGTGAAATTCATCACCCTGCCAGGAGGAGACAAGACAGCCCTGCTGGAGGGACTGGGCCGCGCCAAGCTGAACAGCATGACAGAGACAAGCACCTACTATACAGGAGAAGTGGAGCCGTTTCCCGAGGAAGCCATGGAAGACACCAATGACAAGGAGTCGCTGAAGGTGGCCACACAGGCGTGCCGCGAAGCAGCACAAAGCCTCTACAGGGCGAACGACCGCAACATACAGCTGGCCTTTACACTCGACAACCTCAACGGCAATGAGCAGGTCATCAACTTCATCTGCGCCAACGCACAAGTGAGCAACAAGGAGCGTTTTCTGCTGCTCAGCATGGACAACCTCCTCAACAGAGCCGTGAGAATGCTGAAGATACTGCAGCACGAGCGCCAGCTGCTGCGCCTGAAGCAGAACATCCAGGAGCGCACACGCGCTGACCTCGACAAGCAGCAGAAAGACTATTTCCTGCGCCAAGAGATGGAAAACATCAGGGAAGAGCTGGGAGAGAAAGGCGGCGAGAACAGCGTGCAGGCCGACCTCGACAACTTCAAGAACATCGCCAAGGACAAAAAGTGGACAGAGGCAACCGCAGGCTTTTTCAAGAACGAGCTGGACAAACTGGCGCGCCTCGCATACGGCTCACCAGACTACCAGGTGCAGTATGCCTACCTGAAGACCTTCACAGACCTGCCATGGGGCGAGTATTCCAAGGACAGCATCAACCTGAAAAGCGCCAAGCGCACTCTCGACAAAGACCATTACGGACTGGAGAAGGTGAAGGAACGCATCATAGAGCAACTGGCCGTGCTAAAGATGCGCGGCGACTTCAAGAGCCCCATCATCTGCCTTTACGGCCCTCCAGGAGTGGGAAAGACATCGCTGGGACGCAGCATAGCCAAAGCCATGAAGCGCAAGTATGTGAGGGTGTCTCTCGGAGGACTCCACGATGAGGCCGAGATAAGAGGCCACAGGAAGACATACATAGGAGCCATGCCAGGACAGATTATCAAAAGCATACAGAAGGCTGGCACAAGCAATCCTGTCTTCATTCTCGACGAGATAGACAAGGTGGCACAGGACGTGCAGCACGGCGACCCTTCATCAGCATTGCTTGAGGTGCTCGACCCTGAACAGAACACAGCCTTCCACGACAACTACCTGGAGGCCGACTATGACCTCTCTAAAGTGATGTTCATCGCCACAGCCAACAACATAGGCAGCATCCCTGCTCCGCTGCTCGACCGCATGGAGCTGATAGAGGTGAGCGGATACACCACAGAGGAGAAAGTGGAGATAGCCAAGCGCCATCTGGTGCCGAAGATACTGGACAACCTCGGAATGAAGGACACGGGAGTAAAACTGGCCAAGGCGGCTCTGGAAAAAATCATAGAGAACTACACCAGAGAGTCGGGCGTGAGAGAGCTTGACAAGAAAATCACGCAGGTGCTGCGCAAAGTGACACTCAAGTATGCAGAGACTGGCGAGCTGCCTGCTGGCGAGCTCAAGGCTGACGACGTGACAAAACTGCTTGGCACAGAACCTTTCACACGCGACATCTACCAGACCAACGAGTATTACGGTGTGGTGACCGGACTTGCATGGACCAGCGTGGGTGGAGAGATTCTCTTCATCGAGACATCCGTCGACAACGGCAAGGGAGGGCGCCTCGGACTGACCGGCAACCTTGGCGATGTCATGAAGGAATCTGCCACCATAGCACTGCAGTACCTGAAGGAACATTGCGACCTGCTGGGCGTCACATCAGAGTTTTTTGACAACCACAACATACATGTCCATGTGCCAGAAGGGGCCACTCCGAAGGATGGACCATCGGCAGGCATCACCATAGCCACCTCGCTGGCAAGCGCCATCACCAAGCGCAAGGTGCGCAATGGACTGGCCATGACGGGCGAGATAACGCTGAGGGGCAAAGTGCTGCCCGTGGGTGGAATCAAGGAGAAAATCCTTGCCGCCAAGCGTGCCGGCATCACCGACATCATCATCTGCAACGACAACAGGAAGAACATAGAGGACATACCTGCCAAGTACGTGACAGGAGTGAAGTTCCATTATGTCAACGATGTCAAGGAGGTGCTCGAATATGCCCTGCTCGACAAATGAGCATGAAAGAGGAAGCCAGCAGCAAGCCATAGGCTTCATGGATGCCATAGAGACATGTCCTGCGGCCAAGCGCACAACGAGCGCCCAAAGATGAAGCTGCCGACACCTACAGCCGGCATGAGACACGCCATGCGGCCTAAGCTGGAGGGGCTACAGGATATGAGCTGGCAGCCAGACATTTATCACAACATCATCAACACCATAATATGACTTTTCAGTTAGAACATACAGACTCTAAGACAAGCGCGCGCGCCGGCATCATACATACCGATCACGGCGAGATACAGACCCCCATATTCATGCCCGTAGGCACACAGGCCACGGTGAAAGGGGTGCATCTGCATGAGCTGAAGGACGATGTGAAGGCGCAAATAATCCTTGGCAACACCTACCACCTCTACCTGCGACCAGGGCTGGACGTGATAGAGGCGGCAGGCGGACTGCACAAGTTCAATGGCTTCGACCGCCCCATGCTGACCGACAGCGGCGGCTTCCAGGTGTTCTCGCTCGCAGGCATACGCAAGATCAAGGAGGAAGGCGTGGAGTTCCGCAGCCACATCGACGGAAGCAAGCACTTCTTCACCCCCGAGAAAGTGATGGACATAGAGCGCACCATCGGAGCCGACATCATGATGGCGTTCGACGAGTGCCCACCTGGCACCAGCGACTACAACTACGCCAAGAAGTCGCTTGCCTTGACCGAGCGCTGGCTCGACCGATGCATCACACGCTTCAAGGAGACAGAAGACAAGTACGGCTACAGGCAAAGCCTATTCCCCATCGTGCAGGGCTGCACATACAAAGACCTCAGAACCCATGCGGCAGAGAACGTGGCAGAGAAGGGAGCTGACGGCAACGCCATAGGCGGACTGGCTGTGGGAGAACCGACAGAGGTGATGTATGAGATGGTGGAGGTGGTAAACGCCATCCTGCCAAAGGACAAACCGAGATACCTCATGGGAGTGGGCACACCTATCAACCTGCTGGAGAACATCGAGCGCGGAGTGGACATGTTCGACTGTGTCATGCCTACACGCAACGGACGCAACGCACAGATATTCACCAAGCATGGCACTATCAACCTGAGAAACAAGAAATGGGAAATGGACTTCACGCCACTCGATCCTGAAGGCACTTCGTATGTCGACACCACCTACACCAGGGCTTATGTGCACCATCTCTTCAAGGCGCAGGAGCTGCTGGCACTCCAGATAGCATCTATCCACAACCTGGCCTTCTACCTATGGCTTGTGGGCGAGGCACGGCAGCACATCATCGCAGGTGACTTCTGCATATGGAAAGCCAAGATGGTCGAGGAGCTGGGCAGACGACTCTGACACACATTATCGCGCAAACGACTCCGACACATATTATCGTGCAGACGACTTTGACACACATTATATTATATAGGTGCGCCACAAAAATCATCTCCAGACTATTGCCTCTTCTTGAGGGACAAACTTCCCTCTCGTCAGGCAAGGCTGATTTTCAGACGCCGCCTCTATGGAAAATGCTGAATACATCCAATGGAGAAAGCGCGCTCACTACACTATAAAATAGAGAGCACACCCACAGCACGGCAAGGAAGTGCACGTTCATGGGCAAAACGAACTCCATAAAACCTACACTCTTTAGTACATTGGCTACAACAGAAGAAATCAACAACGAGACCCTCACAGAGGAAAAGGCTAGCAAGAAGGTCAAGGAGAGGGACAGTAACAGATGGGCCGCATTCAAAAAATGGATGCGGCAGCACTCTCCTGTGTCACGTCTCGACAGATACATCATAGGGAAGTTTCTCGGAACATACTTCTTCTCCATCATACTGATCATCAGCATAGCTGTAGTCTTCGACTTCAACGAGAACATCGACAAGTTCCTGCGCTACGACGCCCCGATGAACGAGATTCTGTTTGACTATTACCTCAACTTCATCCCCTACTACTCCAACCTCTTCAGCCAGTTGTTCGTGTTCATAGCAGTCATCTTCTTCACCACCAAACTGGCAGACAACTCGGAGATAATTGCCATGCTCTCCACAGGAACAAGTTTCAACCGCATACTGCGCCCATACATGATAGCCGCAGCCGTCATCGCCGCAGTCAACTACGGACTTGGAGCTTACGTCATTCCTACAGGCAACGTGAAGCGAGTGAAATTCGAGAACAAGTACAAGAACCGCGGAAGGCAAGACTACAGTTCCAACGTGCAACTGGAGGTGGACTCAGGTGTGATAGCCTACATAGGCCGCTATGAGGACAACTCCAAGATGGGATACGAATTCACGCTCGACAAGTTCGAAAACAAGAAGCTCGTGAAGCACCTGCAAGCCATGACCATACAGTATGACACTCTCTCCTATGAGCCATGCCACTGGATCATCACGGCCTACCAGACAAGAGACCTGCAGGGACGAAGGGAAATCATCAAGACAGGCGGTAAACTGGACACCGTCATCAAGATAATGCCGCAAGACCTCATAGCCTCGCGCGACATGGAGATGACATTCACCACACCACAGCTGCGCACCTACATCGAGCGGCAGAAACAACGCGGATTCGCCAACATACAAAAGTTTGAGGTGGAATACTGGAAACGTGGAGCCACATCGTTCGCATCGTTCATACTCACCATCATAGGCGTGTCCATATCAGCCCGCAAACGGAAAAACGGCATGGGAATAGCGCTTGGCATAGGCCTGGCACTCATACTCGCCTACATCATGTTCCAGACCGTGGTGTCTAGTATGGCGGTCAACGCCAACTTCCCCGCCATGATAGCTGTATGGATACCCAACGCCGTGTTTGCCGTCATAGCATACTACTACTACAAGAAGGCGCCAAGATAAGGCATACCAGCCAGAAAAGAGCACAGCATCATAAGATGCCATGCTTGTACTGCACCACAATAATATATACAGCCAGAAAAGTCCAAGAGAGCCTGTGTCAAAAGAAAAAACGGCTCCATAAAAAACTAATAGAGAACAATATAACGAACTAATAATAAACAAAAGCGACAAAGTGTATTTCGACGAACTGAACATATCCGACGAACTTCTTGACGCACTCGACGCCATGAACTTCGACCAGTGCACACCTATCCAGGAACAAGCCATACCAAAGATACTGGAGGGGCACGACCTCATGGGCATAGCCCAGACAGGCACAGGCAAAACAGCCGCCTACCTGCTCCCCGTGCTCGACGAACTGAGCCAGGGCAACTATCCCAAAGACTCTGTCAACTGCATCATCATGTCACCCACAAGAGAGCTGGCACAGCAGATAGACCAGCAGGTACAGGGATTCGCCTACTTCCTCAACGGCGTGTCGTCTGTAGCCGTCTACGGCGGCAACGACGGAGCGCGCTTTGAGCAGGAGCGCAAGGGACTTGAATTAGGGGCCGACATCATCATAGCCACGCCCGGACGACTCATCAGCCACCTGAACGGCGGACATATCGACCTGAAGAAGACATCCTTCTTCATCCTCGATGAGGCTGACCGCATGCTCGACATGGGATTCTATGACGACATCATGAAGATAGCATCCTACCTGTCTGAAGACCGGCAGACCATCATGTTCTCGGCCACCATGCCAAGCAACATACAGAAACTGGCCAACAACATTCTCCACAACCCCGTGGAAGTGAAGATAGCCGTCTCAAAGCCAGCAGAGAAAATCATACAGAAGGCCTTCATCTGCCACGATGGCATGAAAGACCGCATCGTAGAAAAAGTCCTCAGCGACAAATCACTCGACAGGGTCATCCTCTTCGCCTCATCAAAGATGAAGGTGAAGGAGCTCAGCCTCACACTCAAGCGCAAAGGATTCAACGTGGCGGCCATGCACAGCGACCTGGAGCAGAAAGAGCGCGAAGAGGTGATGCTGCAGTTCAAGAACAGGCGCATCAGCATACTCATCGCTACCGACATCGTGAGCCGTGGCATTGACATCGACGACATACAGATGGTCATCAACTATGATGTGCCTCACGACCCCGAGGACTACGTGCACCGCATCGGACGAACTGCACGCGCCAACCGAGACGGAATGGCCATAACACTCGTCACACCACGCGACTACATGTATCTGCGACGTATCGAGACCCTCATCGAGAAGGAAATCGAAAAGCCCGAACTGCCAGAAGGATGCGGCGAGAAGCCCGACCTCAGCGATACAGGCAAGGGGCACAGAAACGGCCACGGACAGGCAAAGCCGAAAGGATCCAGAAAGAACGCGCAGAAGCAGCACCATGGAGAAGGCAAGGCTCGCAAGATCCACTCCAAACATGCCAAGAACGCTGACGCGAAGCCGCAGGACGCCACCGCACAGCCAGAGACCAAGCCACAAGATCGTGCAGAAAAGAAAGGCGGCAGCCGCAGACATTACCATAAGAGCGGCAAAAGAAACGAAAAGCCTGCAACCGATAACCAGAAAGAGGCTGAAAACTAAAAAAAGCAGCATTTTGCACGCCTTTCATCTTTTTTAACTTGCAGAACAAATGTATTTTTTTGCACAATCAATAAAAAGGGGTAATTTTGCATGCGAAAAATGCATCACATAAGAAAATAATGAAAAGAAAGACACTTGTAATAACAACAGCCATTGCAGCCATGACAGCTCAGGCTCAAAACGGAATAAACAGTCCGTACTCCAGATACGGCCTCGGCATACAGTCGGAGAGGTCAATGGGCTTCAACAAAGGCATGGGAGGCGTGGCACAGGGCTTCCGCGACGGAAAAGAAGTGAACGCAGCAAACCCCGCATCATATTCGGCCGTCGACTCCCTCTCCGCCATATTCGACCTGGGACTCTCGCTGCAAAACGGCAACTACAAGATGGACAAGCTGCAGCAAAACGTGCGCAACACAAGCCTCGACTATGTGGCATTCCAATTCAGAGCAGCCAAGCATGTGGGCGTCACACTCGGACTGATGCCACTGACCAACATAAAATATAGCTTTGCCTCAGCAAGCGAGTCACTCTCAGGCACAGACGACATAACGTCATCCTACAGCTTCAGCGGCGACGGCGGCACCAGGGAAGTGTTTCTAGGAGCTGGATGGCAGCCGTGCAAACAGCTCTCGCTTGGCATGAACGCAGGATACATCTGGGGCGACTACACCCACAACATGACCATGTCGTTCAGCGAGTCGTCCATTTTCAGCATGGCACGAGTCTATTCAGCCGACATCAGGACCTACGACCTGCAGGCCGGACTCCAGTTCATACAGCCCGTGGGCAAGAGCGACAAGGTAGTGGTGGGAGCCACCTACTCTTTCGGGCACGACATCAACAACCGCGCCTACCGCACCACACAGACAATCAACTCATCTTCCATAGAGACACAGAGCGTGGACACCATCCACAATGCTTTCCAGCTGCCACATTCCATCGCAGCCGGACTGGCCTACTACCACAAGGACAGATGGCGTGTGGGAGCCGATTTCGAATTACAAAAATGGAGCGACTGCCGCTTCCCCAACCAGCAGACCAGCCTCAGCAGCGACGGCACACAGCAAGAGTCATACACATCGACAAAGGGACAGCTCAACGACCGCATGAAGATAAGCGCCGGAGTGGACTGGACACCCAACCCCAACAACCTGACCAGCTACTTCAGCCGCTGCACATACAAGGCCGGAGCATTCTACTCCAAGTCATACGCCAAGGCTGACATGACAGGACACGTCACAGACAAGCCACACGAGATAGGTGTGTCGGCAGGAATATCCATGCCTGTGGCAAACAGATGGATATGGCACAACGTGCCTGTCATCAACATGTCGGTACAATGGGTGCAGACCAACATACCTTATCTCAACAGCACTACCATGAAGCAGGCAGCCCTGAAGGAGAACTATCTACGCTTCTGCATCGGACTCACATTCAACGAGCATTGGTTCTACAAGTCTAAGCTGAAATAGATTAGTATTAGCTGAAACAGACATGTCTAAGCTGAAAAAAGGACACAAAGCCACCTCAGCCCGACTCAAGAGAAGAATTTCAATCAACAACAAAAAAACACAATAACTATGAAGAAGCTTATAGCAGCATTAACATTAGCCCTGACCGCAGCTGGCGCATCAGCGCAGGACCTCTCAGGCACTTCCATCTATGACCGCATAGGCCATGGAGAAGACTCCATCTCCGTGCTGGGCAGCCTCAGCCTCTACCAGGAAGCCTTCAAAGAGCAGAACTGGGCAGAAGCTGTCGAGCCATGGGAGTATGTCTTCAACAAAGCCCCTCTCGCCATGGTACGCATCTACACCGACGGAGCATGGATGTTCGAACAGCTTGTCAAGAACGAGACTGACGCAGAGAAGAAGAACGAATATTTCGAGAAGCTCATGGCCATCTACGACAAGCGACTGGCCAACCTCGACGCACTCAACTCATTCGCCACACCTAAGACAACATCCACAAAGGGCAACATCATCTGCCGCAAGGCATACGACTACTACAACTTCAGCCCAGCCATGAAGGTGAACACAGCCTATGACATGTTCAAGGAGGGAATACAGGACATGGGACCAAACACAGAGGGCTTCGTGCTCTTCTCTTTCATCGCATGCTCTTACCAGCGCTTCATGGCCAACAAGGACAATGTGGACATCCGCCAGCAGTTTATCGAAGACTACATGCTCACCAACGATATATGCGACCGTCTGCTCGACCAGGCGAAGGAATATCCTTCCACAGTCATACCAGCCGACACCACATCTGACGACTCCACAAAATGGGTGGAGCAGGTCGTGCTTGCTCCAGAAGCCCAGACCATCGTCAACAACTACCAGCCTGTGCAGGTGAGCGCCAACGACCTCTTCGTGAAGTCGGGAGCAGCAGACTGCGACGCTCTTGAGAGAATCTACGGCGCACAGGTAGAGGCCAACAAGACCAACCTTGCCTACCTCAACTCCGTGCTTGCCATCCTCAACAACTTTGACTGCGACAAGTCAAACATCTACTACGTGGCAGCCGACTACGCCTACCAGATCAACAAGACGCCACAGGCTGCCATCGGTAAAGCCTCTAAGTTGCTCAAGGAGAACGACATCAACGGAGCCATCAAATACTTCGATGAGGCTATCTCTCTCGAGTCTAACAACGCTAAGAAGGCTAAATACTCCTACATCATCGCAGCTCTCATGTTCAAGAAGGGCAACCTCGGACAATGCCGCGCCTACTGCCGCAAGACACTCCAGTACAATCCATCAAACGGCGGCGCATACCTGCTCCAGGCCAGCTGCATAGCACGCTCTGCTTCTGGCGACAACCTGCAGAAGAGCTACTACTACTGTCTCGCTACCGACTACTGCAACCGCGCCAAGTCTGTAGACCCGGCTTCAGCAGCAAAGGCTAACCGTCAGGCAGCCGGCTACGCAGCCCACTTCTACCCACGCGGCGAGGCATTCTTCGCTGGAATCAAGGCCGGACAGAGAGTGAGCGTGGCTGGCGAGAGCACCACACTCCGCCTCCGCTAACACGACGGGCGACCCACCATCCATGCAGTGACGGCAGCTCATCATGCACACACATGCAGGGAAGTATTCGCCATCTCCACATGGACTCAAGAGCGCCATTGCCGACCTTGCTTAAAGACAATTGTAACTTACAGATGAACAACAAGAAAACATCCGAAATATTAAGTGTTGCAGCAGTCATCATGACTGCTGCAACCTTGTCATTCCAGTCGTGCGGACAAAAAGACGAGAAACATGGGCCAGACATCGGCGAAAGAGACTCGCTGCCAGTACTCAGGTCGGTCGGGGTGAGCACACTCATCAGCGACTCGGGCATCATACGCTACAAGATGATAACGGAAGACTGGTACATATACGACAAGAAAGACCCTCAATACTGGTCATTTGAAAAAGGAATGTTCATCGAAAGGTTCAACGAGTCATACCAGGTCGACGCCTTCATCTCATGCGACACTGCCTATTTCTTCAACCAGAAAAGCCTGTGGGAACTGCGCGGACGCGTACTGGTCAAGAATCTCAAGGGAGAGACATTCAGGACATCCCTCCTCTTTTGGGACCAAGCCGCCCACCGCATCTACTCCGACCGCTACATGGAGATAGACGGAGAGACACGCAAGCTGTCAGGCTACAACTTCAGCAGCAACGAGCAGATGACAGACTACATCATCCACTCCTCAAAGGGCCAGTTCCCGCTCAAGGAAGATAATGCCACACCTACAGCCGACCCTGCTCTCATCACCATACCAGACAGCTCCGCACAAGTGCAGGCAACTGAGCCTGCCCATACGGCATCAGTCCAATAAACATATCCACTCCATGGAAAAAAAGACAATAAGCATCCCTGTAATCATAAAGAACGATGACGAGCTGACACAGCAAGAGTGCGCCATGCGCGATGAAGCCCTGCGCGCCACCTGCCGCAGTTATTCACCCTACTCCCACTTCTCCGTCGGAGCAGCCCTCCTGCTTGCCGACAACACCATCGTGAGCGGATCCAACCAAGAGAACGCCGCATATCCCTCTGGCCTGTGCGCCGAGCGTACAGCCATGTTCTATGCCAACTCTTCCCACCCCGACACGCCCATCAAGTGCCTGTGCATCACAGCCAGAGGCACCAACGGACAGATTGTCTCACAACCTATATCCCCATGCGGAGCATGCCGCCAATCGCTGCTCGAAGCAGAGACACGCTTCCACTCAGACATACAGGTCATGCTCTACAGCACAGGCAAGACCTATATCATCAGAAGCATCAAAGACTTGCTCCCGCTGTCGTTCAGCCAGTCAGACCTCAATCCCTAAACTTCACTCCTCTTGTCTAATTTTATTGATGTGCACGACTCTGCTGAGTCATATCTCAATCACTGAACATTACTCCCCTTGTCTGACCTTATTGATTTGCACGACTCTGCTGAGTCAGATCTCACCCCCTAAACATCACTCCATTCTTCATAATTAGCCCACATCCTCATAAGTTTCATTCTGTCCCCACTACACAGGCACACAGCCTTCCCCACCGGGCGGTTCTTGTCTTATGACATAAGTCAATATAATCATATACCTTATCATTTTTTTACAACAGAAAAAAAACGTCAGCCACAAAACTCCTAAATTTGTAGCAATCTTAAAAAAGAATCGCGCTCTATAGCAAAAACGTATTTCCTTTGGCTTATTCATTAGACTAATAATATATCAGACATATTCATTATACTAATAATATATCAGACATATCCATTAGACTAATAATGACGGACTAATAACACAAGACTAATAATATCAGACTAATACGATTAACTAACAAAGAAAAAAAACACGATGAAAAAAAGTTTAGTATCACTCGCCATGGGCACGCTGGCACTCGGAATAACAGAGTATGTGATGATGGCCATCCTACCCAACGTGTCAGAAAGCCTGCATGTGAGCATACCTGCAGCCGGACACCTCATCTCCTCATACGCCATCGGCGTGAGTGTGGGTGCGCCGCTGCTAGTGTTCGCCCACCAGTACAAACCCAAGTCCATCCTGCTGACCCTGACAGGACTGATGGTACTCGGAGCACTCATCTCCATCTTCTCCCCCAACTACTGGGTGCTGCTCGCCGCACGCTTCATCTCCGGCCTGCCACACGGAGCATACTTCGGAGTGGCCAGCATAGTGGCCGTGCGCCTGGCCGACAAGGGTCATGAGGCAGGAGCCGTGGCTGTGATGATAGCAGGCATGACCTTCGCCAACCTGCTTGGTGTGCCATTGGCCACAGCCCTGGCCAGTTCGCTCTCATGGCGCTTCCCCTTCGTGCTTGCCATGCTCTGCGCCCTTCTGGTGCTGTTCTTCATATGGCGATGCGTGCCCGACCTCGATGCCACGCCATGCGAGAGCTTCCGCAAGCAGTTTGTCTTCCTCCGCCGTCCCGCGCCATGGCTCATCCTGGCAGCCACCATGCTCGGCAACGGAGGCGTGTTCTGCTGGTACAGCTATGTAGCACCAGTGCTGACCCAAGAGAGCGGATTCTCACCCGATGCCCTATTCACCCTGATGATAGCCGCAGGCCTCGGCATGGTACTCGGCAACATGCTCAGCGGCAAATTCGCCGACCGTTTCAAGCCAGCACGATTCGCCACATACGTGCAGATAACCATAGCCATCTCGCTTATCGGAATATTCTTCCTCTGCCACCAGCCGTCCCTGTCCGTGGCACTCATGATGGTATGCGCAGCCTGCCTCTTCGCCGTCAGCGGCCCAGAGCAGTTTCTCATACTCAAGCATGCCCCAGGCGGCGAGATGCTGGGAGGAGCATGCGTGCAGATGGCCTTCAACCTGGGCAACGCCCTCGGAGCCTTCCTTGGCGGCGTGCCCATCTCGCTCGGCCTTTCCCCACGCTACTCCACCCTGCCTGGCATTCCTCTTGCCCTGATAGGCTTCGTGTGTCTCCTCATGCTTTACCGCAAATATGAGAGGCCTTCGGCAGCTCAACATGAAGGCCGATGACACCTGCCAGCAAGCCACACTCATAGACAAACAGAACGATGAAGAGAACAAATATCCTCACTTACATGCAAGCAAACCCATCCTCAGGCCTTGATGTGGCCGCATGCGTGCTATGCCTCGCCATGCTCACCACAGTCTCTTCCTGTCAGATAATGAAAGAAGCAGCCAAGGAAGAGCTCATGGAATCTGTCAAAGACCCCAAGACAGGCACGCCAGTCTTTTCGCGCGACAACGACTACGCCCCCTACAGCATCGATGTGGGCAATATCGTCAAGAACAGGAGAAAAGCCAAGAGGAGAAAGGCCCTGAACGTCCTGAACGCACAAGACAAGCCCGAGACGCAATAACAGAAGGAATGCGCCAGAAGCGCTTATTACACATGCAGCAAGCCACTTTTTTCACTTTTCACACGCTCACTATAAGATTTTTATGTAACTTTGCATTGAGAACATATCAAGCAAGACAGCGAAATATTTATCAATAACAACATTTTGTACGCAAATGAACGTGAACAAATCTGACGAAACGCAGCCCAAAATGACTGCGGAAGAGAAAGAGAGCGCAAAAGTCAGCAAGGCCATCAAGATTGGATGGGGCGTGGCTGGCGGCATCATATTCCTGATGTTCCTATGGGTGTTTGCCATCTCGCAAGGATGGCTGGGCAAACTGCCGCCAGTGAGCGACCTGCAGAACCCCATCAACAAGTATGCCTCCCAACTCTATTCCGCCGACGGCAAACTGATCGGCACATGGAGCTACGCCAAGGAGAACCGCGTGATGATTCCATACGACTCGCTCCCTGAGAACCTGGTGAAGGCTCTTGTGGCTACAGAAGACGTGAGATTCTATGAGCACTCGGGCATCGACGCCAAAGCCATAGCCCGCGCGGTAGTGAAGCGCATGGTGCTCAGGCAGAAGAGCGCAGGAGGTGGCTCCACCATCACGCAGCAGCTCGCCAAGCAGCTCTATTCTGACGTGGCCAAGGACGAGGGCAAGCGAATGATGCAGAAACCCATAGAGTGGTTCATAGCCGTGCAGCTCGAACGATACTACACAAAGGAGGAAATCATAACCATGTATCTCAACTATTTCGACTTCCTCTACACGGGCGTGGGCATCAAAAACGCGGCACACACCTACTTCGGCAAAGAGCCAATAGACCTCACCCTCAACGAGTGCGCCACCCTGGTGGGCATGTGCAAGAACCCGTCGCTCTACAACCCCTACAAGCGCGTAGACGGAGAGTACACGGCCAGCGAGACATGCCGCGAGCGGCGCAACGTGGTGCTCTCGCAGATGGAGAAGGCCGGCTACCTCACAGCCACCGAGAAGGAGGCCGCACAGGCCGAGCCACTGACAATGCTGCCCAAGCCCAAGGTGACCACCCACAAGGAAGGCGTGGCCCCATACTTCCGCGAGTACCTACGACGCATCATGATGGCGCAACGCCCAGAGAGGAGCGCCTACGCCTCATGGCAGGGACAGCAATACCACGATGACTCGCTGGCATGGGAGACAGACCCTCTCTACGGATGGTGCAACAAGAACACCAAGAAGGACGGCTCGCACTATAACATATATACCGACGGACTGAAGATATACACCTCCGTGGACACACGCATACAGAAGATGGCCGAAGATGCCATGTTCGAGCACGTGGCACAATATCTGCAGCCAGCCTTCGAGAAAGAGATACGCCACTCCTACACAGGCCCATACCGCGACATGACCGTGAGCAAGATGCAGAAAATCATCGACCGCTATGTGCGCCAGAGCGAACGCTACCGCGCCATGAAGGAGAACGGACACACGGACGAAGAGATAATGCAGGCTTTCACTGTGCCTGTCGACATGAAGGTCTTCAAGTACGGCAGCTCATACAACGACCCGCAGGAGGTGGACGTGCGCATGTCGCCGCGCGACTCCATCATCTACTACAAGAAATTCCTCAGAGCAGCCGTGTGCGCCATCGACCCTACCAACGGACAGGTCAAGGCATACGTGCCGGGACTCGACTTCGAGCACTTCATGTACGACAATGTGCTGGGAGGCGGACACAGGCAGGTAGGCTCCACAATCAAGCCGCTCCTCTACTCGCTGGCCCTCTCAAGCCAGGACTTCACCCCATGCGACGTGGTGGACGCAAGCCCAAGAGACTACGGAGGCTGGACACCTAAGGGACCAGCTCTCGGAGTGGTGCCCCTGAAGACAGCCCTGGCGCAGTCCAACAACCACGCCTCGGTATATCTGCTCAACCTCATCAAGCCGCAGACATTCATCGACTTCCTGGGCAACCAGCTGAAGTTCTCCACATACACCATGACGCCCAACCTCACTCTGGCGCTCGGATCATGCGACGTGAGCATAGGCGAGATGGCAAGCGCATACACCATCTTCCCTGGCTACGGAGTGCACTACTCGCCCTTGCTCGTCACACACATCGAGGATGCCGACGGCAACGTGGTGGCCAGCTTCGCCCCTCGCATGAACGAGGTGCTCTCGCAGGAGAAGGCATACCAGATGCTCTACATGCTGCGAGCCGTGATCAACGAGGGCACAGGACGCGCCCTGAGAGGAGGCAAGTTTAACATCACAGCCGACATGGGAGGCAAGACAGGCACAACCAACAGCCATGCCGACGGATGGTTCATCGGCTTCTGCCCCAAGCTCGTCGTGGCATGCTGGGTCGGTGGCGAAGACCGCGACATACACTTCGGCACCATGGCCTTCGGACAAGGAGCGCGCGCAGCCCTGCCTATCTACGGCAAGATGATGAGGAAGGTATACAGCAACAAGGACATCGGCATAGCCGAGACCGACTCATTCGCCATACCGCTCAACTACAGCCCATGCAACAACGAGCTGTGGTCGCTCCCAAGCGCAGAGGATGTGCTCCGAGGAGAACAGGAAGAGGATATCGACGCCGACGAGGACTTCTTCTAAAAATAATAAGGATACACAAGGCATAGCAACGGCAATAGAGACAACGAGGGCAATATTGTCAGCGGCTGTCTCTATTGCCTTTTTATAAGCATCTATAGAAGATTGCATCTATCACAGGATGCATCTATTACAAAACTTATATATAGCAGCCTTCATCCATGCAACAGCCATAGCAGCACATGCTATGCCACAAAAGCAAATGCCACACATACATAAACCAATATAAAAAATCAAGCTTATGAAATTCATAGGAATCATTCCAGCCAGATACGCCTCAACACGCTTCCCGGCCAAGCCACTCGCCATCCTGGGAGGCAAGACCGTGATAGAGAGAGTGTACAAGCAAGTGGAGAACGTGCTCGACGATGTGGTGGTAGCCACAGACGACGAGCGCATCATGCAGGCCGTGTCATCCTTCGGCGGCAAGGCCGTGATGACAAGCGCCAGCCACAAGAGCGGCACAGACCGCGTCTACGAGGCCTTCACCAAGGTGGGCCAGGGATACGACGTGGTGGTGAACATACAGGGCGACGAGCCGTTCATCCAGGCCGAACAGCTCCAAGCCATAAAGGCATGCTTTGACGACCCCACCGTAGACATAGCCACACTCGTGAAGCCCTTCAAGCCAGAGGACGGACTCGCAGCCCTCGAAAATGCCAACTCGCCAAAAGTCGTCGTCAACAAGCGCATGGAAGCCATGTACTTCTCACGCAGCATCATACCCTTCTGCCGCGGAAAGGAGAAAGGCGACTGGCTCTACAGCCACACATACTACAAGCACATCGGACTCTATGCCTACCGCGCCGATGTCCTCAAGCAGATAACGTCCCTCCCGCAGTCTGCCCTGGAGATAGCCGAATCGCTTGAGCAACTCAGGTGGCTGGAAAACGGCTACAAGATAAAGGTGGGAGTGAGCGACATAGAGACCATAGGCATCGACACGCCAGCAGACCTGGAGCGTGCCGAGCAATTCCTTAACGAAGGCAACCTCGACGCACTATGACACAGCCACCACTCCACCAGACCAAGCCACGCGCCACAGCCCTGCCAGCTCCGCTATGGCTCGACAACGGGACAGAACTCGACATCTTCCCCATACCCGAAGCATACATAGTGCGCCTCACCATCACATTCAGAGGCGGACGATGGATGGAAAGCAAGGTGCTACAAAGCACCCTCGCCGCCAACCTGATGACAGCCGGCACAACAGACATGAGCGCAGAGCGCATAGCCCAGCAGCTCGACTTCTACGGAGCCTCCATCAACATCTCGGCCGGCATACAGTCCACCATACTCACTATGACCTGCCTGCGACGCAACCTGGCCCAGGTGATGCCCATCCTCAGAGACATCATATCAGCCCCAGCCTACGAGGAGCAGCAGATGGACATAGAGAAAGACGAATTCATCTTCGCCAGCCGCGCCAACAAGCAGAATGTCAGCTACGTCAGCCAGAAACTGCTCCAGCGCACATTACTCGGCGAGGCACACCCGCTGGCACAGTCGTATGACGAGACAGACGTGGAGGCCCTGACGCACGACGACATAGCCACATACCACAGCCGCTTAATCAACATGGCAAACGCCGTCATCTACGCCTCGGGCGACGTGGACGACGAGGTGGTGAGCCTCATCAACAGGCATCTGGGCACCATGCCAGCCGATGCCTCCGCAGTCGCCACCCTGCCGCGCATCGACACAAAGGCGAGCAGCCAGCAGAGGCACGACGCAGTCATCGAGACAGAATCGGCACAGTCGGCCATCAACATCGGCACCTTGATGCCAACACGCGTCTCGCCCGACTATCCAGCCATAGCTCTCACACGCACCATCCTCGGCGGCTACTTCGGCAGCAGGCTCATGTCCAACATACGCGAGCGACTCGGACTCACCTATGGCATCTCGGCCGACATGCTCCACATGCCAGGCTCAGCCCTCTTGCTCATATCATCCACCACCACGCGCAAGCACGTGGACAAATGCGTGGAAGAGATCTTCAAGGAGGTGGAGCGCCTGCAAACCGAACCCGTAGGAGACGACGAGATGACCATAGCCAAAAACTATCTCATGGGACAATACTGCCGCACCACCGAGATGACCCTCTCACTCCCATCCGTATGCATAGTCCTCAGAGAAAGCGGGAGCAGCCTCAAGGAGCACGCCAAGATGATGGAACAGATACAGGCACTGACTCCTGCAGACATCATGGACTGCGCACGCCACTACCTCCAGACATCCAGCATGCACATAGCTGCCGCACACGGCAAGGAAGAGCCTTACAACACTAAGAGCATGTGGACAACCACTGACTGATACAGCAAGGCCGCACACGGCAAGGAAACGAGCCCTGCAACCCTAATAGCATATAGACACCCACAGACCAATACGTCAAGGCCGCACACGGAAAAATGGGCCAATAATCCCCCTCTGACGCACTCACGCTTTCATCCCGACACCCTGTCGAAATGAAAGCGTGAATCGCAAAATGAGCCTTTTCCGAGCCAAACAAGAGGTTTTTTATCTTCCGTACACTTAAAAATCCTTTCAATCGCCCATTATTCCAATTTTAAGTGCTACCTTTGTAGAGATAATACAAACCCCAACAAATCAAATGGAAGATTTAGACAGAATCATTAAAGTAGAAATCAACGAAACGATGAGGAAGAGCTACATCGACTACTCCATGTCAGTCATTGTGGCTCGCGCGCTGCCCGAGGTGCGAGACGGCTTCAAGCCCGTGCACAGGCGCATCCTCTACTCTATGGACAAGCACGGCAACACCTCCGACAAGCCAACCGTGAAGTGCGCCCGCATCGTGGGCGACGTGCTCGGACACCTCCACCCACACGGCGACTCATCCGTCTACGGTGCACTCGTGCGACTGGCACAGCCATGGGCCATGCGCTATACACTTGTCGACGGCCAGGGCAACTTCGGCTCGGTCGACGGTGACGGCGCAGCCGCCATGCGATACACCGAGGCACGCCTCAGCAAACTCGGCGAAGCCATGATGACAGACATAGAGAAAGAGACCGTGGACATGATAGACAACTTCGACAACTCGGAGAAAGAGCCTACCGTGCTCCCCACACGCATCCCCAACCTGCTCGTCAACGGAGCCACAGGCATAGCTGTGGGCATGGCCACCAACATACCCACACACAACCTCTCTGAAGTCATCGACGGCTGCGTGGCATACATCGACAACCCCGACATCGACTGCGACGGACTCATGCAGCACATCAAGGGCCCCGACTTCCCCACAGGCGGCATCATCTGCGGCATCGACGGCATCAAGGACGCCTATGAGACTGGACGCGGACGCATCGTCATACGCTCCAAGACCGTCATCGAGTCGGAAGGCACACACGACAAGATAGTCGTCACAGAGATACCATACAACGTCAACAAGTCTGAGCTCATCAAGAAAATAGCACAGCTCGTCAACGAGAAAAAGATAGACGGCATCAGCAACGTCAACGACGAGTCTGACCGCGAAGGCATGCGCATCGTCATCGACATCAAGCGCGACGCAAACGCCAACGTGGTGCGCAACAAGCTCTTCAAGATGACCGACCTGCAGAGCACATTCCCCGTCAACTGCATCGCCATCGCCGACCGCCGACCCAAGCAGCTCACACTCAAGGACTGCATACGCTACTTCGTCAACCATCGCCACGACGTCGTCATCCGCCGCACACGCTTCGACAAGCGCAAGGCCGAGGAACGCTCACACATACTCGAAGGCCTCATCATAGCATGCGACAACATCGACGAGGTGGTGCACATCATACGCGCGGCCAAGAACCCGCAGGAAGCCATGGACAACCTCATGGCGCGCTTCAGCCTCGACGACCTTCAGGCACGCGAAATCGTCAACATGCGCCTGCGAGCCCTCACTGGACTGGAGCAGGACAAGCTCCACGCCGAGTTTGACGACCTCCAACGCCTCATCAAGTATCTCGACCAGATTCTCACCGACCCCGAGCTCTGCAAGAAAGTGATGAAAGACGAGCTCATCGAAGTAAAAGAGAAATGGGGCGACGAGCGCAAGACCGAGATAGACCTCACAGCCAGCGAAAATTTCGACCCAGAGCAGTTCTACGCCAAGGAGGAAGTGGCCGTCACAGTAAGCCACCTCGGCTACATCAAGCGCACCACCCTCACCGAGTTCCGCACACAAGCCAGAGGCGGCATAGGCGTGAAGGGCGGCACAGCACGAGACAAAGACTTCATCGAGTTCATCTACCCCGCCAACACACACAACACCATGATGTTCTTCACACAGAAAGGACGCTGCTTCTGGATGAAGGTGTACAACATCCCCGAAGGCTCACGCACAGACAAGGGACGCGCCATACAGAATCTGCTCAACATCGACTCCGACGACAAGGTGACAGCATTCATCTGCATCGACAACATCAACGACGAGGAATGGGTCAACTCACACAACCTCATCTTCTGCACACAGCAAGGCATCATAAAGAAGACAGCATTCGCCAACTACTCACGCCCACGCTCCAACGGCATCATAGCCATCAGCCTCAACGAGGGCGACAAGGTGGTCGACGTGCTCCTCACAAGCGGCAACGATGAGATACTCATCGCCAACCGCAACGGACGCGCCCTCCGCTTCAACGAGAGCAAGGTGCGCAACACAGGCCGAGGAGCCATAGGCGTGAAGGCCATGAAGCTCGACGACGACGGCGAAGACCAGGTAGTGGGCATGATAGCCATCCACTCACAAAAAGGCTGGGGCGACGAGGAGGACGAAAGCGACGACGACACCACCATCGGCGATGACACCACCGCCAACGAGGGCAACACCTCCGAGGACACAGAGGACACAGAGGACACAGCCTACGGAGAAGACCTTGTCCTCACATCCGAGCCCGGCGACGACGACGAGGCTGGACTGCCTACCGTGCTCGTGCTCTCCGAGAAGGGCGTGGGCAAGCGCTCGTCAGTCAAGCAATACCGCGTCACCAACCGCAACGGCAAGGGCGTCAAGACCATCAACATCACAGAGAAGACCGGCAAGCTCGTGGCCATCAAGGCCGTGAAGGAAGACGAGGACATCATGATCATCAACAAGAGCGGAGTGACCATCAGACTCGCCGTACAAGACATCAAGAAGTCGGCACGCAACACCCAAGGCGTGAAGCTCATCGACATACAGAAGCGCAACGATGTGATCAGCTCCGTCTGCGTGGTAGAGCACTCAGAGGACCCAGAGGACACGGAGACCGACACGGACAATCCAGCAGACGCCACAGCCAGCGCTCCAGACGCACAGTCCGACAACGCTCCAGACGCACAGGAATGACCATGAGACACTCATGCCAGAAGAAAATGAATGAGTCAAAATATTTTACAAACCTGTTAAAACATTTTTCACTATGAAGAAGATTGCTTTATTCGTAGGCTGCCTCCTGCTCATGTCCACAGGAGCATACGCACAGGACAAAGAGGCGCTGAAGGCACAGAAGGAAGCTCAGAAAGAGGCCAAGGCCAATCTCAAGAAGGCCAACAACACCTATGAGATGTCTATCCCCAACGCCCAGTACGGACGCAAGGAGACCAACTTCGAGAAGCTCGCAACAGCCCTTCCCTTCATCGACGCAGCCATCAAGAGCGAGTACACCTCCTCAGAGGCCGAGACATGGAAAGTAGCCGCCCTCATCCAGAACGAGTACTACAAGAAACTCGAGAACGAGACGAAGGCTGACCCCGACAACGCCCAGCTGCTCCAGTCGTTCATCGACTGCTCCGAGAAGATGGTCACCTACTGCACCAAGTACGACTCCCTGCTCGCCATCAACCCCAAGGCCAAGGCCGACGTGAAGGACAAGGACCACAAGCAATACCAGATCATGGGCGTCAACCCAGCCATACAGCTCCTCCAGGCCGCACAGAACGCTTCCAACAGCGATGACCAGGCTGAACTGGCCAAGGGTGCCAAATATTCCGAGAAATTTCTCTACACCATGGAGAAGACCAACCTCATGAAGGACTTCAAGCACGAGAGCCTCGAGTCGTGGATCACCTACGCTAAGGCCTTCCGCGCGCAGTCATACCTCAACCTCAAGGACGCATCCGAAGCCAAGATCGTCGAGGCATACGAGGAACTCATGAAGACATCCTACAAGGGCATAGCCTACCAGTCGCTCGCCAACTACTACAACCAGAAGAACGACAAGGCCAAGCAGAACAAATATCTGGCAGAAGGCATCGAGGCCCTCAAGGGCGACACCGAGCAGAAGGACCTCCGCGCCAACTTCGTCACCATCCTGATGCAGAACTGCTTCCAGGCTGGCGACAACGAGGGCTTCAAGAAGGCAGCGGCCATCCTCAAGGCCGACTACCCAGACAACGACAACACGGTCAACGCCTACCTCATGGAGGGCCAGCTGGCTTTCGAGGCCAAGGACTACACCAAGGCTAAGCAGATCTTCATCGAGGCAAGCGGCAAATACCCCGAGGAGACCAAGTGTATCCTCATGGCAGCCCGCTCCGCATGGATGTACGCCATGAACAACGGCTCAAAGAAGGCCGACATCGACGAGACCATCAAGCTCTTCAAGAAGCTGGAGGCTGCCGAGCCCAACGAGCCAGACATGTGGGGCGAGTCGCTCTACGTGCTCTACAACAACACTCAGCAGACTGCCCTCGCAGCCAAGTACAAGAAGTACTACAAGAACCAGAAGTAAGCGCACGCATGGCCAAGCCACTCCACGTGGCCTGACATGCCAGCCCGCACATACACACAACAAAAAGGACACAGGCCCTCGGCATCCGCATGGCGGAACCGAAGGCCTGCCTCTTTTTTGCCACATCCACAAAAAATATGGGGAAAAATTTCTCCGTCACGTAAAATATCCGTAACTTTGCAGACGAAAGCATCAAGAGCAGTATCTATTCTGCACCAACCGAGCCCGACAGCCACGGTGGTAAAGGAACGATGTGGAAGAATTTAGTATCAACTTCAAAAAAAACGTCAACATTATGGATTCAGACATTCTCAACAATCCCATCTACATCAGGTCAGCCGCAGCCTTTGCAGCCGACTCTCTCCCCTCTCTCATCGACTCATTCAACAGCCAGGTAGGTTGTCGCGGCTGGGCCTCAGCACGCGCATATCACGACCTCGCCCTCATAAACGAGCTTATCCACCGAGGCATAGACGTCTCGGCCGTGTCGGACGGCTTGCACATCTCCTTCGCCCACCACGTGAGGCTGGAGGAAGGACGGCTCGTCATAGACAAATAGCGCGACCATGGCAGGACGGCAGGACATTTTTCCAGTGCCCAGCCACAAAACCATCACGGATGTATTCCTCACAACCAAATAATCACGGACATCATGTCTAAAACCTGATTCCAGTCATTTCCTCCAGAAAAGACTGTCTATCTTCAACATACCATCAAAAGACCCGATGACGCTGTCTGCTCTTAGCGCCACCGGGCTTTTTTTTCGTATAGCCCAAGGCATAGCGAACATGGTTGGCACATATAGCCACACTCTTTTTTGAATGCGAACCATGGCAGATTTGACTGATTCCCTATCCGACCCTACAACAACTATCGTCCCGCGCCGCCACCCTGGGGAAAGCGTCACCCCTGGGAAAATCGCCCCGTCCTGAAAGGGCAAAAGCCTTATTACACAACCATATGCAACCTTTTTTTACCCTATCCAGCAAGACGCATCATGGCAATACCGATCCACCATCCCTCCTACCGTCACTCAAACGTGAATGGATACACCTCACCACCTATCACAACATCAAGAGACATGCCTGCCATCTTCCCATACTTTATATTGAAATATCCAGAATAACAAGTATTTGGCGCTATGGTGTTCATCTTGACATATCCGTTCCCCAATCGTTCCCTTATCAGCCTTTGTCCATTTGCGTAGTTCTCACAATTCTCCACTGCCCTTTGCCGCGCAGCATAAGCGGCAGCAGCATTACATGTCGTCGTTACGGCCTGGCCGTAATAATAAGTAGTATAATAAGAAGAGCCGCCCAATGCATAAGCGTGGACCACACAAGAAGTCGTTGACGCAGACATCCCCGCGCCCCCAGCAGTCATGCCCTCAGCCAAAGCCATCCCGACATTATTCCAAGTCTGCTTACGCTTCACTATCTTGTCATACTCCTCATGCGTGAGCACATGAAGCTCCTCCTTCAGAGACATATAAGAGTTCTTTGGCTTATAGACCTTGAAGTCGTGACCCACCGCCTTGATGTTGCCCGGATTAAACAAGATGCTCTTATTGGAAAAATTCTGAACCCATATATTCATGCTAAAGAATTTCCCATACTGCTTCGACAGCGACGGCAGGATGCTGACGACGACATCATTAATCCTCACATATGCTACCGTATCGCCTTCCACTACATAGCGTCCCCCCTCCTTGACAGGATACCCAGCGACATACTCGTCAACATCCACACACGCGCCTGAGTCTGCAGGCACATAGGTGACCCCATAGAAGTTAAGCGCATTAGAGTCGTTGGCATTCTCTATCATATCAAAAGGCCTTCCCTCAGGAATCCTTTCAAACTCAAGCACAAACTGATGACGCTGGCTTCTCCTGTCAAACATCATCCACCTGTTCACCGCCTCGCTGCTTACAGGCATATTGACAGCAGACAACATATGGTATCGCTTATCAGAGCCTTCAACACGGATAAACGCACCATCTTCCACACTCATCACACGGCTTGCCTCCTCCCAATCATCGGAGTCAGGAGTCGTGTAAGCCATATACACCATTGTACTGCGCTCACGATTGTCCACCTGCAATATTTCCACCCTGCGAGACGGCCCTTTCTCGTATTTTGCCCCCGCGCATTGTGCATGCGCCCCAGTTACGGCGATCAAGGAGCAGGCCAGCGTCATGTATCTCAAATACAGTCTGTTCATAACTTTTGTCATTGATTGTCTTTTGCCATTGATTGTCTGCCCAGTCTCAGCCCATTCCGGCTTCCGCTATTGGCATATACTTCACAAAGGTAACATTTTTATACCAGAAACAGTTTCGTTTGGCTGACAAAACATGGCTTTGTAGCCTGATTTTAACATTCTCATCATAAAAAAACGCCATGCTCACACACCTGACTTAAACGTTTATCAGACTGCACATGATTGCAAATGGCAGCTCTGGCCTACAAGAAATGCTGTCCTATGCTGCAGGTGCGGGATTCCACCGCACATCAGCAAGAACACCCACCTCCCCAAGTGTGAGGTGAGACACCGCACCCACTGCATTTTCCAGCCGCACAGCTATAATTATTTCCGCCAGCCCCGCACATTCTTTGCCTGTTTCCTACACACATCTGCGCAAAAATCATTACATTTGCATAATGAATAGGTAAGAAACGTTGATGTTGTTTTAGCTGGATCTCCTTGTGAAGCATAAACAAAACTCTGCTGAAGACATACAAATAACGTCGTTTTTATGGTTTTCTGGCATAAAAAAGAACTTCTTTCTAAAAGACAGAAAATTGTTTCTTCTTGTAACTGTTGATATTCCAAAAGCAGACGCTACGCCAATTAAAGGGAAAACTATGGGTGTTGACCTCGGAGTTGTGCATCCAGCTTATGCAGCAGTTAACGATGGTCCAGAAAGAAGCCGCATAGGCAATGGCGATACCTTCCAGAAACAACGTGATGTTTTCCGTAGAAGATTTCGAGAGTTGCAACGCTCACAACTTACACAAGGTGGTCACGGAAGAAAACATAAGACTAAAGCAACAGAAATTCTTAGAGGAAAAGAAAGAAACTGGGTACAGACTGAAAATCATCGTATAAGTAGAGAAATTGTAAACTTGGCATCTCGGTGGAAGGTAGAGAGCATTCAAATGGAGAGTCTAAAAGGATTTGGACGGAATAAAGAAGGAGAAGTTGAGGATATTCACAAACGCCTTCTTGGGCGATGGTCTTACTTCGAGCTACAGAAAGACATTGAGTATAAAGCAGGCATAGCAGGCATCAAAGTGAAATATGTAAATCCGGCATATACCAGCCAGACTTGTCATGTCTGTAATCAACGAGGAAATCGTTCGGAACGTGCCACTTTCATTTGTACTAATCCAGAATGTACTTGTTACAATCAAGCGCAAGACGCAGATATGAATGCAGCTATAAATATAGCAAAGTCAAGAGATTTTGTACAATAATTTTTACCAATGAGTCCACTTGAAAAAGTGCCATCAAGACAGAGAGACACTTCAAAATGCTTACAGTTTAAAACTAAAAAGCATTAGAAAAGCCATTCTGTACGAATTTTACAGCTTTTAAGAGCCTATTTGTGGCTCTTTTTGCCATTCAACTTTCAGATTGAAATCGCTCTGACTTTTCCGAGTGGACTCATATATGTTTAAATATTCATAAATGCCTCTGCGCCTCTCACATAGTCGTTCTGTGGCACGTTTGAGACTGTTTCTTCCCCGTCAACTTGGTCAAGGTTCTTCTCCA